>NZ_CP102267.1:990000-1307500 GCF_025148125.1 Blautia wexlerae DSM 19850
CAAACTCCGAATGCCGCGTAATCGATTATCGGGAGTCAGACTGCACGAGATAAGTTGGGCGGTCAAAAGGGAAAGAGCCCAGACCTTCAGTTAAGGTCCCCAAGTGCGCGTTAAGTGGAAAAGGATGTGGGATTTCGAAGACAACCAGGATGTTGGCTCAGAAGCAGCCATCCATTCAAAGAGTGCGTAATAGCTCACTGGTCGAGAGGTCCTGCGCCGAAAATGTCCGGGGCTGAAACGCGCCACCGAAACTAAGGAACCGAAAGGTTGGTAGAGGAGCATTGCATGCGGGAAGAAGCAGTACCGTAAGGAGCTGTGGACTGCATGGAAGAGAGAATGCCGGAATGAGTAGCGAGAATAAGGTGGGAATCCTTATGGCCGAATATCCAAGGTTTCCAGAGTAAAGCTGATCTGCTCTGGGTAAGTCGGGGCCTAAGGCGAGGACGAGAGTCGTAGCCGATGGACAACAGGTGGAGATTCCTGTACTGCGGTATGACAGAACTGTGGGGACACGTAAGGAAAGCGGAAGCCGGGAATGGAAAGCCCGGTGCAAGCGGGGTACCAGTCACTTTGGCAAATCCGGGTGGCAATGGGAAGCCGTGATGCGGAGTGAAATAAAGTAACGAAGTCCGTGAGCCATGCGTCAAGAAAAGCCGCTATCGTTTATACCGTACCCGTACCGTAAACCGACACAGGTGGATGAGGAGAGAATCCTAAGGCCGGCGGAAGAAGCATTGTCAAGGAACTCGGCAAAATGGCCCCGTAACTTAGGGATAAGGGGTGCCTGGGAAACCAGGCCGCAGAGAATAGGCTCAAGCAACTGTTTAGCAAAAACACAGGTCTATGCGAAACCGAAAGGTGAGGTATATGGGCTGACGCCTGCCCGGTGCTGGAAGGTTAAGAGGAGAGGTTAGCGCAAGCGAAGCTTTGAATTTAAGCCCCAGTAAACGGCGGCCGTAACTATAACGGTCCTAAGGTAGCGAAATTCCTTGTCGGGTAAGTTCCGACCCGCACGAAAGGCGTAATGATTTGAGCGCTGTCTCGACAATGCATCCGGTGAAATTGAAGTACCAGTGAAGATGCTGGTTACCTGCGCCAGGACGGAAAGACCCCATGGAGCTTTACTCCAGTCTGGTACTGGGACTCGGTATTGCATGTACAGGATAGGTGGGAGGCTAGGAGATGGTAACGCCAGTTGCCATGGAGCCGCTGTTGGGATACCACCCTTGCAGTATTGGGTTTCTAACCAGCCGCCGTGACCCGGCGGTGGGACAATGCCAGACGGGGAGTTTGACTGGGGCGGTCGCCTCCGAAAGGGTATCGGAGGCGCCCAAAGGTTCCCTCAGAATGGACGGAAACCATTCGAAGAGTGCAAAGGCAGAAGGGAGCTTGACTGCGACACCGACGGGTGGAGCAGGTACGAAAGTAGGGCTTAGTGATCCGGTGGTATTAAGTGGGAATGCCATCGCTCAACGGATAAAAGCTACCCTGGGGATAACAGGCTTATCACTCCCAAGAGTTCACATCGACGGAGTGGTTTGGCACCTCGATGTCGGCTCATCGCATCCTGGGGCTGTAGTAGGTCCCAAGGGTTGGGCTGTTCGCCCATTAAAGCGGTACGCGAGCTGGGTTCAGAACGTCGTGAGACAGTTCGGTCCCTATCCGGCGTGGGCGTAGGATATCTGAGAGGAGCTGTCCTTAGTACGAGAGGACCGGGATGGACGGGCCGCTGGTGCATCGGTTAGACTGCCAAGTCTACGGCCGAGTAGCCAAGCCCGGAAGGGATAAACGCTGAAGGCATCTAAGCGTGAAGCCCCCCTTAAGATGAGATATCCCATTCGAAAGAAGTAAACCCCCTTGAAGACGACGAGGTAGATAGGGCAGAGGTGGAAGTGCAGTAATGCATGGAGCTGACTGTTACTAATCGGGTGAGGGCTTGACCAAGAATCGCAGGAAGAATGAATCTCAAGGAAATGTCAGCATGTATGTAGTTTTGAAGATATAGGAAAGGCCAGCTAGATGATAGCTGGCCTTTTTTATGTGTTTCAAAGGGGAAACCATTTCTTTTTTCTGGCTGGGATTCGCGAAAACTAGGAAGTTAGCTGGATATGGGGATTACTAAGAAAGAGGGGTAATTTTTTTACAGAATAGGTCGGGATTTTGACTTTGCAGTCAGGGCGTATTGCATGGATGGAAATGGCATGTTTATAATAAAAAATAAAAATGCACTTTCAGGAGGAAAAGATGGAGAATTTGAAGTTTTATGTAGATCAGAATGCGCCGAAAACTAAATTTGATCACTATTGGGAGAAATGCGTAGGTGCTTGCCATGCATATACTGCACTGCGTGAAGATTACAGAATGATGCTGAGAAAAGCCAAGAAGGATCTGGGATTTCAGTATGTACGTTTTCATGGACTTTTTAATGATCAGATGAGTGTGGTCAGAGAAGTTGAGCCTGGAAAATACGAATACAATTTCGTCAATATTGACAATATCTTTGATTTCTTATTAAGTATTGACATGAAGCCATTTGTGGAATTGAGTTTCATGCCCACACCATTTGCATCAGGTGATCAGACTTGCTTCTATTATAAAGGAAACGTTACCATGCCTAAGAGCTTCGAACTGTGGGATGGATTGATCGTTGAGTTGTTGAAACATCTGGAGAGTAGATACGGAATGGAAGAACTGGAGAAGTGGTTCTTCGAAGTGTGGAATGAACCGGATCTGGATTTCTTTTTTGCAGGAGACCAGGAAGATTATTTCTTATTATATGAACATACTGCCAGAGCAGTAAAAAGTGTAGGCGCAAACCTGAGAACCGGCGGACCGGCCACTGCCAATAATGAGTGGATCCCGGATTTTGTCAACTACTGTGAGAAAAATTCCGTACCGCTTGATTTTATTTCCACTCATCACTATCCATCAGATGATCCCAACTGGAATGCAGATATGCATCTGGATAATTTCTTCGGAGAAGAAGTCAACTTAAACAGCGATGAGATAGACCGTAGAGGACTGCTGACCAAGATGGTACGTATTGCGAAGCATGAAGCAGGAAACCTTCCATTATATTATACAGAATGGAACACTTCAGCCAATGAGGGAGACGAATTCCATGATACACCTTACAGCTCCGCATTGGTAACCAAGACTCTCATTGATAACTATGGATATGTAGAAGCATATTCATTCTGGACATTTTCTGATATCTTCGAAGAACATGGACAGGTTCCGGGAGAGTTCAGGGGTGGATTCGGACTGCAGACCATTCATGGAATTCCGAAACCTGTATACCGTGCCTTTGAACTGATGCATCAGCTGGGAGAGGAACGGCTTCCGAAAGTAGAAGAACAGGGACATGTGGGAATCTGCCCGATTGTGGACAAAGAAGGCAGCCTTGCAATTCTGGTCTATAATCAGGAAATGATCGGAAAATCAGTTTCTGAAGAAAAAGTAGAAATTCATATCAAAAATGCCCCCGGTAAAAAAGCAGAGATTCAGAGGATCGATGATAACCATGCAAATGCGAAAAAACAATGGGAAGAAATGGGATGCCCTACTTATCCCACACCTGCTCAGGTGAAGGAATTAAAAGAGGCTTCTGAGTTGAAAACAGAGGAATTACCTGTTAAGGTAGAAGGAGAAGAAGCAGTGCTGGAATTTGCTCTTCCGGCATATGGTGTGGCATTGATAAAATTGGTATAAGAAATAAGAAGAGGTGGATGCATGAAGGGTTTGAAAAGGATGAAGATAAAGACAAAAATATGGGTATTGTTCCTTGCCTGCATTTTAATGTCGTCTGTCATTTCCATAGGAACAGTGGTATACAGCAGTCAGAAATCCAATCTGAAGCATATCGGTGAAATGACAACACAGACTCTTCATGCCATCGACAGCAACCTGGAGCTGATGATTGATCATGTAAATCAGGATACCTATGCAGTGTTCTGGAGCAAAATGTTTCAGGATACTCTGGAAGAGGTATCCAAAGGAAATCTGACTGTGAAGACTAGAACAGAATTGCAGGACTGCCTGACCAATATCATGCTGGCAGGAGATTATATTTCCTCTATTGTATTTTATGACAATATAGGAAATTCTTTTATGTGCAACAGAGAAGAGGTTGTTTCGAAGAAAGAAATTGCTGTAGAAGATGCCTACTGGTATGAAAAAGCCATAAAAAAGGATGGGGACTGGATCTTTGAGACAGATGGTGGAGGAATCGTCAGCTATAAAAGCAAAAACAGAAATATTCTCTCCATGATCCGTGTGATCAAGAAAAAAACAGATTATTCCAAATTGGGAATCCTCATGGTAAATATCGATGAGAAAACCATCCGCGAGATCTTCGATTCTGTGGGCGGAAATCTGAATTCCAATTTTTATGTGTTGATGAATGACATTTTGATCTTCGGACCGAAGGAAAAAGAAAACTATGATGTAAGCAAGGATATTATCGGATCCCTGGAAGAAAATGAGACAAAGATTGTACGCAGCGAAGAGAATTCCATGGTGTATAAAAAGATCTCATCTATGATAGATGGATGGACCCTAGCTATAGAGACACCTATGAGCAGTTTTTCCAACAGTATCAGTTATTTCGATACGCTCATCGTCCTGATCGTCAATATAGGTATGCTAATCCTGTGCTGGATTTTTATTTCCCATACAGTGAGCAGACCGATCCAGAAAATGGAAGAACAGATGATGTATTCTAAATCTATTCCTGAGAACTTGGAGGTGGATGAAGAATGTGAGGATGAGATCACCAACCTGAAACGGACCTATAATAATCTGTTGAATTCTATCCGTAAGCTTCTGGAGAGAACCAAGGAAGAAGAGAAGATCATTCGGAAAAATGAACTGGATCTGATCCTGGAGCAGATCAATCCCCATTTCCTGTATAATACTCTGGATGTGATCAGCGGCCTTACTCTGATCGGGGATCAGGACAAAAGTTTCCAGATGACACAGGCGCTGGGAAGATTTTACAGAAACAGCTTAAACAGTGGATGTCAGGTGATCACGGTGAGGGAAGAACTGGATATTATCAAAAGTTACATGACGATCATCAATATCCGGTATAATAATGAAATCAGCATTGAATATAAAGTGGATGAAAATCTGCTGGATATTCTGATGCTGAAACTGATCCTGCAGCCTTTGGTGGAGAATGCAGTCCATCATGGAATGCGCCAGAAAGAGGGCAAAGGGGAACTGTGTATTTCTGTGCAGGCACTGGACGACAAACTGATGGAAGTTTCTGTGAGAGATAATGGGGTAGGGATTCCGGAGGATAAGATCCGGCTGATCCTGGAAGGCGGATATAAAACTTCCAAGTCAGGATTCGGGCTTCACAGTGTGAAACAGAGAGTTGAACTATTTTATGGGATTGAGGATGCAGTATCCATATCTAGCCAGCCGGGATGCTGGACGGAAGTGAGGGTACGTTTTTCATACAAAACAGATGGTTAATACGAAGAAGAGGGACAGTAATGGAGAAGGATGTTATTAATATACTAATAGTAGATGATGAGAAATATGAAGGCATATTAATGGAAAAAAGCGTAGCCTGGGAATCGGAGGGGTTTCACATTATGGGCAATGTCCAGTGTGCAGAGGATGCGCTGGCACTGATGGAGAAACAGACGCCAGATATTGTGTATACAGACATTAATATGCCGAGAATAGATGGACTGGAACTGAGCAGGCGCATCCGGGAGACATATCCGGCAGTGCATATTGTGATCGTTACCGGATACCGGGAGTTCGAATATGCCAGAGAAGCCATACACATAGGAGTGGAAGAATTTCTGTTAAAACCTATCCAGTCAGATGAACTTCTGGCTGCTGCGGTGAAGCTGCGGGAACAGATCCTGAAGGAACGGGAACAGCAGTCGAAAGATGTGGAAATCTATCCGGTTCTCTGCCAGGAACTGCTTCGAAGGATCGTCACCGGGTATATTAAATCTGAGGAAGCTGAGGAAAAGCTTTCTGAATATCAGATCCGGCTGTGGAAAAACAAAGGAGTCCGGGGAGCTTTGCTCATCATGGATCTGGAAGATCACGATATTCTGCTGAAACTTCTGGAGATCATGAATGAAGCTCTGGGTGAAAAAAATTACGGGTATTTCTCCCTGGAGAAGAACAAGATATTTTTTGTTGTAGAAGAAACGCCGGAGATTAAAAAGCTGCTCGGGAATGCATTTGAACAGATTACTGAACTGGGCAAAGACGGCACAGTAGCTACATCAGTCAGCTGTTATTATGAAGAAATAGATGACAGTCCGAAAATACTCTCAGAATGTGAGGAAGCACTGGTAGACACTATGCGGGATGAGAGAAAGACCCTGATCTTCTACGAGGATTATATTGAATATATGCAGCAGATCAGTCATTCTTACCCGGTGAATTTCGACAGTTACAGGATCGCAGTGAAAAGTGGTGACCAGGAAGCGGCTGTTGGATTTATAGACCATTATCTGGAACAGTATATTTTTAACGGTCCGTTGATGATCTCTCAGCTTCGTAATCTGGGGGTTCTGCTCTTCCACAATACGATGTCTGTATTGAAGGAAAGCAATAAACATCTGGATAATGAAGAACAGGTAAAGATCCTGGAAAATATTTCAGGGATTAATACACTGCAGGAGTTCTGCAGAACACTGTATGCTCTAATCGAGGGAACCATACAGACGATTTCACGGAATGCAGGAGGAAATACAGTAGCTCAGAAAGCACAGGAATATATTGAACAGAATCTGGACAGGGAGAAACTGTCCCTGAACCTGATCGCATCGGATCTGTTTGTAAATGCCAGTTATCTCAGCCGTATTTTCAAACAGTCTGTAGGGGAAAGTATTACGAAATATATTATGCGCAAGCGCGTGGAGAAGAGTATGGAGCTTTTTGATACTACGGATCTGAAAGTATATGAAGTAGCGGCGGCCGTGGGAATGCCTGATGCACATTACTTCGGAACATCCTTTAAAAAGTACACCGGAAAAACAGTAAATGAGTACAAAAGTAAAAATCGCACCCTTTCAGGTAAATAATCTGAATTGAGAAAACGCCTTCCGGATTTTATAATATCAACATAACAAGTCACTTAGAGTTCATAATTCAGGGAGGAAAAAAATGAACAATTGGAAAAAGTTTACAGCAGCGTGCATGGGTGTTGCAATGGTTGGAACAACAGTTTTCGGAGCATCTGCAACAGTTTTCGCAGCTGATACAGTAACACTGGATGTATGGCATCAGTTTACAGACCCGGAAAGTGCACAGACACAGGCATTCGAGGCAGCGGTAGAAGAATACGAGAAAGAACATGAAAATATCAAAATTGAACTTCACGGTCTGGATACAGAATCCTATAAGACAAAAATCTCTACAGAATTCGCAAGCAGCGCTTCTGGAGTAGATGTATTTTATTACTGGGCACCTGGAAAACTGAAACAGCTTACAGATGCTGATAAAGTTTTACCGTTAAATGATTATGTAACAGATGATATTAAGAGCAGAATTAAAGAAGGTTCCACAAGCAACTTTGAACTGGATGGAAATTTATATGCACTTCCGATTGACAGCTATATGATGTGCCTGTTCTGCAACAAAGATTTATTTGACCAGGCAGGAGTAGAGATTCCTACTACTTATGATGAACTGATCACAGCCGGCGAAGCGCTTGCGAAACTGGACGGAGTAACACCATTGGCTGTCGGCGCAAAAGATGCATGGCTTGCAGGTGCTCTGTATGAATCACTTGCACTGAGAGAAGTAGGTGCTTCTGAAGTACAGTCCGCACTTCTGGGCGAAACAGAATTCACAAACGAGGGATTCAAGAAAGCAGCAGAAGATGTTGTTGAATTATACGACAAAGGAATCCTTGGCAAGAACCCTCTGGAAGACGGCGAAGCAGAAGCTACCGCAGACTTCCTCAACGGAAAAGTTGCAATGCAGCTTGACGGAAGCTGGTTCGCAGGAACTATCGACAATGCAGAAGACAGCGCTGTTAAAGATGTAGAAGTGATCACATTCCCTGTAGTTTCTGACGAGCAGGATGCAGCTGATTATGCAGGCGGTGCAAGTGCTTCCTTCTTTGTAAACAAAAACACAGATACACCGGAAGAGTCCGCAGATTTCGCAATGTATATTTCTGAGAAAATGGGCGAGCAGGCTCTGGAACTTGGCACAGGATTCCCATGCTGGAATACAGATGTTGACACAGACACGATCTCCCCGACATTTGTAAAATTAATGGATCTCTATGATGGCGTAAAAACAGGTGTACAGAACTGGGATGGTATCATAAATGCAAACGCAGCAGCTGTTCATCTGGAGCAGGCTCAGTCCTTACTTTCCGGAAACGCAGATATTGACAGCTTTATGACTGCACATCAGGATGCAATCAGCGCAGCAGAATAACGTAGGGATGAAACTATGAAAAAACTTTTAAGTAATAAGGCCTATATCGCTGTTTTCGTCGCACCGGGCCTGATCCTGTTTCTGGTAATGGCGGTGATCCCGCTGTTTACCACAGGATATTACGGACTGTTCAATTACGACGGAATCGGAGAAAAAGTCTTTATTGGATTAAAAAATTACAAAGAACTATTTACAACAGATCCTTATTTCCTGAGATCTGTATTGAACTCATTTATTCTGGCAGCAGGTTCTTTGTTTATTCAGATCCCTATCGCGTTATTCCTGGCCATCCTCCTGGCAAACGGGATCAAGGGAGAGGGCTTTTACAGAACTGTATTTTTCCTGCCGGTAGTAATCTCCAGTATGGTAATCGGACAGCTCTGGTGCAAGATCTTCAACAGTGAGGGACTTCTGAATGCGATCCTGGGTGCACTGGGAATGGTAAACGATACTGCATGGCTGGTAAATCCGAAAACTGCTTATATGACAACGGTGATCCCGGCAATCTGGCAGAGCATCGGATACCATATGGTCATCCTCTATGCAGGTGTGAAGAATATTTCGCCGGAATATTATGAAGCTGCGAAACTGGACGGAGCTACAGGATTCAAGGCAGCTACGAAGATCACGATCCCGCTGCTGATGCCGACGATTAAAGTATGTGCCACATTTGCACTGGTTGGTTCTCTGCGTGTATTTGACCTGGTATATGTTATGACAGGCGGCGGCCCGAACCATGTCAGTGAAGTTCCTGCAACATTGATGTATGATAATCTGTTTGTAAAATGCCGCTATGGTTACGGCAGCGCCCAGGCGTTCTTCATCGTGTTTGAATGTCTGCTGTTCAGCTTCCTGCTCAATCGCATTTTCAAAAAATCTGAAGAAAATGCATCAATGATTTGAGAGGAGACGCAGATGAAAATGAGTGCTATGAAATTAAAAAAGACCTTAATCTATCTGTTCCTGGCTGTATTTACCTTTGTTCAGATATTCCCGTTCTACTGGCTAGTAACTTTTTCATTCAAAAGTAACACGGAAATATTTGATTCCAACAACCTGGTGGGTCTGCCGAAAGTATGGCATTTTGGAAATTACTCCAAGGCCCTTATGGGAGGAGAAATCTTACGATATCTGTTGAACTCTGTTTTCTATGCAGCAGTGACAGTTGTTGTTTCAACACTTCTGGCATCCATGGTTGCATATGCGATAAATAGAATGTACTGGAAAGCAAAAGGAATTGTGGCAGCAATCTTCAGTTTGGGAATCATGATTCCTGTACAGGCAACTCTGCTTCCACTGTTTCAGGGACTGGATCGACTGGGAATCAGAGGCGGATATCTGGGACTGATGCTTCCGTATATTACATTTGCCATGCCGATGACGGTTATGATATTAAGCGGATTCTTCAAAGCTCTGCCAAGAGAGATCGAAGAGGCTGCATGTATTGATGGATGTAATATTTTCAACATGTTTTTCAGAATCATCCTGCCTATGATACGTCCTGGAATTGCCACTTCCTGTATCTTCGCATTCTTGAATACATGGAACGAGCTTTTATTTGCAAACACATTTGTAGACAGTTCACAGTACAAGACACTTCCTGTAGGAATTATGTCTTTTGTAGGAGAACATTCCACGAACTGGGGAATTATCGGAGCCGGTATGGTGATCGCTACACTGCCGACAGTAGTGATTTATCTGTTACTGAGCAAACAGGTTCAGGAGAGTTTTACAGTTGGAGCTGTAAAAGGTTAAATAGTGAACATAAAGAGAAACTGTATTTTCTGATCAGAGGATCATGGACTAGGAGATGCAGTTTCTTTTTTCGTGTTTAATCCCTTTTATCAGTTTACACATACCATTGTCTCCTGTACCATGGCAGCAGAGGAGTGATCAATTCCAAGTATGATTGGTCCACAGGGGTTTACAATCAGGGATTCCATGTACATCCGGAATGGCGGGGAAAGGTAATCGCAGATTGGAACTTTGAACTTCCTGCTCATGCTCATAATACTTGAAATGCCATACGCTGACTCATGAATATCAGATTTCATTAGGAAAATAAGGGACTGTCTATGGAGGTCTCTTGTTGTTATATGAATGGATATTTGTAAAATAATTCGATAATCTTTAATCCTACATCTACAGCAATATCCATTCCTTCAACAGTAATGTGTTCATAAGGTCCATGATAAGCATGTCCTCCTGTTCCGAGATTCGGGCATGGGAGTCCCATAAAGCTTAACTGGGCACCGTCTGTGCCTCCGCGGATCGGGGTGATAAGCGGCGGGATATTGCATTCTTTGCATGCTGCAGTTGCATGCTCAATCAGTTCCATGCAGGTGTCGATGATTTCTTTCATATTTCGGTACTGTTCTGTGATGGTAAGTGAGACAGTTCCTTTTCCCCATTTTTCATTTAAAATTTTAGTGATGTGTTCCATACTCTTCTTACGGACATCAAAAGTAGTTGCATTGTGGTCACGAATGATATATTCGAGAGCAGCGTGTGAGACATCTCCCTTTATGGAATAGAGATGGAAAAATCCTTCATAGTCTTCCGTATTTCTTGGTGTGTCAGCGGAAGGGAGCATGGAATTGAACTCCATGGCAACAAGTGCTGCGTTGACCATTGTATTTTTAGAAGAACCCGGGTGTACGTTTACACCGGTAAATTCTACTACTGCTCTGGCAGCATTAAAGTTTTCATACTGGATTTCACCTTCTGTATCACCATCAAGTGTATAAGCAAAATCAGCTCCAAATTTTTTTATATCAAAATGGGCTGGTCCCATTCCTATTTCTTCGTCAGGGGTAAATGCAATGCAGAGAGGACCATGCGGAATAGTATTGTCATTGAGGTGTTCAATTATTGTCATAATCTCGGCAATTCCGGCTTTGTCATCTGCACCGAGGATGGTGGTTCCATCGGAAGTAATGAGAGTTCTGCCTTTTAATGTGGAGAGATGAGGGAACATTTTCGGGGAGAGAACTCTGCCGCTGGTTCCAAGTGCAAGGTTTTTGCCGTCATAATTCGGAGTGATAACCGGAGTAACCGGATGATCGCAGAAATCAGAGACTGTATCCATATGAGCGATAAAGCCCAGTTTTTGGCAGGATTCATATCCTCTGGTTGCCGGAATATGTCCATAGACATAGCAATGTTCAT
Organism: Blautia wexlerae DSM 19850; assembly: GCF_025148125.1. Lineage (NCBI taxonomy): Bacteria > Bacillati > Bacillota > Clostridia > Lachnospirales > Lachnospiraceae > Blautia > Blautia wexlerae. Next base: position 1,001,599 of record NZ_CP102267.1, read on the forward strand.
CTACATCGGCATCTTTCACACCCAGTTCCCTTAATTCCTGAACCAGAAGTCTGGCAAGGTCAAACTGATATTGTGTAGATGGGGAAGTACCGGTTTCTTCACTGCTTGGAGTGAATACTTTTACATAAGATAATAGGCGTTCGTATGCTTTCATGAAAAACCTCCTGAGACCGAATTATTTGAAAAAGTTTCGGCTTTAATATAATAAGTATGTTACTGTTCACTCCATTCTCAGTAACGTAGCCCAAATTTATTCCAGATTGCCTGTGGCAATGGAATTTTGGTTTGTATGTCTCGGGATAGTGGTGTGTGAACAGTAACATAAGTATAACATGCGACTGAGATTACGTAAAAATATTTCTTGCATTTTGTAAATAGTTATGATATGATGCTGCTCAAAGAAAAGGGAGTAGCGGCCATCGTTATGAAGAACTGGACTTGTTTTTCCTATAAATGGTACATAAATGCGTCAGAACGGCAGATTAAGAATGCCCGCATTATGATATAATCGGCAAGACTTTTGTTTTAGACATTAAGAGAAGAGCTCATATTATGTCTGAAATGAAAGTCTTTTTCTTTTCTTCAGAAATTTTTAGAAGCAAAAAATTTAATTATGTCAAATGGTGAAACGGAGGAGAAAAGTGAACGAAAAAGTAAATCCATTTAAAAAATTACAGAAGCCGGGAAAACATGTGAAACGTATTGTAATAGGAGCAGCAGGGTTGGTGATTATTGCAGGGCTTGCGGGAGATGCTACCTATCAGATCCAGGAGCAGGAACAGGCAGTATTGACAACTTTCGGAGTGCCGAAGGCAGTGGCAGAAACAGGACTGCATTTTAAGATTCCTTTTATACAGAAAGTACAGAAAGTAAATACAACGATCCAGGGATTTCCTATTGGATATAGTATGGGAGATAATTCGGTGGTTGAGAATGAGGGCATTATGATTACCTCGGATTATAACTTTATTGATGTAGATTTCTTTGTTGAGTACAGAATTTTAGAACCGGTAAAATATCTTTATAATTCAGAGGAACCGGAAGATATTCTAAAAAATATTTCTCAAAGCTGTATCCGTACAGTAATCGCAAGTTATGATGTGGATGAAGTGCTTACCACCGGAAAAGGTGAGATCCAGAGTAAGATTAAAGAAATGATCCTGAAGCAGATGGAGGAACAGGATCTGGGGATTCAGCTTGTGAATATCACAATCCAGGATTCAGAACCGCCCACACAGGAGGTTATGAAAGCATTTAAAGCAGTAGAAACTGCCAAGCAGGGAAAAGAAACTGCTTTGAATAATGCCAATAAATACAGAAACGAAAAGCTTCCGGAGGCTGAGGCAGAAGCAGACCAGATCATTCAGGATGCTGAGGCGCAGAAGCAGGTAAGGATTAATGAGGCGGAAGCTGAGGTTGCACGTTTTAATGCCATGTATGAGGAGTATGTTAAGAATCCGGAGATCACAAAGAAGCGTATGTTCTATGAGGCAATGGAAGATGTGCTGCCGGGAATGAAGATTGTGATTGATAATGGAGATGGAGTGCAGAAGGTTCTGCCGTTAGATTCTTTTACAGGGGATAGTTCAGAGAATTCAACAGAAACACTGAACACAGACCCGCAGAGTGCTCAGGATACACAAAATATAAATGATTCTGAGAACGAATAAAGAAATGACAGAAAATATTTCATATAAAAGTGTTTTGGTAAATGAAATACGAAGGATAGAGATATAATTTGGAAAGGACTAATTTATGAAAGGTAAGAAAATTGGAATATTAATTGGTGTGTCTGCAGTGGTTGTAGCTGTCGGAGCGTCGGTAACAGTAACTCAGCAAAATGAATATAAGCTGATCCGTCAGTTTGGCAAGGTTGACAGGGTGATCAGCTCATCGGGAATCAGTTTTAAGATTCCGTTTATAGAGAGTACACAGTCATTGCCAAAGGAAACACTGCTGTATGATCTTGCAGCATCTGATGTAATTACAAAAGATAAGAAAACAATGATCAGCGACAGCTATGTTCTCTGGAAAATCAGCGACCCGCTTAAATTTGCACAGACATTAAACTCTTCTGTGGAAAGCGGCGAAAGTCGAATTAATACTGCTGTGTATAATGCTACCAAAAATGCGATCAGCAGTATGTCACAGGATCAGGTGATCACAAGTCGTGACGGAGAACTGTCTGATATGGTCATGGAGGCAATAGGAACAAACATGGATCAGTATGGAATCGAACTTCTCAAATTCGAAACCAAGCAGCTGGACCTGCCGGATGATAATAAGGAAGCTGTATATGAACGAATGATTTCTGAACGAGATAATATTGCAGCGACTTACAAGGCAGAGGGAAACTCTGAAGCAAAGGTGATTCGAAATAAAACCGACAAAGAAGTAGCAATTCAGATTTCTGATGCTAAAAAACAGGCAGAGATCCTGGGGGCGGAAGGGGAGCAGGAATATATGAAAATTCTTGCGCAGGCTTATGGAGAAGAGGACAGAAGTGAGTTTTATTCATTTGTGAGAAGCCTGGATGCGCTGAAGACATCTATGAAAGGTGAGGACAAAACAGTGATACTGTCTGCAGATTCACCGATCGCTCAGATCTTTGAAGGAAAATAAAAGAAAGTAACAATAATACACTCTAATTTTTCACCAGATAAATGGAAGATAGACATAGAAGATAAGGAATGTTATAATTTTTTTACAAAGAAATCCTGAAGCAGAAAATGTAAGCATAATCTGGAAATAATATACAGAGAAAACGGAGGAATAGAAAATGCTGACATGTATCAGATCAAAACGGCAGAGAGATGCAGCGGAGTATGCTTTACGAACTATTCAGTCATCATGCATAAGGCCTTATATTAAGACAATATATCTGTATGGCAGTTGTGCACGGGGAGAAGAGAAATATAGCAGTGATGTTGATCTGTTTCTGGAACTGTCAGAGTCATTCCGCTCCCGGCCGGAACTTAAAAAATATCTTTATCTTCTAAAATCAGAAGTATCCTCTGAGGAATTGGATGATGCAGAAACGGATCTGAAAATTGTAGTTGGCGATGACTGGAAAAGGAACAAAATGCTGTATTATACAAATGTGCGAAAGGAAGGAATTCAGATATGGCCTTGAACAGTTATTTTGATTTTGCAGAAAATGATTTTCAATATTTTAAAGCCTCTTATGATGCGGGGATAGTTGCAAATATGATGGGTGCCATGGCGCAGGGAATATGCGAAAAATATATGAAGCATCTGATATCAGAATACTATAAACCGGATGATGCTATACAACAGAAAGATTTTGAAAATATTTTGCGTACACATAGTCTGAACAGATTGATGAAATTTCTAAAAGGAAATATGGGAACAGAGTTTTCAAAAAATACGCAGACACATATGAGAATGATAGATGGTTTCTATTTTTCAACCAGATATCCTGGTGACGATAGCATAGAGATAGATGGTGATGATGTGGAAACCTGTAATGATGCAATAGAATTGTGCAGAAAAGAAGTTTTAGAGTTAGAACGAAAGTTAAAAAAGGATGAGGTATAAACAGAAATCACGTTACGTAATACAGAAAATCTACTATGAATATCGTTGATACTGTATTTGAAATGAAAGACGGCAAGATCTCATGAGCCTGATCTCAGAGAATAGAAAAGAGGCTGTTACACTAATTGCTTATGTAGTGTGACAGCCTTGTGTATTGTGAACTGAGAATTTGTTACTGAAACGTAAGGAATAAATTTTCAAAAGTAGTGTTGATGTGTCGAAAACTATTGATTGACGGAACTGTATGTATTTGTTACACTGAATTTACATATTCAAATTCCAGACCAGCCGGTCATCTATTTCCCTTTATGAAAGCATGTACGAAAGATAAAGATTATCCGATTTATGATATTTGTGCAAATTGGGTATTCAAACATTGTTACCGTATGTTAGAATAGAAGTGAGGTATCTAATGAATAATACGATATTTGATGATGTATTTCGTACAATGATTGAGAAAATGCCATATCTGGCAGTACCTTTGATTAATGAAGTATTCCATACTTCTTATCCGGAGAATGTACCGATTGTGCAGTTGCGCAATGAACATCAGCAGGAAAACGGAGAGATTATCACGGATTCCTGTTTAAAGATTGCTGGTAAATTGTATCATATTGAATAACTGCGCGTCGCATTCTCGTTACTTTCAGTGATGAGTTAGACGCGCAAATTTTTTTACTAAACAACAGAACAAATGTTTACATAAACCAATACATATGGTACAATATTTATATGGGTGCGAGCTGTGAAATCAGCATAGTTGATTTCCCCTAGCGAGCGGAAGAAATTCTGTAAGCTTTGGTAAGCTGATAATCATACAATAGGAAAAAAAAAAAATCCTATCAGGTAAGGTCTAGCCAACCGCCTGTACCGAGTCCTTGGAACCGAAATGGTAACATTAGGTTTAAGCGTAGGACAGGGAGCAACAGAGCCGAAACGAAAGTGAAGTGATTGAGCTGGGAAATTATTATGAGGTTGGAAATGGTCGATGTGCTCTATTACACAGCAGACAATACTGTTATGACCGATATGGCAAGGTTATAGCGGCATCCCCCAGTCTGAGAGCTTGGCGAGGTTGATGATAAGTATGTTATCGGAACAGCTGAGATCCTGTCATTTCCTTAAAAAAGGTATGGAAACCAAAACAAAGAAATGCGTTAGGAATCCAAATGAATGGCAGGAAGTCCGACACAGCCATATTATCGCAGAAGTCTGTGAAAGCAGATGGAGAAAAGGGCTGTGCACTTTATAGCTTCAAGAACAAAGAACTATGCAGACAAAAGAGAGCTGATGAACATGGTGAATGAGTTACTTGGAATACAGTATAATATCGCAAAAGCAAACAGAACCGACAGAAAGGTTTAGAATCTTGCAGCCTACATCAATGCGGATACGCTGAGAGCAATCCATAAGACTATGGACAGAAAGAAAGCGTATGGGATTGATAAGGTGACAAAAGAGGATTACGAAAAGAATCTGGAAGAAAATCTCGCAAATCTTGTGAAAAGGATGAAAAACGGAAGCTATCGCCCGAATCCAACAAGGCGTGTTTATATTCCGAAGGAAACAAAAGGCAAAATGAGACCGCTTGGAATTTCCAGTTATGAAGATAAACTGGTGGAAAATGCGATTGCACAGATACTGGAGCAGATTTATGAACCGAAGTTTTATAATGAGAGTTTTGGATTCCGCCCGAACAGGAACTGCCATCAGGCAGTAAGGGAAATCATAGAAATGGTGCAGTATCGAAAGACAAACTATGTGGTAGAAGCAGACATTAAAGGTTTCTTTGATAATGTAGACCATGAATGGCTGATGAAGATGTTGGCACATGATATAGCAGACCGGAAATTTCTTGAGATTATAGATAAATTCCTGAAAGCCGGAGTCATGGAAAATGGCAAATATCTCGACAGCGAACGGGGAACCCCACAGGGAAATGGAGCAAGTCCGATACTTGCAAATATATATCTGCATTATGTATTGGATAACTGGTTTGATGTAATCGTGAAGAGACAGTGTAAAGGAGAGTGTTATCTTATCCGATACTGTGATGATTTTGTCTGTTGTTTTCAGAACCAGTATGAAGCAAAAATATTTAAGCAGAGGCTGGAAGAACGCTTTGCTAAATACGGACTAGAGCTGGCGGAAGAAAAGACGAAGATATTGGAATTCGGGAGGTTTGCCAGGCACAACAGAAGAGCAAGAGGAGAGAGAAAATCAGATACCTTTGACTTCCTTGGTTTCACGTTTTATTGCGGAATGGACGGAAAGAGAGAGTTTTTCCGTTGTAGGGTAAAGACGAGCAAAAAGAAATTCCGCAGTAAAATTAAAGCAATGAAAGAGTGGATAAAGACACATAGGACAATACCATTGGAATCGATATTTAAAACAGTGAATGCAAAATTGCGGGGACATTACCAGTATTATGGAGTGACCGACAATACAAGGGAAGTGAAGAATTTCCTAGTACAGACAAAATGGTTATTGTATAAATGGCTGAATCGGAGAAGCCAGAAAAGAAGTTATGCGTCGGATACTTTCTTTAATGGACTGCTTCGAACATTCCCATTGTTAGAACCAAGTATTAAGGTAAGTTTGTTTTATAGATAAAGTATGAAATATAAAGTGAAAAGCCGTATGCGTTAATAGCGCACGTACGGTTTTGCGTAGGGGTATGGGGAGTAATCCCCATATCTACTAGAGAAAAAGATATATTTAATATAGATAAAAACAAACTTTCATATGGTAGGGGATATGTCTATTCCTTGCAGTATCATCTTGTCTGGTGTACAAAATACAGAAAAAAGGTTTTAAAAAACGGAATCGATACAGAATGCGAAGAAATGTTACAGAATCTTGCAGAAGAATATAAATTTCAGATCCTGGCAATGGAGGTGATGCCGGATCATATCCATCTGCTTGTGGACTGTAAACCTCAGTTTTATATTTCAGATATGATCAAGATCATGAAAGGAAATCTTGCACGCCAGATGTTTCTTGCGCATCCGGAGTTAAAAAAGGAACTGTGGGGTGGGCATCTGTGGAATCCGTCTTACTGTGCCATAACGGTCAGTGACAGGAGCAGAGACCAGGTGCTTGCCTACATCGAAGGACAAAAGGAAAAAGAAAAGAAAAAAGCCTGACAGAAGAAATGATTTGTTGGAGGAAAAGAGATGCAGACCGTATCCAGCTATGGCGTAGAATTACGAAAACAGAATATCCCAGTCCGCCAGACACTGGAAATCTACCGGTCTGCGGTCAGTTACCTGACAGAAATATATGAGCAGGTGTGGGAAGAACTGGCAGAGATACCGGATGCCAAAAGGCGGTTTAATGCTGCAGAGCATCTGGTGCATACTACAAAAAAGAATCCTGCACGCTTTGATTTTGATCTTCGCTTTCCGAAGATGCCGTCCTACCTGAGGCGAGCCGCAATCCAGCATGCATTGGGAAGTGTATCTTCTTACGAAACACGGATGGATCTGTGGGAAAAGTCAGGAGAAAAAGCAGGGAAACCCAGACTGGCGTATGAGAATCATGCCATGCCTGTTTTTTATCGTGATGTCATGTACAGAGAGGAAAAAGAAGGAAAAGGCGAAGCATACCTGAAACTGTATGATGGTCATGACTGGAAATGGTTTTGTGTGCGTTTAAATCATACAGATATGGAATATCTGCGCAGGAACTGGTCGGGGAAAAAGGCATCAGCCCCGACACTGGAGAAAAGGCACCATAAATATTTCCTGCGTTTTTCTTATACGGAAGAAGTGACACTTACGAAGACACCGGTAAAAGAACAGATCATCTGTAGTGTGGACCTGGGAATCAATACCGATGCGGTCTGTACCATTATGCGGGCAGACGGAACTGTCCTGGGGAGAAAATTTATCGATCATCCCAGTGAAAAAGACCGGATGTACCGCACGCTGGGCCGAATCCGAAGATTCCAGAGGGAACACAGCTCTGCGCAGTCACGGGGAAGATGGGCATATACGAAACGCCTGAACATAGAGCTGGGAAGAAAAATTGCAGGTGCGATTGTAAAAAATGCAGAAGAGAACCATGCAGATGTGATCGTATTCGAGTATCTGGAAATGCAGGGAAAGATATCCGGAAAGAAAAAACAGAAACTGCATCTGTGGAGAAAACGGGATATCCAGAAACGCTGTGAGCATCAGGCACACAGAAAAGGAATGCGGGTATCCAGAGTCTGCGCATGGAATACGAGCAGGCTTGCATACGATGGCTCCGGAAGTGTGTCCCGTGACCCGAAAAATCACAGTCTTTGTGTATTCCAGACAGGAAAAAGATATAACTGTGACCTGTCGGCATCGTATAATATCGGAGCAAGATATTTTATCAGAGAACTTTTAAAACCCCTTCCGGTAACGGAAAGGTCTTTGCTGGAGGCAAAAGTCCCTTCGGTAAAGCGTAGAACCTCATGTGTTTATGCAGATCTGAAAGAACTTCATTTACAAATGGAAATCTTAAAGGCAGCATAAATGCAGGCAGATATACAGCGGACTACCTGCAATGTGGGAACCTGCCATATCTGGCATGGAAAAATGCGCATAACTGCGCTGGCCTAAGTTACAGGCGTATCCGCCGATATTTAGTCTGACGCCTAAAGCGTCTGGAAGCACGCGACTTCAGTCGTGTGAGGATAAAGTTTTTAATTCACAAAAATTTACTGATGCTTCTGCCGTTTTATATTATGCGATATGAAAAGGATATTCATGAAATGAGTGAGAATCCGGAAATGTTCCAGAGTTTGCTAAATGACTATGAGGAAATCCGGATAAATCTGGAAAGAGAACTTTCAGGAGCAGATAAGACGGCTTTATACATGAATTTAAATAAACTGATCATAAAAATAGCAGACTATATATGTAGGAATGAAAAAACAGTCCGGAAAGGAATAGGTGAGATTATGGGTGGAAAAGTTCTTGAACTGGAATCTGAAAGGCTCGAACGGCTTCAAAAAGAGGCGGAAGCAGAGGCAAAAGCAATTGGAGAAGCAAGGGGTAGGGCAATTGGAGAAGCAAAGGGCATAGCGATTGGAGAAGCAATCGGCGAAGAACGATTAAGCACTTTACTTAATCGTCTGATTATGGATGGAAGAAGTGCAGAAATACAGTCTGTTGTGACAAATGCAGAGACTCGAAAATGGTTATATAAGGAATATGGAATTTTACCAGAATAAGTATTAAATAAAACGACAGTATTACTTTTTATATATGAGTTAAGGGGTGAAATTTTAGGATAAAATGAAACTTGACGAACGATATGAATGTGGATATAATAGGTTCAGAAATAAAAAAATTGGAATTTTTAACCGGATTTTACCGGTCCTGATATCGCTAAGGAGGAACATGTTATCATGAAAATCGGAAATGATATTTATTATGTAGGTGTAAATGATCATCAGATAGATCTGTTTGAAGGTCAGTATGTAGTGCCAAACGGTATGTCCTATAACTCATATGTGATCATGGATGAAAAGATCGCAGTTATGGATACCGTAGATGCTAATTTCAAAGATGAATGGCTTGAAAATGTAGCCAAAGTCCTGGACGGTGCGAAACCGGATTATCTGGTAGTACAGCATATGGAGCCGGATCATGCCGCAAATATCGAGAACTTCATGAAAGCATATCCTGACACAACTGTAGTTGCAAATACCAAGACCTTCACTATGATGGGAAATTTCTTCAGAAACCTGAATCTGGACGGAAAGAAGCTGGTGGTTGCAAACGGTGACAGCCTGACACTTGGAAAACATGTGCTGACCTTTGTATTTGCACCAATGGTTCACTGGCCGGAGGTTATGGTTACCTATGACAGCACTGATAAGGTTCTGTTTTCAGCAGATGGTTTCGGCAAATTCGGAGCACTTGACGTAGAAGAAGACTGGGACTGCGAAGCATGCCGTTACTATATCGGAATTGTTGGAAAATACGGTGCACAGGTTCAGAAACTTCTGAAAGCTGCCGCAACTCTGGATATCCAGACAATCTGTCCGCTTCATGGACCGATCCTTACAGAGAATCTGGGACATTACATTGAGAAATACGATATCTGGTCCTCCTACAAAGTGGAGAGCGAAGGTGTTGTGATCGCCTATACATCTGTATATGGAAACACAAAGAAAGCAGTAGAACTTCTGGCACAGAAACTGGAAGAAAAAGGTTGCCCGAAAGTAACTGTATTTGACCTTGCAAGAGATGACATGGCAAAAGCAGTGGAAGATGCTTTCCGTTACGGCAAACTGGTACTTGCCACAATTACATACAACGGAGATATTTTCCCATTTATGCGTACCTACATTGAGAACCTTACAGAACGCAGCTACCAGAACCGCACTATCGGTCTCATCGAAAACGGAAGCTGGGCACCTGCAGCAGCAAGAATCATGCAGGGAATGTTCGAAAAGAGCAAAAACATTACATGGCTGGAAAATAATGTAAAGATCACTTCTTCCTTAAGCGAAGCAAACGAAGCGGAGATTGAGGCTATGGCAGAGGAACTCTGCAAATAATTGATAATTGTAAACAGCAGGATCGAAAGATTCTGCTGTTTTTCAGAATAAGATAAACCCGGTTACTGAGAACGGAGTGCACAAGTAACTAAACCCGTAAGAGAAAGGCAGGAACAAAGCATGACAGTAGCAGAAGTTGTAAAGAAAATGGTAGAGTATTCCAAGGGAGATCTTCATGACATCAACCATTTCATGAAAGTATACGCATATGCAAAAACAATCGCAGAGGGCGAAAATCTGTCACCGGAGCAGCAGAAGCTGGTGGAGGTGACTGCGGTTGTCCACGACATTGCCTGCCCTCTCTGCAGAGTAAAATACGGAAATGCCAACGGCAAACATCAGGAGAAAGAAAGTGCGGCACTGATAGAGGAATTTTTCGCAGATTCAGATCTGCCGAAAGAATTTGTAGATCGTGTTTCTTATATTGTAAGTCATCATCATACAATAACCGGAATCGATGGTATTGATTATCAGATCATGATAGAGGCAGATTATCTGGTAAATGCAGATGAGAGTAATTTCTCCGGAAATAATGTGAAAAATATGCTGGAAAAAATATTCAAAACAGAGACAGGAAAATTCCTGCTCCAGTCTATGTATCAGAAGAGGTTGAATGTTGAAGAATAAAAAAAAACGTTAAGAAAGATTATGAGTGATAAAAAAACGGCGCAGAAATGTGCCGCTTTTTTTGTAGGAAAACCCAGAGATTATAATCTGGTTGTATTACAATTATATGCGGACGAGAAGTTATAATAACTATAAAAATCCGATACCTGAAAATTTATTTAAAAGATATGAAACTTTTCTCTATAATTCCCCATCTAATAAGTGTAAAACAAAACAACAAAGCTTCATTCGAATGAAACATATTTGTAAAAACATAAGAGCTACTGGACATGAAGTAAACAGTAACACATAAAACTCTAAGCAAGGAGGATCAGCATTTGATACAGTTGGTAAAACGCTCCATCTCAGGAGATGCGGATGCATTTCTGGAACTGATGGAAAAGAATTCTCTGGCAATGTACAAGGTGGCGCGGGGAATCCTGGATAATGATGAGGATGCCGCAGATGCCATGCAGGATACCATACTTACCTGCTTTGAAAAAATACATACACTGAAGAATCCGGAATATTTCAAAACCTGGATGATTCGTATTCTGATCAATGAATGCAATAAAATCCACAGACATTATAAAAACTTCAGCAGAGCCGAAGAACTTCCGGAAGTCCCCGGACAGGATATGTCCATTGAGGAATTTGAGTTCAAGGAAATGCTTGGAATGTTGGACGAATCCTACAGGATCATACTGGTTCTGTATTATGTAGAGGGATTTCGGATCGCAGACATTGCTTCTATATTAAATATGAATGAAAACACAGTAAAAACCAGACTGGTCAGAGCCCGTATGCAGCTAAAGCAGGAATATACTTCAGCAGAAGATAATATTCAGAAGAAGAGACTGCAGCAGAAAAAAAAGAAAAACAGAGAATTCACAGGTATAGCAGAAGGTTTGCAGAATATCAGAATGAAAATCTGAGAACAGGATCAGTAACAGCAGGAAACATAACAGTAAGTTCAAGAAAGGAATGAAGTGATCATGGCGAAGAAGTTGGATTTTGATAAAGAAAAGAATAACAGAAATGACAATGTGATAGAGGAAATCATGCAGGCAGACTTTCCGTTGCCAAAGCAGGCAGAAGATGCAAAAAACGAAGCATTTTCCAGAATCAGAGAAATGGCAGCAGCTTCTGGACATACGGAAAATACAGAGAATATGGTGCAAAGATTACAGGAGAAATCAACAGGAAGTTCCGGAAAGAAATCCACAGGAACAGCAAAATCGCACAAGAAATTCAAAACAGTATACAAAACAGCTTTGGGACTGACTGCAGCTGCAGCTGTATTTTCAACAGTATGTATCACAAATCCGGCATTTGCAGAGAACATCCCTCTGGTTGGAAATGTATTTAAGCAGCTCGGTAATTCCATGGGATTTTATGGTGATTATTCGAAATATGCAAAGCAGTTGACAGATTCTGCAGAAGATGCAGAGTTGGCAGATACTAATGAAAGTCAGGAGGACGGAGGTAATCCTCAAAGTGCTCAGGCTGAGGATCAGAATACAACAGAAAATAACAATGCAGATAAAACGAAAGACAATGAATCATACAGTAAAACAGTAGATGGAACAACTGTCACGCTTTCAGAAGTATACTGTAATGAAATGGCTCTGTACCTGTCCATGACAATCCATACAGAGGATAAATTCCCGGATACATTCATTACATCTGATGGAAAACCCAATATTAAGCTCAGCGAGAATTCTACAGTGAAATATGATTACATGGATGAAAAAAGTAATCTGTTCAATGCTTATCTGGATGGAAAAATGCTGGATGATAACACCTATGCAGGAGTTTTGCGTATTCCTGTAGAAGATATGACAGTGGATGATGCAGGATGGACAAAATTTTATGAGGTGCGTAACGCATTTTTCAAAGAAAAAGGGATTGATGTAGATTCTGAGGACTTTAGTTTTGACAAGTTAGCCCAGACACTGGGAATGGATGAATACAGTGATGAGAACCTTCCTCAGGTGGGAGGTCCGGCAATCAGCGATTATGTCAAAGACATCAAAGTACCTGACAGGTTTGCCATGGAGCTGGATCTGAAAGATATTGTGGGTACTCTTCCGGATGACCAGGATACTACCCCGGATATCCCTCAGGATCTGCGGGATGAATATAATCAGAAAATGGCAGAGCATGGAATCAGCACAGATGATGCAGATTATGAGAGCCTGACAGAAGAACAGAAGGATCTGGAACATCAGTTTTTCACTGAGATGTGGAATGAGTATTTTGAACGGTATCCTGAGGCAATTGAAGGTAATAACAGATATAACTCATGGACACTGAAGGGTGACTGGAAGTTCAACGTAGATGTAGAGAAAAATACTTCCGATACGGTTAAAAAGGATGTAAATGTGGTAGATGAAAATGGAGATGGTGTTCTCTCCATTACGAAAACACCATTTGAGATCACTATGAAAATGCAGGATCCGGAAGCAAAGTATTTTGCAGTTATGCTGGATGCCAATGGAGATATCATGCCATATGGAGGCGTGTCAAACAGCAATAACACATATGCGATACAGGACAGAGACATTTCCACTGTATATATTTATCTTTGTGACTACTATGAGTATATGGACGAGCTGAAAGGCTACTACTGGTCCGATGACTACGAAGAAAAAGCAAAGACCAAGACTTTCAAACAACTCCTGGATGAGCGTGCAGTTGCCAGCGCAGAAGTGCATTTTGATACAGATAAATAATGATGTTAGGGTCAAAAGGTATTTTGCCCCTAACCTGATATCAAAAAATAAAGTATCATAACTGAGACAGCATCTTTCCAATTTTCTACAGAAAGATGCTGTTTTAATTATTTTGAGAAAAAAGGTCAGAAAAACAGTAGAATCTGAGCCAAGTTAATGTTACAATGTAGGCGTCTCAAAAAAAGAGTGCAGAAGGGAGCCAAAACAAAATGGACTACGCAAAAGAATCTTTAAAAATGCATTATGACTTAAAAGGTAAAATTGAGGTTGTATCAAGAGCCAAAGTAGATTCCAAAGATGCTTTAAGCCTTGCTTACACACCGGGTGTTGCTCAGCCTTGTCTGGAGATCCAGAAGGATGTAAACAAGAGTTATGATCTGACAAGACGCTGGAATACAGTTGCTGTTGTAACAGACGGAACTGCGGTACTTGGACTGGGAGATATCGGACCGGAAGCTGGTATGCCTGTTATGGAAGGTAAATGTGTACTCTTTAAAGAATTTGGCGGTGTAGACGCGATTCCGCTCTGCGTCCGCAGTAAAGATGTTGATGAGATCGTTAAGACAGTAAGCCTTCTGGCCGGATCCTTTGGCGGAATCAACCTTGAGGATATTTCCGCACCGAGATGTTTTGAAATCGAAAAGAAACTGAAAGAATGCTGTGATATTCCGATCTTCCACGATGACCAGCACGGAACAGCAGTTATCACACTTGCAGGTGTTATCAACGCATTGAAACTGGTTGGCAAGAAGCTTGATGAAGTGAAGATCGTTACTTCCGGAGCAGGTGCTGCAGGTATCGCTATCATCAAACTGTTAATGTCCATGGGACTTAAGAATGTAATCATGACAGACAGAAAGGGTGCGATTTACGAAGGCAGAGAAGGATTAAACCCGATCAAAGAAGAGATGGCTAAGATCACAAACTTCAACAAAGAGAAAGGTACTCTTGCAGAAGTGATCAAAGGCGCAGACATCTTCATCGGTGTATCCGCACCTGGAACACTGACACAGGATATGGTCCGCACAATGGCAAAAGATCCTATCATCTTTGCATGTGCAAACCCGGTACCTGAAATCTTCCCTGACGAAGCAAAAGCAGCAGGCGCAGCAGTGGTGTCCACAGGACGTTCTGATTATCCGAACCAGGTAAATAACGTACTCTGCTTCCCGGGACTTTTCCGTGGTGTACTGGACGCAAGAGCATCAGATGTTAACGATGAAATGAAAGTTGCAGCAGCATATGCAATCGCAGGTCTGGTAAGCGACGAAGAATTAACAGCGGAATATATTCTTCCGGCAGCCTTTGACCCACGTGTAAAAGACGCTGTAGCTAAAGCTGTAGCAGAAGCAGCAAGAAAATCAGGCGTAGCAAGAATCTAAGCAAATAGAATAATGAAGCCCTCTGTTTTCATGTGAGCAGCATGCAGACGGAGGGCTTTTTTGTGTTATAGGAAATTACTCCGTAATGTTCCTATAACACAAAAAGGCCCTCCGGGCAGGATCGCACTGCGACGGAGAGGAATTATGTCGCTGAAGCGACCCGCCGCAGGCGGAGAATCCTGCAAGCAGGATTCTTTTACAGAATATTCAATCTGACCTCTAAAAAATTCAAAAAATTGGTCATTGAAATAATGACACATTTCACGTATGATAACTTCAACATATTGATGCGTCAAAATATAAAAAATCTGATAGTGAAAATCAAACAGGCAATCTGGCTTATTGATATGGGCCTTCTATCAGATCATATGAGAGGGGACAGTTATTATGAATACTCAGAACAGCACAATTACAAAACTTGCAGAGACAGCTCTTATGGCTGCGTTATGCTATGTATCTTTTACATTCCTGCAGATTAAGATCCCTGTACCGGGCGGTGATGCAACATCCATCCATATCGGAAATGCATTCTGCGTACTGGCAGCACTTCTGATCGGCGGTGTATACGGCGGATTGTCCGGTGCCATCGGAATGGGAATCGCAGACCTGATGGATCCTGTATATATCACAGGCGCACCAAAGACATTTGTACTGAAATTCTGTATTGGCCTGATCACAGGTCTGGTAGCACATAAGATTGCAAAGATTAATGAAAGTACAGATAAGAAATATGTTTTCAAATGGAGTGTGATTGCTTCTGTAGCAGGTCTTGCATTTAATGTTGTGGCAGATCCGATCGTAGGATATTTCTACAAACAGTATATTCTCGGACAGCCTCAGGAACTGGCACAGGCACTTGCAAAAATGAGTGCTGTAGCGACATTATTTAATGCAGTTGTTTCGGTGATTCTGGTAGCAGTGATTTACAATGCAGTACGTCCGGTACTGATCAAGAGCCATCTGCTTACAATCACCGGTAAGAAAAAAGAACAGGCAGCATAAATGGATACAAAATGAATACGACATAATAAAACAGCATTTCGGGTGCAGAACCTGAAATGCTGTTTTATTATGTTACAGGAAATTATTCCGTAATGTTCTGCGCAGAAGTTTTTACTTGTCTGACGAAGGAAAAACAGGCACAAGCCATAGGATACAATTCAAAGAGGATGCACTTTTTTGACCTCAAAGTAGCACTTTTTTGGACATAGTGTAATAAGATAGAAAAAATAAATTGTGCATATTTAACAAATGACGAAAAAGAAAGATAAAAAAATTCAAACTTATGCGAAAAAGGTATTGCTATTTCAGAAACAAAGTGGTATTATACAACTATCAAAAAACCTTATGCGCAAAAGGTAAAAAGAAACAGTTAAAAAAATGACGAGGTGACGAAAATGAAGAAAAAAGTATTTGCAACACTTTTAGCAGTATCTATGATCGCATCAATGGTTCCGGCAGCAGTATCCGTACAGGCAGCAGACGGTGACAGTATTCGTCTTGTAAACGGTAAGATCGAAGTTGACGCTCAGCTGAAGAAATTAGCTGAAATGTATGAGAAAGAAACAGGAACTAAAGTAGAAATCGAATCCATAGGCGGTGGAGTCGATATTCAGGGTACTCTGAAAGGATACTATCAGTCAGATAACATGCCTGACATCTTCGTAAACGGCGGTGCTACAGACTTCGCTAACTGGACAGACCTTTTAGTAGATATGAGTGATCAGGAATGGGCTTCTGACACAGATTCAGCTTATGTTGATGAGAGCCAGGGTACAATCGGTTTCCCATATACAACAGAAGCAATCGGTCTTGCTTATAACAAAGACATCCTTGACAAAGCAGGAATTGATCCTTCTACATTAACAGGTCCTGATGCAATCAAAGAAGCATTTGAGACAATTGATTCCAAGAAAGATGAGCTTGGACTGACAGCAGTTGTAGGTTATGGTGCAGAACCAGTTAACCTTTACTGGTCAACAGGTAACCACTTATTTGGAAACTATCTGGATTCAGGTCTTGACAGAGATGACACTACTTATATTGATATGCTCAATGATGGCGGTAAGGTTGACGAAGATCGTTTAACAGATTTTGCTAACTTTGTAGGTCTTCTGAATCAGTATTCAGATCCGGCACTTCTTGTATCCGGTACATATGATCAGCAGATCCTTAACTTCTCATCTGGTAAATATGCATTCGTTACTCAGGGCTCCTGGATCGGTGCAACTATGACAGGTGATGATGCAGATGCTTATAAAGAAGCTGGTAACTTCGAAGTTGGTATGATTCCATACGCATTTGAAGACGGAATTGATACAATCCTTACAAACTCTCCATCCTGGTGGTCAGTATATAAAGATGGTAATGTAGAAGCAGCAGAAGCATTCCTTCAGTGGCTGACAACAGATGAAGCTCAGGAAGTTCTTGTTAAAGAAGCAGGTTTCGTAAGTCCGTTCAAGTCTTGCACAATCGTTGGTGATGATCCATTTGCTCAGACAATCACTGATTATGTATCTTCCGGAAAGACATCTGCTTGGCATTGGCTTGGTATGAAAGAAGGTCTTGCACAGAACTATACAGGTCAGGTATTTGCTGACTATGCATCTGGCAGCCTTGATGAAGCCGGATTTGTTAAGACACTGGAACAGGTTATCCAGGGTGCATATGCAAACTAATAATTGAAACTTAACGGGCGGCGCTTATGTTGCCGCCCACTTTTATTTGCGCTGCATACCTGAGTAAAGGTCCGGCAGACCTTTATCCAGGTACGCAAAAAGTTTAAGACGCATTGATTTTTGCTTTGAAATAAGAAATAGGAAGGATGAAGGCAAAATGAATACAAACAGTGCTAGTAAAAAAGCAATTTCCATGGTATGCCTGATCGCCGGTATTATTTTACTGGCAGCATCATTGATCCAGGATATTTCCGGAAGCGGAGCAGGCTGGAGAGGTCCGGCGCTGATCATCGGTGCAATCGGCATCTTACTGGGAATGTATTTATTCCCGACATTAAAACATCACAGAAGCATCGTTAACTTTATATTTGTATTTCCGTTGTTATTTACATTTGTAGTAACAGTTATTATTCCATTATGCCTTGGTGTATTCTATTCCTTTACAGACTGGAATGGAATCAAGATGACAGGATTTATAGGATTTGCAAACTATAAGGCAATGTTCAGTGAACCAAGTTTCCTCTGGTCACTGATCATCACAATTCTGTTTGTAGTTCTGAATATGGTTCTGGTAAATGTAGTAGCGTTTATGCTGGCCTTACTCTGTACCTCTAAGGTTAAGGGACTCTCATTCTTCAGAGCTTCCTATTTCCTGCCAAACCTGATCGGCGGTATCGTACTTGGTTATGTATGGCAGTTCATATTTAATAACGTACTGATCAAGATGACAAATAATATTTCACTTCTGTCAAAGACAAACACAGCTATGATGGCTATCATCGTTGTTTATATCTGGCAGTATGCAGGTTATATCATGCTGATCTATGTAACAGGTCTGACACAGGTACCTAAAGATGTACTGGAAGCATCTCAGATCGATGGCGCAAATGCTGTTACAACATTATTTAAGATCAAGATTCCGATGATCGCAGCTACAATTACAATCTGTACATTCCTTACCTTAACATCTGCATTCAAACAGTTCGATGTTAACATGGCTCTGACAAATGGTACAGGTTCTGTCACAAGTTTCTTCGGAAACTATCTGACAAACGGTACTCAGATGCTGGCTCTGAATATTTATAATACAGCGATCTCCAAGAACAATTATGCACTTGGTCAGGCGAAAGCTATTCTGTTCTTCATTATCCTGGCTGCTGTATCTATTATTCAGGTCAGAATTTCCAATAAGAAGGAGGTTGAAATGTAATGGTTACGAAGAAAACTCCAAAGGTAGTGCTTACAGCTGTTGCGATTGTTATCGCAGCGTACATATTATCTCCTTTCTATCTGGTACTTATTAATACATTTAAGAATGCAAACGGTATTGTTGCAAATCCTGTAAGCTTTGCAGGTGCAAGCTTTGCACAGTTTAAGACAAATATTTCAAACGTTGTCAACAACTCCAACTTCAGTTTCTGGAGTGCATTCGGAACATCTGCGATCATTACAGTTGTTTCCCTTGTATTACTTGCTTTATTCGGTGGTATGGCTGCATGGGTTATCTGCCGTAACAAGACAAAATGGTCCACAGCTATTTACATGACATTCATCGCATCCATGACAATTCCTTTCCAGGTAGTTATGCTTCCTCTGGTTTCTACATTCCGTGATGTAGGTAAATTCCTTGGAATCAACATGCTTCAGTCTGTTCCTGGTATTGTATTTGCATACTGTGGATTCGGTGGTGCTATGACAGTATTTATCTTAACTGGTTTTATTAAAGGTATTCCATATGAACTGGAAGAAGCAGCAGCGATTGACGGATGTTCTCCTGAGGGAACTTTCTTCCGCATTATCCTTCCGCTTCTGAAACCGGTTATTGTTACTGTTACTATTCTGAATGGTATGTGGATCTGGAACGATTACCTTCTTCCTTCTCTGATGTTAGGACAGAATGGTAAGGTTAAGACTCTTCCGGTTGCTGTACAGGCGTTTGTTGGTTCTTATGTTAAGCAGTGGGATCTGATCCTTACTGCAGCACTCCTGGCAATGATTCCGATGATCATCGTATTCCTGCTTGCTCAGAAGCAGATTATGAATGGTATGGTTGAGGGTGCTATTAAATAGGCTTGCAAATACTTTTTGAATAGCTGTCGTTTCCTCATTTATTGGGGACGACAGCTTTTTTATGGTTTCAAAGGGGACGCGAAGAAAAATAAATGTTTTGAACCACGGCTGCGGGGGCAGGAACTCTAAGCCTTTGGAAATTTGCTAAAACCATGCCAGAAAAATTCAAACTCGCTTCGCTCAGACAGTGAATTTTTCTGACATAACGCAAATTCCCAAAGACTAAGAGTTGCTACACCCCCTGTAGATGTGGTTAAAAACATTTATTTTTCTTCGCTGTGAACTGGCTGGGACTGTGAATGATAGTATGGAAGTGTGTTATCAGATATGGAGTGGAGAAAAAACGGAACAGAAACGGAATAGAAAATGGTAGTATAAATTTATTGATATGGGGTTGAAATGTTGGGGGGTTTATAGTAATGTAGGTGATACAACGCTTAAGGCGAGGGCTGTCTCGGGACAGTCTGTTTTTGTGAAGAAGGATGAGGAAAAGTTTTATGGAGAGGACGAAAGAAAGGTCATCGTTTCGTAAGAAGTTTATCGGTGACAGGAAGTTTTATATGATGGTTCTGGCTGTGGCTGTTCCGATCATGATTCAGAATGGAATTACGAATTTCGTGAGTCTGCTGGATAATATTATGATCGGGCGGATCGGTACGGAGCAGATGTCGGGGGCTTCCATTGTGAATCAGTTGATTTTTGTCTATAATCTGTGCATTTTCGGAGGGGTATCCGGAGCGGGTATTTTCACGGCACAGTATTTTGGACAGAAGGATCACGAGGGTGTGAGGCAGACATTCAGGTATAAGTTCTGGATGGCTGTGATTCTGACGATTGGAACGATTTTGCTGTTTTTTACTGTTGGAGAGAATCTGATCAGTATGTATCTTCAGGGAGAGGGTACTGCGCAGCAGATCGCAGATACGCTTAAGTATGGAAAGCAGTATCTGGATATTATGCTGTTGGGACTGCCGCCGTTTATGATGGTGCAGATTTATTCCAGTACTCTGAGAGAGTGCGGAGAGACTGTTCTGCCAATGAAAGCCGGGGTTGTGGCAATCTGTGTGAATCTGTTGTTTAATTATCTGTTGATCTATGGTGTATTTTTCTTCCCTAGACTGGGTGTGAGAGGTGCGGCAATCGCAACTGTGCTGTCACGTTATGTGGAGGCGGCAATTGTAATAGGCTGGACACACAGGCATACGGAGAAGAATGCATTTGCAAAGGGGCTGTACAGCACGCTTAAGGTTCCTGCGAATCTGACAAAGAAGATTCTGGTCAAGGGTACACCGCTGTTGTTTAATGAGACTTTATGGGCTTCTGCCATGGCGATGCTGACTCAGTGTTATTCGATTCGAGGGCTGAATGTGGTTGCTTCGCTGAATATTTCCAATACCATCAACAATGTGTTTAATATTGTGTTTATTGCGCTGGGAGATTCTGTTGCGATTATTGTGGGACAGCTTCTGGGTGCGGGAGATATGAAGAAAGCGAGAGATACAGATAACAAGATGATCGCGTTCTCAGTGATGTGTTGTACCTGTGTGGCAATGGTGATGTTTGTTATGGCGCCGCTGTTTCCAATGCTTTATAATACCAATGATGAGGCAAGGGAGCTGGCGAAGTATCTGATTATGATCACTGCATTCTTTATGCCGCAGAATGCGTTTTTGCATGCAACCTATTTTACTCTGCGTTCCGGTGGGAAGACGATTATTACGTTCCTGTTTGACAGTGTGTTTATCTGGTGCGTCAGTGTGCCAATCGCGTTTGTGCTGAGTCGTTATACAGGGATTCATGTGCTTGTGATTTATGCATGTGTGCAGCTGGCGGATTTGATTAAGTGTGTGATTGGATTTGTGCTGGTTAAGAAGGGTGTGTGGCTGCAGAATATTGTTTCATCATGATAAAAATTTTCAATAACATTTGGCTTGACTAACCGATATACTATAGTGTATTATCAGTGAAAGTCAATTAGAAACAGTCTTATAAAACTATTATAATATGACTTGTTGTTTGATTCACATCATGCTATTTGTGAATTGATATATATAACATTAATTCTCTTTGCACTGCATTACATTCAACAGAATGCGAGATCAACAGTACAAACTGAGCAGGCGATGCCCGAGATGCTCGAGGGCGTGGGGCCGGGCCGCGCGAAGCGGCAGCAGATATGAAAATTTTCAGACATATCTGTGGGACAGTGTATGTTCCGCAGGTGTGTCTTTTTGTTTTCTGAAAAGTATGTTTTGGAAAGATTTTCTTTTAGAGGGATTTTTTTAGGAGGATTTTCTGAGACAGGTGCAGTTCCGAAATACAAAAAGACCCCTGTAAGACCGCACTTTGATAAGTCACAGAAAGGAAATATGTTTTCTGACTGTGGCGCAATGTATGTGACATAAGAAGAACCTGTAAACTCAAATATAGGAAAGTACAAAAGCTTATATATTTGAAAAGAAAATTTAGGAGGTCCTGGTTATGGAACAGACAAAAAAATTAAACATGACAGCAATGTCAGACAAGACAAACAGTAACACGACAGCTAAGAAGGAAGAGCCTGCATGGGAACATAAGGTGGCAATGAAGGTATCAGGTGTGAGTATTGCAGTAAACCTGTTACTTTCCTTATTTAAATTACTTGCCGGAATTCTGGCACATTCAGGTGCCATGATCTCAGATGCGATTCATTCAGCATCTGATGTGGGAAGTACTTTCGTAGTAATAGTCGGTGTGAATTTATCCAGCAAAAAATCCGATAAGGAGCATCAGTATGGACATGAGCGGATGGAATGTGTATCTTCCATTATTTTGTCCGGGTTACTTCTGGCAACCGGTATCGGAATTGGTATGAATGGAATTGAGAACATTATTAAGAGTACTTCAGGAGCAAGCATTGCAATTCCCGGAACATTGGCACTGATTGCGGCAGTTGTTTCTATTGTAGTGAAGGAGTGGATGTTCTGGTATACCAGAAGTGCTGCGAAGAAAATAAACTCTGGCGCACTGATGGCAGATGCATGGCACCACCGTTCAGATGCAATGTCTTCTGTTGGTGCATTTATTGGTATCCTGGGTGCAAGACTTGGCTTCCCGATCCTGGATCCAATTGCCAGTGTGGCAATCTGTGTACTGATCGTGAAAGCATCTGTAGATATTTTCAGAGATGCTATTGATAAGATGGTTGACCATTCCTGCGATGAGGCAACAGAAGAGAGCATGAGAGAAGTGATCATGGGTGTGAAAGGCGTGAAGGGAATCGACCTTCTCCAGACACGACTTTTCGGTTCCAAGATGTATGTGGATATTGAAATCTCAGCAGATGGAACGATTCCTCTGGATGAGGCACATGACATTGCGGAAAATGTTCATCATAGTATAGAGAAGAATTTTAAAGACGTAAAACACTGCATGGTTCATGTGAATCCGGTGAATGAGTAAATGAAAAGCGAGACTGTCCGAAGTATAATCTGGGCAGTCTTGTTTTTTATTGGATAATCATCTATGCTATAAGCGAAACTCGTATTATCTGTTCTTTGTATGGCAGTAAGTCTGGGAAGCGTACAGAAAATACAGGTAGCGAAAGGACTGCTATAGAATAGCAGAAATCACTTTTTTATTGAGAAACAGATAAATTTATTTGTTTGACTGGAAATTTTACGTAAATATAACATGGACATTCCATGGAATTGATATTCAAAGTTTATAATTCTAAACGTTATGGGATGTCAGAGTCAAAAGGTTTGATAAATTTTGCCACTGATATCACGAATAAAAAGAGTGAGGAATTATCCGAATGAAAAAACAACAGAAAAAAAGCAAAGAAATTACAGCACCTGTATATATGATGAACAGAGAACTGTCCTGGCTGAAGTTTAATGAGAGAGTTTTAAATGAGGCGGGAAATCCAGGAGTTCCGCTTGCGGAGAGACTGACATTTGCTGCTATTTATCAGTCAAATCTGGATGAATTTTACAGAGTCAGAGTCGGAACTCTGATGGATCAGATGGAAGCATCTGAAGTAATACGTGAGAATAAAACAAACATGACCAGTGAAGAACAGGTAACTGCAATCATTCAGGCCACCAGAGATCTGGATCAGAAAAAGGCAGCTATCTATGAACAGCTGATGGGAGAACTGGAGCCTTACGGAGTGCGTCTGATCAATTTTAACAGATTATCTGCAGAGGAAGGCAAGCTTCTGGAAACATATTTTGATCAGGAGATCGCACCGTATCTGTCTGCAAATATTGTGAGCAAACAGCAGCCATTTCCATTCCTGAAAAATAAAAATATTTATGCAGTGGCATCACTGATGAGCAAGGGTGGAAAAACAAAAACAGCTATTATCCCTTGCAGTAATACTGTATTCAGACGTTTGATCGATATTCCTACAAGAAAAGGGACTTTCATGCTTTCAGAGGAACTGATTCTTCATTTTCTGCCGAAAATGTTTAAGAGTTATGAGATCAGGGAGAAAGCGCTGCTCCGTATTACCAGAAATGCAGATATTGATACAGAAACCATTTATGATGAGGATCTGGATTACAGGGATGCAATGGAGAATCTGATCAAGCAGAGAAGACGAATGAATCCTGTAAGAATGGAGTTATCCAGAGAATTAAATAAAAAGATGATAAGTTCACTCTGTAAGGAGCTTCATGTGGATAAAGAACACGTATTTTTGACCAGGGTTCCGCTTGATATGTCCTTTGTATTCGGACTTCAGGGATATCTGAGGAATACTGCCCAGGACAAACTTTTCTATCAGAGAAGAACTCCCAGAATGACACCGGAGCTAGATGACAAGAGTGCTCTGATTCCACAGATCATGAAGAAAGATGTACTGTTATCCTATCCATTTGAAAATATCAGATCTTTTATTAATCTTCTGAATGAGGCTGCAAAGGATGATTCTGTTGTATCCATCAAGATGACATTATATCGTCTGGCGGACAAGAGCCAGATTGTAGATGCTCTGGTGGAAGCAGCAGAAAACGGAAAAGAAGTTGTTGTACTTGTAGAGCTGAGAGCCAGATTTGATGAGGAAAGCAATATTGAATATTCCAGAAAACTGGAAGAAGCTGGCTGCAGAGTAATCTATGGACTGAATGGATATAAAGTACATTCCAAGCTGTGCCTGATCTCCAGAAAAACAGATAAGGGTGTGTCCTATATTACGCAGATTGGTACAGGTAATTATAATGAAAAAACATCTGCACTTTACACAGATCTGTCACTGATCACAGCAAATCAGGAAATCGGAAAAGAAGCAGCAGAAGTGTTTGCAGCTCTTCTGAAAGGGGAAGTTGTTGAGAAATCCAATCTTCTTCTGGTTGCACCGAAATGTCTGCAGAACAGAGTTCTGGATATGATACAGGAAGAAATCGACCAGGTGAAACAGGGAAAGGAAGGCTATATTGGAATCAAGATCAATTCCCTGACAGATAAGGTGATCATCAATAAACTGGTGGAAGCATCTCAGGCAGGAGTAAAGATAGAGATGGTCGTCAGAGGTATCTGCTGTCTGATTCCGGAGATTAAGGGATATACAGAGAATATCAAGGTTGTAAGTATTGTAGGCCGTTATCTGGAGCATTCCAGAATCTATCGCTTCGGTACAAAAGAAAGAGAAAAAATATATATTGCATCTGCTGACTTTATGACAAGAAATACAGTCCGTCGTGTGGAGGTGGCTGCTCCGGTTCTTAATGAGAAATTAAAGGAACGTCTGGACTGGATGTTCGAGACCATGATGAATGATGATGAAAAAGGAAAGAGACTGACAGAAACAGGAAATTATGCAGACAGAAGCCTGAATGATGTCAAACTCAATTCCCAGGAAATCTTTTATGCCATGGCATACAGCAATGCGGAGAAGACCCAGAAAAAAAGAGAAGATTGAAAAGTAGAAGATTAAGAAGAAATATTTGTTGACAATATTGTAGATTGCCTGAAAAAGATACTATGTGGATCAGTATAATAGATTCATATAGTATCTTTTTGATTACTTCTATGATTACTTTTGATCATCCGAGATAAAACGAAAACGCCCGAAACCCAGTAAATACAAGGCTTTCGAGCGTTTTTAAGAGCAGGGGATGAGAGAATCGAACTCCCACCAAAGGTTTTGGAGACCCCTATCATACCATTTGACCAATCCCCTATCAAAACCAACTTGTAAAATTTCTTTTACTGTTGCAATTATACATATAAAAGCAACGATTGTCAAGCTTATTGTGCATTTTTATTATAAAGAATTTTACAAAGAAAGAGCGGAGATGGAGGGATTTGAACCCTCGCACCGGTTGCCCGGCCTGCCGCATTTCGAGTGCGGTCCCTTCAGCCTCTTGGGTACATCTCCATATTAAGATTAGAAACAGTTCTGAAGTGTAACTGGAACTGTTTTTTATTATATAAGGAATCTACGGAAAGGTCAATTCTTTTTTTATTGACGAATTGGTTTTGCTGTAATAAGATAATAACAAAATGCGGTTGTGTACCCTCTGGATTGCTATTGTCTGGGGATAATAAGCAGCTGCGAGGAAAGCAGATAGGTGACGATTATGACAGATAAGAAGAAAACAATTCTGGAGGCTGTGGAGAAGCTGACAGATACTTACCGTAAAGAAGAACTCTTTCTGGGAAAGGACAGAGAACGTCTTCCAAATAAGAAAGAGATTATTAACTTCATTAAAGATATGAGGTCTATTATTTTTCCCGGATATTTCAGTGTGGATTCCAGTGCCAGCGTGTTTCCGGAGCATTATGTGGCATATCGCCTGAATGATCTGTATGACTGCTTGCAGGAGCAGATTGAGATTGCATTTTTATATCAGGGTGAAGAAGAACAGAAGGCCAAAGAACATGCAGAGCAGATCACAGAGCGATTTTTTGCAAATGTTCCGGAAATTCAGCGTATGCTGCTGACTGACCTGCAGGCAGGTTTTGACGGTGACCCGGCTGCCAAGAGTAAAGAGGAGATCATTTTCTCTTATCCTGGATTTTATGCAATTTATGTATACAGACTTGCACATGTTCTGTATCTGGAAAATGTGCCGTTTATTCCAAGAATTATGTCTGAATATGCACATGGTTATACAGGTATCGATATCAATCCGGGTGCTACGATTGGAGAATATTTCTTCATTGACCATGGAACCGGTGTTGTAATCGGTGAGACTACGGAGATTGGAAAGAATGTGAAGCTGTATCAGGGCGTGACTCTTGGCGCACTTTCCACCCGTCAGGGACAACTGCTTGCCAATGTGAAGAGACATCCGACGATCAGAGATAATGTGACGATTTATTCTAACTCTTCTGTGTTGGGCGGTGAGACTGTGATAGGAGAGAATACAATCATCGGAGGTAATACCTTTATTACAGCATCTATTCCGGCAAACACCAAGGTCAGTGCGAAGAGTCCTGAACTTGTGATTAAGAAACCAAGAAGTTCAGTGGAAGCTACGAATGTATGGGATTGGGAGAACTGATCTCTGGTTAACACTGTAAAATTTTGTTTTCCTGACAGGTTCCATCATATACAGTAAGTCCAGGCTTTCAGCGTGGAAAGTAATAAGTAGCAGGTGGAAATTTGCTTATATCAGGAGGAGTGAAAGCTCCTTCTGATAAACTGCGTAGCAGTTATTCGGTATAGAGCTGAGTAGCGAAACGGATGATTTTATCCGCCTGACCAAATTGTCTGCCAGATGATAATTTGTATGTGTTGTTAAAAAAACAGAAAAAAATTTAAATTTAATGTTGACAAATACAGTTTCATCATATATACTAATCTTCGTTGATGCGACAGAGATGCACAGACAACAAGCTGTGCGGGTGTAGTTCAATGGTAGAACACCAGCCTTCCAAGCTGGATACGTGGGTTCGATTCCCATCACCCGCTTATGCGATAGTGGCGTAGTTGGTAACGCGCGACCTTGCCAAGGTCGAGACCGCGGGTTCGAGCCCCGTCTATCGCTCTTTTAACTGAATATCTGCGGGTGTAGTTCAATGGTAGAACACCAGCCTTCCAAGCTGGATACGTGGGTTCGATTCCCATCACCCGCTTGTGCGATAGTGGCGTAGTTGGTAACGCGCGACCTTGCCAAGGTCGAGACCGCGGGTTCGAGCCCCGTCTATCGCTCTTAGGACTTCGGATTTTCCGAAGTCCTTTTTTCTTTTAAGAACCACTATAAAAGAACTGCGGCATATCCATTTGATAAATATGCCGCAGTCCGTTAGGAAGGATTATAGTATAGAATTATAATTTCAGATGTCGGCTTGTACTCAGGATTGTTCTGAGATAGTGTCGGAATCACCGTAAAAGGTCAGAAGATAGAGTCCGCAGATTCCAACCAGACCATATACGATTCTGGAAACCCAGCTCATGCTTCCGAAAAGGAGAGCGACCAGGTTCAGATTGAAAAAACCAATCAGTCCCCAGTTAACAGCTCCGATAATGGCGATAGTCAGCGCCGTATATCTTAAACATTTGCTTCCCATAAGTCACCATCCTTTCATAACCTGTCGCTGTATACAGCTTTTACAGGAATCATAAAGCTATTACATTTCATATTGTGCCATGAAAGACAAAAAATATGCACAGCAGGTTCAAATTAAATTTGAACCACTGTGCATATTTCAACAGAATTAAATAAGTTTTCTGCTTCAATTGAGAATATCTGTCTGACAATCGGATTATTTTACTTTAAGTATCTGTCTGGCATTTGCGTCTTCATCGAAGGAAAATGCCTCCTGTGCCTGAACCGTTACATCACTCTCATCTGTCAGTGTAAATGCCTGGCATACATTAACGGTCTGTCCGGGCTGAATCTCAGCTGTAAAATGATCGATGGCATCGTCATTATTCTCGGGAATCGCTGCCTCGCAGGATTCTCCATGCTGGTAAGCTTTTAGGCTGACATCAACCATTGCACTGGATGCAGAGGAAGAATTATTGGTGTAATCGTAATAAACCATAATACATGGATTTCCGGCAAAGTCTTTGGTGATCGTATGTTTGGTATATTTGATCGTAAATTTTTCTGTTGTGAGATTAAGCGTATCATCTGCAGATGCCTCCGGTGCATTGGAAGAAGAACCTGAGGAATCTTCGTTATCCATATTGTTGAGGGAGTTGTTTATTTCCTCTTCAACACTCTTGAAGTTTGCTGACATGATTTTTACTGTCTCATCATCCAGAGAAACAATTTTCCATCCGGAATCTGTTTTGATCACCGGATAGGTGATATCTGTTTCGGAGAATACATCCTTTTCCACTTTTTTTGCCTGTTCATTCAGAATGGAAGCAAGTTTTGCCTGTGTCTCTTCTTCTGTAAGCTGGTTTCCGGCATAAGCGTTGGAAACGATCTGACGGAGAAATTCAGTGATAGTCGCTTTATAAATATTGGTTCCGTCAATGTAAGTGATATGTGCTGTGACAGAAGCTGTACCATTCTGGATGTCGAATCTGTTTCTGGTGATCTTATAGGTCATCTTTTTGTTAATTTCTGAGAAGAAATCCGTGTATGCGGCATCGCGGATATCTGCATTGTCCAGTGCTGTGAGATCGCTGCTCTGGATCATGGATTCCATTGCATTGAAGTCCATTTTCTTCATACTGTCAAGAAAATTTTCAACTGCCTTGCGTGGCTGCTGTCGCTGATAGAAATAGAAACCTGTACCTCCGCCAATGACGAGAACCAGGATCAGAATGAAAATAATCAGCCCGGCATGTCCTTTCTTATTACCTTTTGTCATATTTCCTCCTGCCTTAGAGCATAACCGCTCTGAAACGTATTATGTTAAAAAGTTTCAATTTTATATCTGCAACAACATTCGTGCAGATGTAATGTTACTGAGAACAGAGTGAACAGTAACGATATAATTGATTATATCAGAATGCGTTGACAATGGCAATTGTCTTACTTATAATCAAAATTATAGAAATCAGAGCGGATAATATAAATATATAAGAAAATACAGAAAGAAGGTGTGGATCTATGAAGTATGAGAGTTCTTTTAAATCAGAAGCAGACGGGCTTGAGATTTCGGTCATGGCACTGATACCGGATAAGAAACCCTATCGTGCAATTGTACAGCTGGTTCATGGAATGAGTGAGCATAAAGATAGATATATCCCGTTTATGCAGTATCTGGCAAAGCTTGGATATGTGGTGGTGATCCATGATCACAGAGGACATGGAAAAAGTGTAAAACATCAGGATGATCTCGGTTTTACATACGGTGGAGGAGCACAGGCGATGCTTCAGGATATCCGAACAGTGAACAGGAAAATCCATGCATACTATCCGGAACTTCCGCTGATTCTGATGGGGCACAGTATGGGTTCGCTGGCAGTGAGGGCATTTGTGGCAGAACATGACAGCTGCGTAGATATGCTGATTGTGTGCGGTTCTCCAAGCTACAATACTGCCATGCCTCTGGGAGTTGCCATTGCAAAGACAGAGAAAGCAGTCTTTGGACCGAGACACAGAAGTAAACTGATAGAAACAATGTCCTTTGGTGCAGGGGCGATGAAATTCCGAAAGGATAAGAGGTGTACAGCTTGGATCTGTTCTGATCCTGATGTGGCGAAAGAATATGAGGAATCCGAATTGTGTGGTTTCACTTTTACGGACGATGCGTATCTGGCATTATTTGAACTGATGAAGCGTGCCTATGATGTGGAGCATTTTTCCTGTACAAATCCAGATATGCCGGTACTGTTTGTAAGTGGGGCTGAGGATCCCTGTCTGATCAATGTGCGCCATTTTGCAAAGACAGTGCGGGCTATGCGACGGGCCGGTTATAAAGATGTAAAGGGGAAACTGTATCCGGGAATGCGTCATGAAATTCTTAATGAGATCGGCAGGGAGCAGGTTTATCATGATATTGCTGTCTATATGAGAAAAAAAGGTTTCTGAGTGGATGTATAAAATGGAGAGATATCCGGTTAAACTATAACGATCTGTAACTATTTGTTGTTTGATGGCTGCGAATTGCTATAGAACCATTAAAATCCATTTTAAGAGAGGAGAACCGGATATTGGGAAAAAACAAAATGATATTGTTGCTGATACTTGTTTTCAGCATTGGCTGTGCAGGCTGTACGGAGAAAAATCCGGCGGCAGAACAGGGAGAACTTGTAAAAAATGAGAGACTGTCGGAGCAATTCGGCAGTCTTTCTCGCTGTTAAGGTATAAGACTTTACGTTTGAATAATTGTGCGTCGCATTCTCGTTACTTTGATGAGTTAAACGCGCAAATTTTTTACCAAAAGAAAGAACGGATGTTTACTTCTGGCACTATATGTGCTAAAATATAGCCATAGGTAGTAGAAAAAACAACAGAATCTGAGAAAAGAGTTATCAGGGAGAAATAAAAATGCAGATAATATCCAGTTATGGTGTGGAATTACGAAAACAGAATATTCCGGTCCGCCAGACACTGGAGATCTACCGTTCTGCTGTCAGTTATCTGATTGGGATTTATGTGCAGGTATGGGAAAAATTAGCAGAAATCCCGGATGCAAAGAGGCGTTTTAATGCTGCAGAACATCTGGTACATACTACGAAGAAAAACCATGCCTGTTTTGATTTTGATATCCGGTTCCCAAAGATGCCTTCCTATCTGCGCAGATCTGCCATCCAGCATGCACTGGGGACAGTATCCTCTTATAAAACACGGTTGGATCTATGGGAAAAGACAGACGGAAAGAGTGGGAAACCAAAGCTTGTATATGAAAACCACGCCATGCCGGTCTTCTACCGTGATGTCATGTACCGTGAGGGAGCGGAAAGGAAAGACGAAGCATACCTGAAAATCTATGACGGCCATGACTGGAAATGGTTCTGTGTACGTCTGGAGCATACGGATATGGAATATCTGAGAAAATACTGGTCAGGAAAAAAAGCATCTGCCCCGACACTGGAGAAAAGACACCATAAATATTTCCTGCGTTTTACCTATACAGAAGAAGTAACACTTACCAAAACACCTGTGAAAGAACAGGTCATCTGCAGCGTGGACCTGGGGATCAATACCGATGCAGTCTGTACCATCATGCGGGCAGACGGAACTGTCCTGGGAAGAAAATTCATAGATCATCCCAGTGAAAAAGACCGGATGTACCGCGCACTGGGACGGATCCGCAGATTCCAGAGGGAACATGGTTCTGCGCAGACACAGGGAAGATGGACGTATACGAAACGTCTGAACACAGAACTGGGTAAAAAGATTGCAGGTGCGATCGTAAGATATGCGGAAGAAAACCATGCAGATGTGATCGTGTTCGAGTATCTGGAGATGCAGGGGAAGATACCGGGAAAGAAAAAGCAGAAACTGCACCTGTGGAGAAAGCGGGATATCCAAAGACGCTGTGAACATCAGGCACACAGGAAAAGGATGCGGGTATCCCGGATCTGTGCATGGAACACCAGCAGACTGGCTTATGATGGTTCCGGGGCGGTAACACGTGACTGGGAAGATTACAGCCTCTGTACTTTCCAGACAGGAAAACGATATAATTGTGACCTGTCAGCATCCTATAATATAGGAGCCAGATATTTTATAAGAGAACTTTTAAAACCCCTTCCGGTAACGGAAAGGTCTTTGCTGGAGGCAAAAGTCCCTCCTGTAAAGCGTAGAACCTCATGCGTCTATGCAGATCTGAGAAAACTCCATTCAGAAATGGAATTCTTAAAAGCAGCATAGATACAGGCAGATATACAGCGGACTACCTGTAATGTGGGAACCAGCCATATCTGGCATGGGAAATGCGCATAACTGCGCACCTAAGTTACAGGCGTATCCGCCGATATTCAGTCTGACGCCTAAAGCGTCTGGAAGCACGTGACTTCAGTCATGTGAGGTTCACAGAAAAAATGATAAGATAGTTTCATCTGTTAAGGTGTTGAACAGTTATAAATATGAGGAGGTTTTTATGGAGAAAAACGAAAACGAAGAACTGCTGGAACAAAGCCCGGCAGAGATTCAGCAGGAAGATACGCAGAAAATTGCAAAGAGCGGGGAAGAAGAGCCGGATACAGAAGAACAGAAAGTCTCCAATGGAAGATTTATACTCTGGAGTCTGGCGGGAGTGTATCTGTTGTATACAAGTTACAGTCTCTGTAAGGGATATGTAACAGGCGAAGAAGGAACCAGTATGGGATTTATGCTTGCCGGAATTGCATTTGCAGCTATTGGTGCTGGTCTGCTGTTTTTCGGCATTAAAAATATGCTCTCAGAAGAGAAGATCAAGAAAGCAAAAGCAGCGAAGAATGCGGCAATGGAAGCTGCCGCAGGCGGAGAACTGAAGAAAGAGGATGCATCCGGGCAGAACAGATCAATGAGCATTGCTGAAAGGGCTAATATGGTTAAGAATCTGGAAGACGAAGAGGAAGACGGGGAAAACGAGAAAGAATGAAAATATTGATCACATTGCTGAAACCGTTGTCTTTTTTACCGGCACTGCTGATGATGTATATCATCTTTTCGTTCTCAGCCCAGCCGGGTGAAGTTTCAGGTAATCTGAGCTATAAAATAAGTTATGAGATCATAGAAACGAAGAGCGAGCTTTTGTCAGAGAATCTGAGCAGTGAAGAGATTGCCTATAAGGCAGATGGAATTCACTACTATGTGAGAAAAGCGGCACATATGACAGAGTATTTTCTGCTGGCTATCGCTATTTCTTTTCCTTTATATGTCTATGGTGTGAGAGGAATCTGGCTGATGCTTCTTGCGGGAATTGTCTGTGTGGGATTTGCAGGGCTGGATGAGTATCATCAGTCTTTTGTGGATGCCCGTACACCTGCGGTAAAGGATGTGGGAATCGACAGTATAGGGGCGTTTATCGGAATACTTCTTGTTCAGGCATTCTGCTGGTCTGTACTGAATAATCCTAATAAAAAGAAGAAAAAAAGAAGTCATTAAATAATCAGGAAAAATACATATTCAAAAAAGGAAAGACAAAAAGGAGCTGCCACATTAATAAGAACTTAATGTGGTATGCTCCTTTTGACATTGGTTCACTGGTAATATCCTGCGAAGCGTGTTGTTGTGAACAGTAATTTTTGACTTGAATGTACACTTGATTTCCTGCTGCGTTTAAGCCTGGATTTCTGAAAGTCTGTCCAGTCCGGCTTTGGTATGGCGGATAAAAATATCTCTGACCGCCTGGATCTCGCCAAGACCTTTCAGAGTACATTTGACAGAATATCCCTCTTTTTCCAGAATACTTTTCCAGGAATCATCGTCCTCTCCGGACATATCATTGGTAGCATGATCACCTGCGACGATCATAAAAGGTGCCAGATGAACATGAGCCGGATGCAGATTTTTTAATTTATCCAGAAAGCTTTCAATGGAGAAATCCCCTTCAACCGTTCCCATATGCATATTGGAATAGCCGAAATGCTTAAACAGTTCGTCCATCTCAGGATAAAGTTCATTGGCAACATGCTCTGTTCCATGTCCCATAAATAAGAGAATTTCATCAGAATCAGGGTGATATTCCTGTGCCATAGCCTGACAGACCTCTTCTTTGTCCTGTTTTGTAACCATCAGAGAATCACAGATAATGACAGAATCGAAATCCTTTTTATGTGCAAGAACTTTTTCTTTCATAGCATCACTCTCAAATCCGGTGATCACATAGGTTGGCTGTACAACGACATTTCGAATTCCGTCCGCTTTCAGCTGGGTCATTGCCTCATCAATATCCATAATGTGGATCCCGTCCCGCTTCCGGAGTTTGGCGCGGATACGGGGACTTGTCCATGCGCAGTATAACGGATATTCCGGAAATGCATGATGCAGGTCAGATTCAATCTGTTCAATTGTTTTTTTTCGTGTTTCTTCATAACTTGTACCGAAGCTGATAACAAGAATTGCTGTTTTTTCAGTTACCCCCATTTTAAATCTCCTTATAATAAGTATATTGGCATTTACCACAACTGCCACTGACAGGTTTTCCGCAAAACAGATGTAGTGGCGGTAAAAGGTAATTGACTGCGCACTCATATAAAAAAGATGTCATGATAATAGACATTGTTTTTTATTATACAGGGAGTTATAGGGAAACACAAGTAAAAGCTAAGATTTTGACGTCTGAGTATCTCTGTATGCAGATGGAGTGACATTCATTTTTTTCTTGAAGCTTGTGCTGAAATAATATTGATTGGCGTAACCGCATTTCATACTGATTTCCTTCAGAGTCATGTTTGTGGCTGTAAGATAACGGCAGGCGGCGTTGATTCGCTGAGTAGTGATATAGTCACTGATACTCACGCCCTGTTTCTTTTTAAAGAGGGCACTCAGATAAGCCGGGCTGACATTGGCTTCGCTGGCGATATCGTTCAGGCACAGAGTATTGCTGGCATAGTTTTCGTCAATATATGAAGTTACAGATTCGCATAATTTCTGGTGATAATCATTCAGAGAAGAATCCAGTTTCCGGCAGAGAAGGCGGCAGAGTTCGTTGAGCCAGCCGCATAGTTCTTCTGTGGTATGAAATTCTTCCAGATGATTGTATACATACAGGATCTTTGCTTCCAGATCATGGGTATCCAGGTTTAGTTCATAGAAAAACTTCAGAATCCTTCCAAGCAGAGAGTAGATCTGGATAAATGCGAAACTTTTGGTGCGGAAGTTCTCAGTAAGCCATCTGGAGAAATCCTGAAACCAGGAGTCAATTGCAGAAACATCCTTTTTACACAGAAGGCGGATTAATTCCTCCTCTCTGGAATCGGAGAAATCAGTGGCAGATAAGTCATGTCCAAGAGCCTCACGTCCGTCAAATACGTTCTGGTGTGGGAAAAAGAAACGATAATCCAGTGCATGAACTGCACTTTCATAAGAACGGTTCAGATCCCACAGATCCTGTACAATGGCACCGATTCCGGCATTCAGAACCAGTCCCTGTGAATTGCAGTTATCTACAAGTGCAGAAATGATTTTATAGGTAAGCTGGCGAAAATTTCCGGACTGGCAGCCGCTTTGTCCGATCACACACAGATAACCATCAATATCCTGCAGGGGATAAATATAATTTAATTCTGAGGTTTGTTCTGTGATCAGATCACGAAGATTCAGCAGTTCCATCTGAAATTTCTCAATGCCATAGGAATCCCTGAGAGACTGTGCATTTTCCAGTTCAAGAATCACTACGTTATAAAAATCATAATCCAGTTTAAGGTTCAGGTAGTTCAGATAAGGTTTGAGACGATAGGAAGCCTCCTGCCTGGAACGGTGAGTGATATCACGGAAAAATTTTTCGATAAGCAAAGGCCTGCTCTGTTTAAGCAACTGCAGATTTTTCTGCTCACGTTCCATCAGGGCAAAAGCATTTTTTACTTTCTGGATCAGATATGCGTAATCCAGAGGTTTTTCAATATAATCCAATGCACCAAGAAGCAGAGCGCGTCTTGCATATTCAAATTTATCATAGGCACTGATCAGTATGATTTTTACCATTGGATTAATATCCAGTGCTTGCCTGCTCATTGAAATTCCGTCCAGATCCGGCATTTCAATATCTGAGATGATCAAATCTACAGGTTCTTTTTTCATAGCGTCTATCGCAGAGGTTCCGTTGTAGCAGATATGTACGATTTCTGCGTTCAGAACTTCCCAGTCTATGTTCTTTTCAATTCCTTCTGCTGACAGATAATTGTCATCTACAATCATTATTTTCCTCATCTGTATCCTCCATTTGTTGAAATTCAATTGTGACATAGGTACCGTTTCCGGGATGGCTGTCAATACGCACAGAGCCGTTACCGTACAAAGGATTGGAAATGCGGGCGCTTACATTTGAAATTCCAAAATGTTTTTCGTAATTTATGACTTTGTTGTCTATGGCATATCGGAGCTGTTCCAGTGTCTCCGGAGACATTCCGGCTCCATTGTCTTCAATGGATATCACTACGGTATCATCACCGTAGAGTACCTGAATGGAAATAAAAACTTCAGGTGTATCGGCTGAAAGACCGTGCAGGATAGAATTCTCCAGGAATGGCTGTAATGTAAATTTGCAGATCGTGAAATTTTCTATTCCGTCTTCGGCATTGATCTCCCAGTTAAGATTATCTTTATGGCAGAGTTTCTCCATTTCCAGATACAGGCGGGTAATTTCCAGTTCGTCTTTGATCGGTATCAGTTCTTTTGATTTTCTCAGCGTCAGTCGGTAAAAGGCAGTCAGATTTGTCAGCATCTGATCTGCAATATCCAATTTGCCAAGTGCCTGGCAGGTTCGGATGGTTCCAAGGATATTGTAGAGAAAATGTGGATTGATCTGTGATTGTAATAACTGATATTTCAGCCGTTCTTCATTAATGGAGAGACTGACAATTGATTTCAGATTCTGGGCAATTGTGTGCTGCATATCTTCAAAGGTAATCCCCAGATTGTCTATTTCATCATAATTGGAAGCATCGGCCGGATGCGGGAGTGTGATGATGGAAAGGTGCTCCGGATCATGTCCGAGCCTGCAAATAAAAAGTCAATAGCAAATTGATGATTTCAGGCAAAAATTTTTGCAAGATTTTGAACATTAAAATAAGACCACCGATATTCGCTGGTCTAAAATAAAGGTATTGACGAGATATTTATTCTGGGAGTGAAGACAGATATTCTTTCACTCGACCATAGTAGATGCGAAGAAACTTATTCGCACCGGCTGTCATGTAGACGTAATAAGGCTTTCCTTGTGCTCGTTTCTTATCCATAAACAAGTAGACAGGATCATCCTGTGGCTTTGTTTTGATGAGAACATCCATGACTTGAAACAGAGTCTTACGAAGAGTACTGGAACCGCGCTTGGAAGCAGGAACGCTTTTCTGCTCATATGAACCGGATTCATTTACACCGGGATCAACGCCTGCAAAGGCTGTAATGGCTCCTTTGTGGGTAAATCGGGAGACATCACCAATCTCTGCCATAAGCTGTGGACCAAGCGATTTACCTACACCTTTCATAGCCATGACAACAGGGTATTCCGGCAGTTTAGAAGCAGCCTCATTCATCATGGTACGAAGCTGTTCCACAGTCTGTGAAGCCGTATTTAATTGTTCTACAGCCTGTTTGATGATTAACTTTGTCAGATCGTCTTTTGGAAGTATAGAAACAAGCTCCTTAGATGCTTCATAGATTTCAACAGCTTTTGAACGGCTGAAGTTGTACTTCCTGCGTTTACACCACTTTTGATAGTGGTCGATAAAGGCGTTTAGAGAGAGTTTACGAACACAATCCACATGCCAGTAGGTGGCTGAAAAGTCAACCCATTTTTGACTTCCATCCTCACGGGCAGGGCTGTCAAAATAAGTGTTAGCTCCCGGATAAGTTTGGTCAAGGATGCTGATTAGATTATTTTTCATAGCGGTTTTGTGTTTCATGTAAAAATCAAACTGGCGGTTCATGGTTTTCAGTTGATTACGAATTTCATCCATGAGACTATACTGTCTGAGTTCCGTCCAACTGTCAAGAGTATAGCGTGCAATTTTTACTGCATCCGCTTTATCGGACTTTACTTTGCGGAGAGAGTTGTCTCCAAAATCTTTGATGAGTTTGGGATTTATGGCAGATACAAAAAGGTCAGCTTTCGAAAGTTCACGGACAAGAGGTTCGTAATAACGACCGGTGTGTTCCATGACAATACGAGATTCGCCATCAATGGATTGGATCTGCTCAATGAGAGAGCGAATCCCACTGACTGTGTGTTTGACTTCAAATGGTTTTGAAATGATCTCACCATAAGAACGAAGGATAGCAACCATGCTTTTTCCTTTGGAAACATCAATACCTACTGCATTCATATTCATAAATTTGTCACTCCTTAAAATCAGATTATGCAATGGATAAAGACCAGTTTTACTCATTGCCTATTCCATCTACTGTGGTGTGACACGAACGTACCGAAGGCAGTTCAACCTGCATAAAACGAACGCTGCAAATGAGGAGCTGGTTATCAGTCTCGGCAACGGACGCGAAGTCCAAGATGAATAAGACGATATACCGATTGCTCCATACATTTTAACAGCTTAAGCAACAAGATGGATAATTCCTTACTGGCTGTAAGGGATATTAACCATAAATATATTGTAGTAGATGAAAGGATTCCATGGCATAGGACAGTGCGGCAATTCTGCTTGTCAGTTTCCTGGAAAAAAGGATTACAATAAAAATAGTCAGCGGCAGAGAAATAATTACAGTGATCAACAGTGTTTTGATCAGTACCTGTGTATTGCTTTTGATATAGTTTTCCGGGATTTCCGTAATATGCAGCCAACCGTTATCCAGAGTGCGGCAGTTATAGTAGATGTCATTGTCTTTAAAGAAGGAATTGGTATTTTCCAGAAACATCTGTTTTATTGAATCTGAAATCCAGGTCTGATTACGGGAAGAATCACTGTGAGCTGCAATTTGTCCCTGTGGTGTCAGAATGTAACTGGAAATTGCGGTATCAGAAGCAGAAGTCTGAAGATACCGGGAAAATTCATCGCAGTCAAGTGCAATACAATAAGCATATTCGAGAACATTGCTGGATTTGTCCTGAAGAGCACGAAAACACAGCAGTGTATTTGCGCTTCTTTTGGAAGCAGATATAACTCTGGGTAAGGTGGTATTTTTCTTTAACAGCCACAGGGAAGAAGAACCTATGGAATGTAATTCAGATTCGCTGATTCCATAATTGAAAAGTTTATCTGTGGAAAAGAAATATATACCCTCATCAGCTCCGGTTTGTTCCGGTTTTAAAAAAACATATATATGAAAGAAATCAAATGTAGATTTATATAATGAAATATTGCTTCTCATGGATGTTAATGCCTGCATGGTGCCAACCTGATCTGGGGAAGAGTGTTCAAAAGCGTACATCTGATACTGGATGGTGTCAGCAACGTTTTCGGTCTGGTTCAGACGGCTGTTAAGCTGAAAAATAAGCTGTTCATCAGACATCAATGCAGAGTTTGTGATTCGGTCTCTGGCAAGATTATAGGAAACATGGTAACTGACCAGTGCAACAAGTGTCAGAGGAAGCAGGGTTGCAACCAGAAAGGCAATCAGGAGTTTTGCCTGAAATGAGGAAAATCTGGAAGGAATCCATTTATGATAATTTATTTTTTTCAAGTTGAGTTTCATTACACATAATACTCCTTATATGAATAGGTTTGATTTTATCAGGTATCTTTTTGAAGATTGCCATATTATACAGCAATTCTGTAAAGATGCAACACAGTGTTCATCTGCTATCTGTATTATAAAAAATCAGAATGAAAAAAACAATAGAACGAAAAATAATATAAATCAATCAAAAGAAATTGTATTTAGTAAAAAGAGTGTTTTTGTTATTCTTTAATTACCAAATAACACAGAACAGTTGATGCGAGAGAACTGTTCGGAAAAGGAGAGAATATGAGGAAAAAAGTGTTAAGTGCAGTTTTAGCTGCAACAATGGTAGCAGGAATGATGGGAAATGTTGTAAGTGTATCCGCAGAAGAGAAGTATGATCTTACTTTATATAGTGTCAATACTACAGACCCGGATTTTGATGACTGGCTTGCAAATGTAGAAGAGGCAACAGGATTAAATATCAATGTTGTTGCAGCACCCACCGATTCAGACACACGTCAGCAGAAGATCACAACAATTCTTTCTACGGGAGATTCTTCCGTGGATGTTATTGAGATTAACGATGAAATGAGTGCTGCATTCAAGAACTCCGGATGGTTGGATGGACTCAACGATACAGTTATGACAGATGATATCGTTGATCAGTTTGCTCAGGGTTATATTGCGGACATGATTACAGATAAAGACGGAAACATCGTAGGTGTTCCTGGATATTCCGGATATCTTGCCTTTTGGGTAAATCAGGAAATTATGGATGAAGTAGGAA
The DNA here is from genome assembly GCF_025148125.1 of Blautia wexlerae DSM 19850. NCBI lineage: Bacteria > Bacillati > Bacillota > Clostridia > Lachnospirales > Lachnospiraceae > Blautia > Blautia wexlerae. The sequence goes on from NZ_CP102267.1 coordinate 1,042,061, forward strand.
TTGAATCGATTGATACAAAAGAAGACTTTATGAAGTACATGGAAGCGGTTTCTAAAGATGGACGTTACGGATATGGTGGTTCTTGGGAAAAAACTTATTCATTTAATGAAATTGCACAGTTTGTAAATATGTTTGGTGGAGATTACTTTGACTGGACGAAAGAGGAAAATAAGGAAGCAATTCAGTTTCTGCATGACTTGGTAGCAAACAATGAAACACCAATTGATGAGATTGCAGACAAATATGACCAGATGAATCCAAAAATAAACGATGGTAAATACGGATGTTGGTTTATGTGGGGTCTGGGCACTGATTATGCAAAGGCAGATATGCTTGGTGAAGACAAGATTCATATGGCAATGGTACCTGATTTCAGTGGAAACGGAGAAAGAGCAATCTTTACAGATTCCTGGAACTATGTACTTAACAGTGCCTCAAAGAATAAAGATGCAGCAATTAAATTCCTGCAGTATATGGCAGATGAAGGTGGAATGGAAGCATCCTATAAAGCATTTGACAGATATCCTGCAAGAAAGGATGTTGCAGAAAAAGTTGTTCCGGATACTGATCCTGCAAAAGAAATGTACAGCCAGTATGCAGAAGAGTGCAATGTACAGGGACGTCCGATGGTAGCGCAGACAATGGAATTCATCAGTGATATGGGAACAATCTTCCAGTCCTGCATGAAAGATGAGATCACAGTAGATGAGTTCTGTGAGAAAGCTCAGGAATTAGTTGAGACATATCAGTAAAAAACAATTACTCGTTTAAAGAATTTGGAAATACTGATACATAAAAACTGACATAATAAATGAAGGTATAAAGCAGAACAATCTGCTTTATACCTGTGCTTAAAGATATGAGGGAGGGAGTTCCTGTGACAATCAGTAAAAAATCGATGAAATGGATTCCATGGCTGCTGGTTTTGCCTGTAGTTATCATCCGTGGATTCACAACATTATATCCTATTTTAATGACTGTTAAAAATAGTTTTTGTGACATCAGAATTCTGGCAGGAGTGGACGAATTCTGCGGATTCAAAAATTATCTGAAAGTTTTTTCAGATCCAAAAGTGCTTACATCCATACGATTTACAGTAGTATTTGTAGTGGTATCTATGATATTACATGTAATATTAGGCGTGTGTCTTGCTCTGATATTAAATATGAAGTTTAAGGGACGCCGCTTTCTTCGTACGATTGTACTGATTCCCTGGGCAATGCCGGCAGTTGTTGTAGGTATGGCTGCAAAATGGGCATTCAATAATGATTATGGTCTGATCAATGACTTTATCAGATGGTTTGTCCATGGATACCAGAATAGCTGGCTCATCAATACAGGATCTGCAAGAGCTGCTGTAATTGCCATGGATCTGTGGAAAGATCTTCCGTTCTTTGCGATTCTTGTATTATCCGGTCTGCAGTTTATTTCGGGTGATATCTATGAAGCCGCAAAAGTAGACGGGGCAAATGGAATCCAGTGTTTCTTCAAGATTACATTACCGTTGATACTGAAAAATGTGTTGACTTTAACTATTCCATTTACTTTATGGAGACTGACAACCTTTGATATTGTATATTCTATGACTTCAGGTGGTCCTGGAGAAGATACGGCACTGATCGCATACAGAATCACGACAGAAGCGTTTACCAATCTGAATGTCGGTTATGCATCTGCACTGGCAATGTTACTGTTTGTTGTGATGGCAGTATTCAGCTGGCTGAATATACATGTTATGAACAAGATTGATAACTAGAGGAGGAAATACCATGAAAAAAGATTCAAAGAAATATAACATATATCATGGTGTAGTGGCTGGTGGAAGATGGGTACTGTTTGCAATTGTCTCATTTATTATCCTGTTCCCGGTATACTGGATTTTTATTTCCTCTATTACACCTTCCGGAGAATTATTTAAAACACCGATTGATTATCTGCCGGATCATCCGACACTGGAAAGCTACAAGTTCCTGCTCGAGAATGTAGGACTTTTGTCAAAAGTGGGAAATACAGTATTGATCGTAGGTCTTACACTGGTTATCAGTACTGTATTCTGTGCAATGGCTGCATACGGATTCTCACGTTTCACTACAAAAGGAATCAATATTGCTTTTGCATTTATTATTGCAACTATGTTAATTCCTGAGGTTGTTACAGCAAGACCATTGTATGAGTTCATGCAGAAAGTAAAATTATATGATACATATCCAGGATTGATTCTGCTGTATATCAGTACTGTTATCCCGTTTACGGTTCTGATCCTGAGAAACTTTGTGGGGGAAATCCCTATTTCACTGGAAGAGGCAGCAGCGATTGACGGTGCAACTTTTTCACAGAGACTTTTTACAATCGTATTGCCACTTATGAAACCTGCAATTGCAACTGTATGTATTATCAACTTTATTACCTGCTTGAATAACTTCTTCACACCGTTATTTTATTCAAATGGCATTCAGGTTCTTTCCGTTGCCATTGTACAGCTTCCGCTGCGTGACAACATGTATGGAGTTCCGTGGGATCTGGTAAGTGCAATGGGATGGATTATTCTTTTACCGATTATTATTTTTGTTGCAGTCTTTGAAAAACAAATTATGGATGGTATAATGGCAGGAGGAGTAAAAGCCTGATTATCTGAATGCTAAGATATTGGAGGAAAACATTATGTATCAGTCATTTAAAGGTGGACTTGGTGGAATTGCTCTGGCAAAGCATGGAAGAAGCCGTGCAATCAATGCAGAGAATCCACACGGAGAAAAAGGTAAAGGCGGAATGGCAGCGAGCCATCTGGGACCGTCCAGAAAAGGAAGTCCCTGCCTGAAGGATATTGAGCCAGGTGCAACTGTAACTCTTGCAGAGATGGAAGGTCCTGGTGAGATCAATCATATCTGGATCACTGTGGATAATAAGACAACCGATGCAGATTGCTTTGTATTGAGAGATCTGGTCATCCGTATGTACTGGGATGATGAGGAAACGCCATCTGTGGAAAGTCCTCTCGGAGATTTCTTCTGCTGTGGTTTTGGAAGAGAGTGTATTGTAAATTCTGTCCCAATGGCAGTGGTGCCAAGCAGAGGATTTAACTGTTACTTCCCGATGCCGTTTAAGAAAAAAGCAAAAATCACTCTGGAAAATCAGCATGCAAATAAAATTCCGGCATTCTTCTATCAGGTAGATTACTGTCTGTATGATGAGCTTCCGGATGATATCACTTATTTCCATGCACAGTGGAGGCGAGAGCGACTGACAGAGAAGCAGAAAGATTATACAATCCTTGACGGAGTAAAAGGAAAAGGTCATTATGTAGGAACTTATATTGCACTTACCACACTGGAACGTTACTGGTGGGGCGAAGGTGAAATGAAATTCTATATTGACGGTGATGATGAATATCCCACAATCTGCGGAACCGGAACAGAAGATTATTTTGGAGGCTCCTGGAGTTTTGCAAAGCAGGTGGACGGAAAGACTGTGGAGCAGAATTATAATACACCATATCTGGGCTACCCATACTATTCTGCTCATGATGAGCTGATCCATAATTTCTATCATAATGATGACTGTCCGCCGATGAGAGGTTTCTATCGCTGGCATATTCAGGATCCGATTTGTTTTGATGAGGATCTGCGTGTGACCATTCAGCAGATTGGAGTAGGTTACAGAGGATTATTTGAACGTCAGGATGATGTGGCAAGCGTGGCTTACTGGTATCAGACACACCCACATGCACCGTTTGCACCATTGATGTCAAAAGAGGACAGATGGCCAAGATAAAAAACAGAGGTGAAATGCTTGAAAAAAAGTGTTGTAATTTTCATAACTGCAGTATGTTTGCTTATTACAGGATGTGGAAGTACGGGGAGCTTATCTAAGCTCCCCTCATCGTCGTTTCACGAAGATAAACAAAAGTTGACGATCATGCATATTGATGCAGATAATAAAAGATTTCAGGATTTTATCGCGGAAACAGAAAAAAAACTTGATATGGAAATCACTGTGGAAAAATGTCCATCCAATGCGGATAATCGTCAGGCAAAAATATCCACGATCCTGGCTTCTGGGGACCAAAATATTGATTTGATTTCCGTGAATGATGAGATGATTTCTGAGTTTAAACATAAGGGATATCTGGAACCACTGGAAAAAAACGTTATGACAGAAGAAGTAAGGGACAGCTTTCCACAGGAGTATCTGGAAAGCATCTGTGAAGAGAATGGACATATATATTCTGTCCCTTTTCAGATGGACATTATGATGTTCTGGGTAAATCAGGAACTGCTGAAACAGGCAGGACTCGATGAGATAAAGGATACCGGTGATTTTGATATTCTACAGAAGAGTTTGAAAAATTCAGATCAGTACGCTTATGGAGATGCATGGGAAAATACACATGTTTATAACAGTCTTGCACAATTTGTTAATTTCTGGGGTGGCGATTATTTCGACTGGACTGATTCGAAAACCCAAGATGCAGCCAGATATATGAAGAGTATGCTGGATGAGAAAATTACATCTCCTGCACAGTTTGTGGATCAGTATGAGCAGATGGAAGAGAAATTTATCAGGGGAAAATATGGATGTGTTTTTATGTATACGGGGGCTCTGGGTACATTTCTTGATGCTGATGTATATGGGAAAAATAAAATACATATGGCACCGCTTCCCATGTTTCATGAGAAAAAATCCACTAATATTGCAACCTGGCAGTATGTTCTGAACAATGCTTCAGAAAATAAAGATGCAGCTTTCAGATTTCTTCAGTATACAGCCAGTTATGAAGGTAGTACTGAATATGCAAAAATAATGAAAAGTTATCCTGCCAGAGTGGATGTGATCGAAAATGAAGATATTGATCTGGAAGGAATAGATATGGTACGGAAATATCTCCGGGAATATACACTGAATGCACGTCCGTTATGTGAAAATTCCATGGGAGCTGTCTCAGATATGGGAAAACTGTTTCAGGGATATGTTCTTGGACAATGTGAAGAGGACAGTTTCTTTGAGCAGGCACAAAATTGTATAAATACTTACTATTAAAAAGGCATCTTCGGATGTCCTTTTTAGTTGCGGATTTTTGATGCCGGATTTATAATAACAATAACAATGACAACAGGAGGCAGCTTCATGCAGAATCAACAACCATCAACTTTAAAGGAAATACGTGTCCATGGCACGCAGGACTTTCCCTGTGCATTTTATCAGACAGGAACCAGGATAAGAGGAAATATGGTGAAGCACCACTGGCATGAAGAAGTAGAACTGCTTTATTTTTCGGGTGGAGAGTTCTGCCTGGAAATCAATATGGAGCGTTTTGAAATTTCGGAGGAATGTTTTTATTTTATTAATCCCGGGGAACTGCACAGTATTTCTGTTGAAAAAAACGGCGGCTGTGTGGAAAATGCGGTGGTTTTTCATATGGATATGCTAAGCTCTGCATATGCTCTGGATCAGATTCAGACTAATCTGATCCAGCCGGTGCAAAATGGCAGTATCCAGTTTCCGAGATGTCTGCGAAAGAATGAACCGGCATTTGAACCGGTAAGAAAATCTTATGAAGAAATCCGTAATGTATTTGGCGGAGATTCTTTCCGGGAGAATTATTATGACGGCGAGGCGGTTACGGATGATATCACCCGACAGTTGTTTATCAAATCAGCGCTGCTTCGGATTCTGGCAGTTCTGTCTGCGAATAATCTGTTTGAGGTAACGGAGAAGAATCATGACCGTCGGATTGAGACGATCAAGACCACTCTGACTTATATTCAGGAGAACTATAAAGAGAAGATATATATTCGTGATCTGGCGGATCTGATTGGAATGAATGAACAGTATTTTTGCAGATTCTTTAAGAAAGTTATCGGACGTTCGCCTATGGAATATGTGAACGAGTACAGGATTAAGAAAGCAATCCATTATCTGAAAGAATCAGATCTGACAGTTACGGAAATCTGTCTGGAATGTGGATATAATAATCTGGGAAACTTTCTCAGGGAGTTCAGGAAATATACATCAACAACACCACTGCAGTACCGCAGACATTTACTAAAAGAAACACAGTAAATAACGATTAGATAAGTAAGCTTATGGTAATGAGAATAAAAGTTTACTTATCTGATTTTTGTATTACAGAGAATGCTGGTAATATAAAAAGTCAAAATTATGTATTTTTTTATCAAAAAAATATAAGACAGAAGGAGTGGATGTTGATATAATTATTTTTAAATAGAACAGAGAACTTAGGCGCTAAAGGTAAGAGGTATAATACTGGGAACAAAGCAGACAATAGCGCCGGTTAATAAAAAACACAGGAGGATTTTTACAATGGTAAAGAAATGGTGGAATGAAAAGGTTGCTTATCAGATTTACCCGAAGAGTTTTTATGATACCAATGGAGATGGAATTGGAGATCTGAGAGGTGTTATTGAGAAGCTTGACTATCTGAAAGATCTGGGAGTTGATATTATCTGGCTTTCCCCCTGCTACCGCTCTCCGTTAGCTGATCAGGGATATGATATTTCAGATTATTATGATATTGATCCTCGCTTCGGAACCATGGCAGATATGGATGAACTGATTGCTGAGGCTAAGAAGAGAGATATGTACATTCTGATGGATCTTGTTGTAAACCACTGTTCTGATGAACATGAATGGTTTAAAAAAGCATGTGAGGATCCGGATGGTAAATATGGTAATTTCTTCTATCTGCGTGACAAGAAAGAAGGAGAACTTCCAACTAACTGGCGTTCTTATTTCGGCGGACCTGTATGGGAAGATCTTCCAGGAACAAATAAACAGTATCTGCATGTTTTCCATAAGAAACAGCCCGATCTGAACTGGGAGAACCCGGAAGTAAGGGAAGAAGTTTATAAGAATATCAACTGGTGGCTGGATAAAGGTCTTGGTGGATTCCGTATTGATGCGATTATCAATATCAAGAAAGCACTTCCGATGCATGACTATGAGCCGGATCGTGAAGACGGTCTTTGCAGTATCAGGAAGATGCTGAAAGAAGCAAAGGGAATCGGTGACTTCCTTGGCGAGATGAGAGACCGTACCTTTAAAAAATACGATGCATTCTCTGTCGGTGAAGTTTTCGATGAGAAGGATGAAGAGATTCCGGATTTCATCGGCGATAATGGATATTTCTCCAGTATGTTTGACTTCGAAGAGACTATCTGGGGGGCATCTGACAAGGGATGGTATGACTGCAAACAGATTACTCCGGATGCCTACAAGAAATGTTGCTTTACAACACAGAGAAAAATTGGTGATATCGGATTTGTTTCCAATATTATTGAAAATCATGACGAGCCTCGTGGTGTCAGCAGATATATCCCGGAAGGTGACTGCTGTGACGCAAGTAAGAAAATGCTTGGCGGTCTGAACTTTATGCTTCGCGGACTTCCGTTTATCTATCAGGGACAGGAACTTGGTATGGAGAATGTGAAGTTTGAATCTATTGATCAGGTAGATGATATTTCCAGTCTGGATGAGTACAAGGTAGCTCTGGAAGCAGGATGTACACCTGAGGAAGCGCTGAAAGCTGTTTCCAGATTCAGCCGCGATAATGCCAGAACACCGATGCAGTGGAATGATAAAGAAAATGCAGGATTTACAACAGGTACACCTTGGCTTGGCGTAAATGCAAACTACAAAAAGATCAATGCAGAGAGCCAGATCAATGATCCGAATTCTGTAAGAAGCTTCTATAAGAAACTGATTGCACTGCGCAAGAATCCAGAGTACAAAGAGACTGTTGTATATGGTGCTCTGGAACCTGTCTGGGAAGACGTACATAACCTGATGGCATATTATCGTAAAGGTGACAAGACTCTTCTCGTAGTTGGTAACTATCAGAAAGAGCCGCAGACAATCGAGCTCGCAGGAGAGTGCAAGAAAGTTCTGATCAATAACTATGATGATGTAGCTATGGATGGAAATAAGATTGAGTTGAAGGGTTATCAGTTCCTTGTTATTGAAATGTAATAAGGAAAATGAGATAGTTAAAAAGCAATATAAAATTGAAAGAATGATGGAGAGCATGGAGCAATCTATGCTCTCTGTTTTTGTTTCTGAAATCTAATGTAGCAGTGAATTGATTCTTATTTGGTACATAGATATAGAGAAAAAAGAACGAAAATCCAGAAAAGCATTTTGAAAGAGTTTCGTTCTTTTTATATATAGTTATGCGATGAATTAATCCTGTTTATCGGAATTCAGAATTTTAACACTGTCACGTACAACAAGTTTGACCGGAAGTGTAATACTAGTAGACTTTGGGACCCATCCGTCAATCATTCTGAGCAGATACTCGACAGCCATAGTTCCACGCTGAGAGATATTCTGGTGAATCGTAGTAAGGGGAGGAGAGACTACCTGTGCATACAGATTGTCATCGAATCCCGTGATAGAGAGGTCTTCCGGAAAACGGATGCCCCTTTCGCGGAGATATTTCATCAATGTGACTGCATAATAATCTGAGCAGCACATAAATGCAGTGAATTTGTGTGCGACAGCGTAAATCTCTTCCATACTTCCCTGACGTTCATATTTAGATGGACGGATTACGATAAGATTGTCGAGATCTACATCTATGTTATATTCCTGAAGAGCACGTTGATGACCGGTATAACGGACATAATCTACACCTTCCATATTATCAGCAAGGAAAGCAATCTTCCGGTGACCGCACTCCAGAAGATATTTAGTCATCAGATATCCACCCTGCTCATCATCAAGACCGATATTTACATATTTGGCAATATTTTTTGGCGTATAACTGTCGATGAGGACAACAGGATTCTTATATTTACTCTTGATTCGCAGGTAGTCATCATGGAGCATACCGATAAGAATCAGTCCCTCGGTGTTCCAGCTTACTACATTGCGGACGATTTCGTTGATGTCTTCGGATGTATAAAGCATCATATAATATCCATGTTCGCGGATCGCTGCCTCCAGGGCACCAAGCAATTCTCCGTGAAATGGATCTGCAAAAATATTTTCGTATTTGTCTTTGCGTCCTTTTAGGACAATTCCAATCAGTCTGGAATGATTCTGCGCAAGGTTCTTTGCACTCATATTAGGTACATAGTCATATTCATCCAGAAGCTTCTGGACTTTTTCGGCAGTTTTCTGAGAGACTTCGCTGGTTTTTCCGTTAATGACGTTAGATACCGTTGTGGTACTGATTCCCAGCATTTCTGCCATTTCTTTGATTGTAATCATTTGAAACACCCCGATGTAAAAAAGTCTGTAGATATAAGAGTGAAAATGCAAAAGTATTTGAAATCTTATATCCTGTTATGTGGATATTTTAGCACAATGATATACAAAAACGCAAGTATTGCACAAAAAAACTTGAAATAAATGCAAAAAAATTGTCACTGTTGCTCATAAGCCTTGGGGATAAAATAGAAGAATGCCGCCAGAATAATCTGGCAGCATCCTTCTGAGGTTGTATATGAGAAAATATATTTCCGGTAACTGTTCAGTATTTTTCACAGTCACTGATTCTTTAGAAAATTACAGTAATCTGGGAATTACTGTGATTCATAAGAAGCAAAATCATTTATTATTTCTGGATTACGATTGCCTCATAAGGTCTGAGGGTAATCTTTTCGCTTACTTTAGCATCGTTGTAGTTGGAAATCAGAATCTTTCCGTCTGTGAATTCTTCCGGAAGTTCTACTTCGCGGGTATTTTCACTGAAGTTGCAATATACGATGAGTTTTTCATCTCCGAGTGTACGGATGTAAGCGTAAATATCTTTATCGTCATCAAGAATCAGATCATAGGTACCGTAAACGATCAGATCACTTTCGTGACGAAGTCTGATCAGCTTCTGATAATATTTAAATACGGAATCCTCGCGGCTTACCTGGTCTTTTGCATTAATCTTAGTGTAGTTCGGGTTCACCATGATCCATGGTGTAGCATCGGCACCGGAGAATCCTGCGTTGGCACTGTCATCCCACTGCATTGGAGTTCTGGCATTGTCACGACCTTTGTAGCCGATCGCTGCCATCATTTCTTCCTCGGTCATTTTGCCCTGTTCCGTTAATTCGTGGAAAGCATTGATACTTTCGAGGTCGCGGAAGTTTTCGAGAGTGTTGAACGGGCAGTTTGTCATACCAAGCTCTTCACCCTGATATACGTAAGGAGTACCCTGCATCATATGAATACAGGTTGCAAGCATTTTTGCAGAGATTTCTCTGTATTCATCGCTGTCGTTACCGAAACGGGAAACGCTTCTTGGCTGGTCGTGGTTCTCCCAGTAAAGGCTGTTCCATGCAATGTCCTGGAGACCTTTCTGCCAGCGGGTAAGAATTTTTTTGAGGTCACGAAGATCCATTTTTCTGGTTGTCCATTTGCCGGCTTTTTCATCGCTGTCAACATCCATATGTTCAAACTGGAATACCATGTTCAGTTCTTTTTCGTCGCTTCTTGCGTATTTCTTTGCTTCTTCGAGAGTAACACCGGAGCATTCACCTACTGTGATGGTATCTGCATTGTTTAATGCTTTCTGACGCATTTCCTGAAGGTATTCATGTACATGAGGACCGTTTGCAGATACATTAAATGTTGCATATCCGTTGATTCCAGGTTCTTTGTCCGGGAGTTCTGGCTGCTCTTTGGAGATCAGGCTGATAACGTCCATACGGAATCCATCAACACCTTTTTCCAGCCACCAGTTCATCATGTCGAAAACTTCCTGACGTACGACCGGGTTGTCCCAGTTGAGGTCTGGCTGCTTTTTAGAGAACAGATGCAGGAAATACATATCTGTTGTTTTATCATATTCCCATGCAGGACCGGAGAAGCAGGAGCCCCAGTTGTTCGGAAGGCTGCCGTCTTCTTTTGCAGGACGCCAGATATAGTAATCTCTGTATGGATTGTCTGTGGATTTACGGCTCTCGATAAACCATTTGTGCTCGTCAGAAGTATGGTTTACAACAAGGTCCATCATAATTTTGATGCCTTTTTCGTGAGCTGTAGCGAGCATACGGTCGAAGTCTTCCATTGTTCCGAATTCGTCCATGATATCCTGATAATCACTGATATCGTATCCGTTATCATCATTCGGTGATTTGTAAACAGGAGAGAGCCAGATAACATCAACACCAAGCTCTTTTAAGTAGTCAAGTTTGCTTGTGATACCGTTCAGATCACCGATACCATCTCCGTTGCTGTCGCAGAAGCTGCGAGGATAAATCTGATATACGACGCTTTCTTTCCACCATCTTTTTTCCATTGTAAAAACCTCCTGAAATGATTTATTTTATAAGTTTTTATGTTTAAGTTTTATTGACTGCTGTGGTGCTGAAATTGCACCACAACATATTCTACCTACATTATAAATACTTTTTGAGAAAAATGCTTTCAATATTTTGACGGATTTGTATATTATTTTGACTTCTTGCATGAAAATTGATATAGAATAGAAAACAGTAATAAATATGTGGCGATCACAAGGATTTTGGTTGGCTGTGCTCTTGTATGTGGAAGCCAAATATTGTATAGTATAGATACTATAGCGTTTCCAGAGAGTATCTGGATAAAGAATATTTTGGGCAGTGAAAACAGATATAATTGTGAGGAAAAATGAGAAGAATACAGATTATTGTAAATAACGGAGCGGGAACGGGGCAGGCGCACCGGGTATGGAATGAGACACAGCGTCTGCTTCGCGGGTATAAAATAAAATATGTGGCGCATACAACCAGATATCAGGGACATGCGACGAAGCTGGCAGAGAAGATTTCTTCCATGAAGGGTGATGACCCTATTTATCTGATCGTAGTTGGCGGCGATGGAACGCTCAACGAGGTTCTGAATGGAATTACAGATTTTGACAGAGTACGGCTTGGAGTAATTCCGACAGGTTCGGGAAATGATTTTGGCAGAAACTTAAAATTGCCAAAAACACCGAAAGAAAGCCTGAAACAAATCTGCGCCAGTATCAGAAAAGACCAGCGGGGAGAAGAACTTTACAGGATAGATCTTGGTCAGGTAAGCTGGGAAGGGTGTGAAAAGCCGAGAATTTTTGGCATCAGTGCAGGACTTGGACTGGATGCACTGGTGTGTAAGAAAGCTTTGCATTCCAGACTGAAACAGGTTTTAAACCGCTTTCATCTGGGAAAACTTACATATCTTGCATTAACGGTCCAGTCACTTTTTACAATGGAAACTGCAAATGCAAAAGTGATAACAGAATATGGAGGATTTATCCTGCCGAAAATGATCTTCGCAGCTGCCATGAATCTGCCGGCAGAAGGTGGTGGTGTCCCAATGGCGCCAAAGGCTTCGCCGGAGGATGGCAGACTGTCTTTGAGCAGCGCTTCCGGTATCGCAAAATGGCAGACCTTTTTTCTCCTTCCATTTCTGGTTGCAGCGAAGCAGGAGAGAATCAACGGATTCAATATCAGGGAAGAAAACGGGTTCAGAGTGCTGCTTGATAAACCGATGGTTCTTCATGCAGATGGAGAATATTGCGGAGATGTAACAAGGGTAGAATTCAGATGTCTGGAGAAGAGACTGTGGCTGTTGCATGAAAAAGAGGGGGATTAAATGGGAAATTATTTGAATCCGGATAACTCCAAATTTCAGGAAGCACTCAATTCTGATATTTATGTAGATAAGACGGGTTTGATACGGTATACAAATTCTGTTTTACACACTTTACAGAAGAACATATGTGTCAGCAGACCAAGACGTTTCGGAAAGTCTATGGCTGCAAATATGCTGACAGCATATTACAGTAAAGGGTGCGATTCAAAAGAGTTATTTTCTAATCTTAAAATTGCAAAAGACACAGATTTTGAAAAATATCTCAATAAATATGATACGATTTTTTTGAATATGCAGGATTTTTTGAGTCGCAGTAATAATATTCAGGAGCTAATGGAACGAGTCAGGAAAATTGTATTGCGAGAGCTGAGAAGCGCTTATCCGGACGTGGATTTTTTTGATGAAAATGACTTGATTGAATCTATGCAGGATGTCTATGCTTACAGCAGATGTCCTTTTGTGGTTATTATTGATGAATGGGATTGTATTTTTCGTGAGTATAAGCAGGATAAAGAAGCACAGGAGAAATATCTTGACTTTTTACGGGATTTACTAAAGGATAAAGGCTATATCCATCTGGCTTATATGACAGGTATTCTTCCTGTTAAGAAGTACGGAACACATTCTGCTTTGAATATGTTTGATGAATTTTCTATGTTGAATCCAGGACCTCTGGGTGAGTATGTGGGATTTACTGAGGATGAAGTTCAGACATTGTGCGCAAAGTATCAGATGGATATGGAAGAGATTAAAAACTGGTATGATGGCTATTCATTTAAGGGAGTTGCCTCTGTATATAGTCCGCGTTCTGTTGTGAGCAGCATGAGACTGGGTGAGATTGGAAATTACTGGAATCAGACAGAGACCTTTGAAGCTTTGAAAGTTTACATAGAAATGAATTTTGAAGGTTTGAAGGATGATGTGTTAAGCATGATTGCAGGTGAAAGCATTCCGGTGAATACGGGAAGCTTTACAAATGATATGACAACGTTCAGAAATGAAGATGATGTTCTTACATTATTGGTGCATTTGGGATATCTGACATATGATTATGAAAATCGGTGTGTATCAATTCCAAATGCAGAAATACGTGAGGAATATGTTAATACGGTTTCGGTTGCTGACTGGGGCGAAGTATCAAAAGCACTGAAAAATTCAGCGGACACCTTAAAGGCAATCTGGCAAATGAGACCAAAGCAGGTTGCACAAGGGATAAAAGAGGCTCATTTTGAGACATCACATCTTCAATATAATGATGAAAATGCATTAAGCTACACGATTTCACTGGCACTCTATGCGGCCCGCAATTTTTATACAATGCACAGAGAACTGGCTGGTGGGAAAGGATTTGCAGATATTGTATTTATTCCAAGAAAAAAATTTCCGGATAAACCAGCAATGGTTGTGGAGTTAAAGTGGAATAAAAGCGCAGAGGGTGCAATTTCACAGATAAAAAATAAGGAATATTGCGCGAGTCTGGAAGAATATAAAGGTAATCTTTTGATGGTAGGTATCAACTATAATAAGAAAACAAGGGAACATACTTGTATAATAGAAGAATATAAAAAATAAGAAAGCGAGAGAGTAGAAAATAATGAGTTACGCAGATGATGTATTTATAAAAATGTGCCAGGATATCCTGGAGAATGGTACGAGCACAGAAGGAGAGAAGGTCCGCCCGGTGTGGGAGGACGGAACACCTGCCTACACAATTAAGAAATTTGGTGTGGTAAACAGATATGACCTTCGAAAAGAATTTCCGGCTATGACACTCAGACGTACTGCATTAAGGAGCGCCATGGATGAGATTCTCTGGATCTGGCAGAAGAAATCCAATAACATCCATGAGCTTCACAGTCATATCTGGGATAGCTGGGCAGATGAAAATGGTTCTATCGGTAAAGCTTACGGATATCAGCTTGGAGTGAAACATCAGTATAAAGAAGGCATGATGGATCAGGTAGACAGAGTCATCTATGATCTGAAAAACAATCCATTCAGCCGTAGGATCATGACAAATATTTATGTGCATCAGGATCTGCATGAGATGAACCTGTATCCATGTGCATACTCTATGACATTTAATGTAACTCAGACACCGGGAAATGAGAAACTGACATTGAATGCAATCCTCAATCAGCGTTCACAGGATATTCTTACGGCAAATAACTGGAATGTCTGCCAGTATGCAATTCTGCTTATGATGATCGCACAGGTATGTGATATGGAAGCTGGAGAGCTGCTTCATGTAGTTGCTGACTGCCATATCTATGACCGTCACATTCCTGTGGTAAAAGAAATGATCAAGAGAAAACCTTATCCGGCACCAATCGTTAAACTTAATCCGGAAGTGAAAGACTTCTATCAGTTTACAACGGATGATCTGATTGTAGAGAACTATGAGACATGGCCGCAGATTAAGAATATTCCAGTGGCTATTTAATTTTGTTACTGATTTATGAAATACAAAGAGATAGTAGTTTTATTTATTAGATAGCTTACAGTACTGGAGCAAATACCTTTAAAAGAACGAAACTATAGAAAACAAGTAAGAGAGGAAAATTTATAATGAATGTTATTGTAGCAGCAGATCAGAACTGGGGAATTGGCAAGGACAACAAGCTTCTGGTAAGTATTCCGGCAGATATGAAAATGTTTCGTGAAGAAACAAGTGGAAAAGTAGTTGTAATGGGCAGAAAAACGCTGGAAAGCTTTCCAAATGGCCTGCCTCTGAAAAACAGAACTAACATTGTAATCACAAAAAATAAAGATTATGACGCAAAAGGTGCGATCGTAGTACACAGCATTGAAGAGGCACTGGAAGAAATAAAGAAATATCCGACAGAAGATGTTTACTGTATTGGCGGTGACAGTATTTATGAACAGATGCTCCCATACTGTGATGTGGCACACGTTACAAAGATTGACTTCGCTTACGAAGCAGACAGCCACTTCCCGAATCTGGATGAAGATGATGAATGGGAGATTACGGCAGAGAGCGATGAGCAGACATATTTTGACCTGGAATACCAGTTTGTGAAGTATGAGAGAAAGAAATAAGACAGAAAATAAAAGATTGACGGCAATAACGAGCAAGCCAGGAAAAGAAAATCAGAATAGCCGGCTTTGAGAGACAAAATAAATGTGTAACTGTTCAGTACCTTCACAGTTACGAGTCAAAATCCATTAAAAATCGCCTTCGGCGATGGGATTTTGACTTGTATGTCTCGGGATTTTGGCATGTTCATGCCAAAACACCTCGCGGGATAGTAGACTGCTGAATAGTTACAGAAATGTTTAAACAAAAAATCCTGCAGAAACAAGAAACGGTGTTCTGCAGGATTTGCTATTTACAGAAAAAATTATTCGATAACCTTTAACCATCCTTCAGGAGCCTGGATACGTCCCATCTGGATTCCTGTTAATGTATCATAGAGTTTCTGGATAACCGGACCCATTTTCTCCATTCCGCTTGGGAAACAGATTTCTTTACCATGGTCAACAATCTTTCCGACAGGAGAGATAACTGCAGCAGTACCGCAGAGACCACATTCAGCGAAATCTTTCACTTCATCGAAGTATATTTCTCTTTCCTCAGCTTCTAATCCCAGGTATTCCTTGGCAACATAGATTAAGGAACGACGTGTGATAGAAGGAAGGATACTGTTGGACTTCGGTGTGACAACTTTGCCGTCTTTTGTAACGAAGATGAAGTTAGCACCGCCTGTTTCTTCTACTTTGGTACGTGTAGCTGCATCAAGATACATGTTCTCATCGAATCCGTTTTTGTGAGCATCTACGATTGCATGTAAGCTCATTGCATAGTTAAGACCTGCTTTGATATGGCCTGTTCCATGAGGTGCAGCGCGGTCGAAATCACTGACACGGATTGTGATCGGTTTAGCACCACCTTTGAAGTATGGTCCTACAGGTGTAGTGAATACACGGAACATATACTCATCAGCAGGTTTTACACCGATAACCGGGTTAGTACCCATCATATATGGACGAACATATAAAGTTGCGCCTGAACCGTATGGCGGAACATATGCTGCGTTAGCTTTTACAGTCTGAACAATTGCATCAACAAAACGGTCTTCCGGGAATACAGGCATCTCAAGTCTCTTTGCTGAGTTTGCCATACGTTCTGCATTTAAGTCAGGACGGAAAGTAACGATATGTCCGTCTTCTGTAGTGTAAGCCTTCATTCCTTCGAAAACTGTCTGCGCATACTGGAAAACACCTGCACATTCGTTCAGTGTTACATTAGGATCTGTTGTCAGTTCTCCGGCATCCCATGCGCCGTCTTTGAATTTAGATACATAACGATAATCGGTCTGTACGTAACCGAAGCCTAAGCTGCTCCAGTCGATATTCTTTTTTTCCATAATGAATCTTTCCTCCGTTCACACATATTTACAGTATTTACAAGTGTGATTACTGTTTATCTCTTTACCATTGTAAAACTTTTGTCTGCTAAGTTCAATGGGAAATTTCCAATTTTAATGAAAAATTGAAAAATCGTTACTGTTCACATACAGTAACAAAAAATCCGGCAGTCTTGTTTTTTATAGAGGATTTCGCTATAATATGGAATAGAAAATGGAGGAAAATATGAGCGAGAATTTTGATGAATTAGGAGAACTTGGAGACAAAATAAAAAAGATCATAGACACAGCAGTTTCTACTAAAGATTACCGCCAGATGACCGAGGATATTAAGCAGACGGTGGGACAGACTGTTAACAGCGCAGTAAATTCTGCTGTAGATTCCGGAAGCGAGGCAATCAAAAATGGTCTGAATAATGTATTTGGAACCGGAAACAGTCAGTCCGGTGATTCCGGGGTATACCGCAATAAAACAAAAGAATTTGAAGAAAAGCGCAGGCGGGAGCGTGAACAGGAGCAGGAACGTCAGAGAATTGAGAAGGAGAAAGCAAAAGAGAAGATGCTGACTCTTTATGAAAGGAACACCGGGGGAAGAATGAAAGGTATGATGATTGCTGTTTCAGGTGGAATCCTTGCCAGTGGAATGGGACTGGGAACTCTGGTCCTCAGCATCTTTGGAGCGGTGGGACATATGAGTTCTCTTGTGACCGGTGGAACCTGTTTTATGGCAGTCGGAGCTTTGACAGGAGTGGGACTTCTCGCAGGCGGCATTAAAAAACTGGGTAAACTGGAACGTTTTCAGAAGTATATTGATACACTGGGAAATCACACATACTGTAATTTTGAACAATTGTCAGCAGCAGTAAATAAGCCGGTGAAATTCGTTAAAAAAGATATTAAAAAGATGATTGATGACAGATGGTTCCGTCAGGGACATATTGATGAACAGGAAACCTGTCTGATTACCAGTAATGAGACTTATCTGCAATATACGCAGACGCAGAAGGCACTTGAGCAGAAGAAACAGGAAGAAGAAAAACATCAGGCTGAACAGGAGAGAAACAGAAAGAACACACCGCCCGAAGTACAGGAAGTGCTGAATAAAGGAAATGAATTTCTGGATAAGATCCACAGGAGCAACGATGCGATTCCGGGAGAGGAGATTTCTGCAAAAATATCCAGAATGGAACTGATCGTGGAGAAGATTTTTGAACGGGCGCAGAAGCATCCGGAGATTATTCCGGATCTGAAGAAACTGATGAATTATTATCTGCCCATGACAGTAAAGCTGCTGGATGCATATGAAGAAATGGATCAGCAGCCTGTGCAGGGAGAGAATATCCAGGCATCCAAAAAGGAGATAGAGGATACACTGGATACACTGAATCAGGCATTTGAAAAACTTCTGGATTCTGTCTTTCAGGATACTGCGTGGGATGTTTCAAGTGATATTTCAGTGCTTCATACGCTGCTTGCACAGGAAGGTCTGACAGATGATGACTTTGCAAAAATGAAAAAGAACTGAAAATAAAAAAGGATAAAAAGGAGCGGCAGAGGACATGGGAAACGAATTTAAAGATTTTGAAATGGAAACACCATCATTAACACTGGAGCCGGATCTTGGAGAGTTTGAAAAGAAAGAAGAAGTGCTCCCCAAAAAGCAGACACAGAAGGAAGAAGTGCCTGTACTGACACCGGAAGAACAGAAAATGGTAAATGATTTTGCTGCAAAGATTGATATTGAGAATACTAATCAGATTCTTCAGTATGGTGCAGGAACTCAGAAAAAAATGGCGGACTTTTCTGATACAGCTCTTGAGAATGTAAAGACACAGGATCTCGGTGAGATTGGAGAACTGATCAGTAATGTTGTGGGAGAACTGAAAGATTTTGATGTACAGGAGGAGGGAAAATTCTTTGGATTTTTCAGAAAGCAGACTTCTAAGATTGAAAATCTGAAAAACAAATATGACAAAGCACAAGTCAATGTGGAGAAGATCACAGATTCTCTTCAGCAACATCAGGTGCGCCTTATGAAAGATTCTGCTATGCTGGACAAGATGTATGAACAGAACCTGAATTATTTTAAAGAACTTACCATGTATATCCTTGCCGGAAAAAAGAAACTGGAAGAAACCAGAAACGGAAAGCTTGCAGAAATGAAAAATAAGGCAGCTCTGAGCGGGCTTCCCGAAGACGCGCAGGCAGCCAGAGACCTGGATGAGAAATGCAGCAGATTTGAAAAGAAACTGCATGATCTGGAACTTACCCGTACGATTGCCATGCAGACAGCGCCTCAGATCCGGCTGATCCAGAATAATGATACGGTAATGGTTGAGAAAATACAGACAACGATCGTAAACACAATTCCATTATGGAAAAGTCAGATGGTGCTTGCTCTGGGAATTGCTCACTCTGCAGAAGCGGCACAGGCACAGAGACAGGTAACAGATATTACCAATGAACTTCTCAGAAAGAATGCAGAGACACTTCATATGGCAACGGTTGAGACAGCGAAAGAATCAGAGCGTGGAATAGTTGACCTTGAAACACTCCAGAAGACAAATGCAGATTTGATCCAGACTCTGGATGATGTGATGCGGATCCAGATGGAAGGCCGTCAGAAGAGACAGGCAGCAGAGATGGAAATGCATCGCATGGAAGAAGAACTGAAGAGAAAACTTCTGGAAATCAGATAACTGTTCAGCAGTAATTTATGGAATTGCTATAAATGAGAGAAGAGGAAAATTATGTACAGAGATCATACAAAAGTGATTCAGATCGGAGACAGAAAGATTGGCGGCGGCAACCCGATTTTAATCCAGTCCATGACAAATACAAAAACTGAAGATGTAGAACAGACAGTAGCTCAGATCCTGGCACTGGAGCAGGCTGGCTGTGATATTATCCGTTGTGCAGTACCGACTATGGAAGCTGCAAAAGCACTGAAGGAAATCAAAAAACAGATCCATATACCACTTGTGGCAGATATCCATTTTGATTATCGTCTTGCTATTGCAGCCATGGAAAACGGTGCAGATAAGATCCGGATCAATCCCGGAAATATCGGCAGTACAGAGCGAATCAAAGCAGTGGTTGATGTGGCAAAGGAGCGAGGAATACCCATTCGTGTTGGTGTAAACAGTGGTTCTCTTGAGAAAGAACTTGTGGAGAAATATCATGGAGTCACTGCAGAGGGACTGGTGGAGAGTGCGCTGGATAAAGTTCATATCATCGAAGACCTGGGATATGACAATCTGGTGATCAGCATCAAATCTTCGGATGTCCTTATGTGTGCAAAGGCTCATGAACTGATCGCGGAGAAGACGAATTATCCACTTCATGTAGGAATCACAGAAGCCGGAACTCTTTATTCCGGAAACATTAAATCTGCTATCGGACTGGGGATCATCCTGAATCAGGGAATCGGTGATACCATTCGTGTCTCTCTTACAGGAGCACCTTTAGAAGAGATTAAATCCGCAAAACGTATCCTGAAAACTCTGGGGCTTCGCAAAGGTGGCATAGAAGTTGTGTCATGTCCAACCTGTGGACGCACACAGATCGATCTGATCGGTCTTGCAAATAAGGTAGAAACCATGGTGCAGGATATCCCGCTTGATATTAAAGTAGCAGTTATGGGCTGTGTGGTAAACGGACCCGGAGAAGCAAAAGAGGCAGATATCGGAATTGCAGGCGGAGTTGGTGTGGGACTTCTGATCAAACATGGTGAGATCATAAAGAAAGTTCCGGAAGATCAGCTTTTGGATACGTTGCGGGAAGAACTTCTGAACTGGAAGTAACATTTGGAACGAAGACTTCCTGTCAGATCAACGAGGAGATTTTATTTTGGAAAAAGACTTTTTTGACGTATTTCCCAGCTTAAAAGTGAAGAAAGAACTGGAAGAACTGCTGGACATGGTTTTTGTGACCAGAGTGTCCTGCAATCCTTCCAGAACTCATATATGGGTGTATATAAAAAGTGAACGCTGGATTCATAAGAAGCATATCTTTGAACTGGAAGAACAGATAGAGAGACAGATTTTTGCAGGACTGAATGTAACAGTTACAGTTATTGAGAAATTCCGCCTTTCCGGTCAGTACAATCCTCAGAACTTTCTGGAAACTTACAGATCCAGCATGGAACTGGAACTGCGCAGCTACAATATGCTGGAATACAATATGTTCAGACAGGCGCAGATTTCTTTTCCCGGAGAAAATGATCTTCATATGATCCTTCCTGATTCTGTAATAGCCAGAGAAAAGAGCGGGATCCTGATCGAATATCTGCAGAAGGTTTTCTGCGAAAGATGCGGAATGGACTTAAAGGTGGAACTTGAGTTCAGGGAGACGCAGGAAAGTAAGTACCGTAAGAATGCAGCAGTGCAGATCGCTCAGGAAGTGGAAAATGTAATCCGTCATGCGAAATTAAACAGTAAGAATGAAGAGCCGGCTCAGTCTGAAGAAGCAGGAACAGCAGAGAAGAAAGCAGAGAAAAAGACTGATAAGGGACAGCAGGAAAGGAAGGACAAAAAAGCTGCATTTGCAGACCGCAAAGACAACAGGAAGGGAGATTTCCGGGGTGGATTCAGAAGGGACAGCAATCCGGATGTTATCTATGGAAGAGATTTCGAAGGAGAGCCTGTTGCACTTGAGACGATTACCGGTGAGATGGGTGAGGTGATCGTCCGCGGACAGGTTATGGAGGTTGAAGCCAGAGAAATCCGTAATGAAAAAACAATTCTTATCTTCCCGATCACAGACTTTACGGACAGTATTGTTGTGAAGATGTTTTTGCGCAATGAACAGGTGCCGGAAGTGACAGAACATGTAAAGAAGGGGGCTTTTCTGAAGTTTCGCGGTGTGACAACAGTAGACCGTTTTGACAGTGAATTGACTATTGCATCCATAGCCGGAATTAAGAAAATTGCCAATTTTACAACTGCCAGAGTAGATACCAGCCCACAGAAAAGAGTAGAGCTTCACTGTCATACAAAGATGAGCGATATGGATGGGGTTACGGATGCCAAATCTCTGGTGAAACGTGCTTATGAGTGGGGACATCCTGCCATTGCCATTACAGACCATGGGGTTGTACAGGCATTTCCGGAGGCAAATCACTGTTTCGATGCCTGGGGCGGATGTGTGCCGAAGGATTCTGATTTTAAGGTTCTTTATGGAATGGAAGGCTATCTGGTAGATGATTTAAAAGGTATGGTGACCAATGGAAAAGGTCAGAAGCTGAACGGTAGATTTGTGGTCTTTGATATTGAGACAACAGGTTTTTCTTCGCTGACCTGTCAGA
The DNA here is from genome assembly GCF_025148125.1 of Blautia wexlerae DSM 19850. Taxonomy (NCBI): domain Bacteria; kingdom Bacillati; phylum Bacillota; class Clostridia; order Lachnospirales; family Lachnospiraceae; genus Blautia; species Blautia wexlerae. The sequence goes on from NZ_CP102267.1 coordinate 1,064,324, forward strand.
TCATAGAGATTGGCGCCGTACTGGTAGAAAATGGTGAGATTACGGACCGTTTTTCCACATTTGTAAATCCAAAGGTACCGATTCCTTTTCGCATTGAACAGCTGACCAGTATCAATGACAGTATGGTCATGGATGCCCCGACTATCGAAGAAGTGCTTCCGAAATTCCTTGAATTCAGCAAGGATGCGGTTATGGTTGCACACAATGCGGACTTTGATATGGGATTTATTATGAAAAACTGTGACAGACTGGGAATCGCACATGATTTTACTTATGTAGATACGGTCGGTATGGCCCGTTTCCTGCTTCCTGCATTGAACAGATTTAAGCTGGATACGGTAGCAAAAGCAGTTGGGGTTTCACTGGAAAATCATCACCGGGCAGTAGATGATGCCGCATGTACTGCAGAGATTTTTGTGAAGTTTGTAAAGATGCTGGAAGAGCGTGATATCCGGGATGTGGATATGCTGAATGAGCAGGGAGCTGTTTCTGTAAATACTATCAGGAAACTGCCGACCTACCATGTGATCATTTTTGCCAGAAATGAGACAGGGCGCATTAATCTGTATAAATTAGTGAGTCAGTCGCACCTGAAGTATTATCACAGACGTCCACGTGTCCCCAAAAGTGTGCTGGAGCAGTACAGAGACGGACTTCTGGTGGGAAGTGCCTGTGAAGCAGGGGAACTGTATCAGGCAATTCTGAGAAATGCACCGGATACTGAGATAGCCAGACTGGTAAATTTCTATGATTATCTGGAGATCCAGCCTGTTGGAAATAACAGATTTATGATAGCAGATGATAAGCATGATATGATCAGTTCCGAAGAAGACCTGAAGGAGATAAACAGGAAGATCGTTAAGCTTGGAGAGCAGTTTAAGAAACCGGTAGTTGCAACCTGTGATGTGCATTTCATGGATCCACAGGATGAGATTTACAGAAGGATCATTATGGCCGGAAACGGATTCTCAGATGCAGATGAGCAGGCACCGTTGTATTTACGTACCACAGAGGAAATGCTGGAAGAATTTGCCTATCTGGGAAGCGAGAAAGCAGAAGAAGTTGTCATTACAAATACAAATAAGATCGCAGATATGATTGAGAAGATATCACCTATTCATCCGGACAAATTCCCGCCGGTCATTGAGAATTCCGACCAGGATCTGAAGAATATCTGTTTTACAAAAGCGCATGAAATGTATGGAGATCCATTGCCGGAGATTGTGGAAAGCAGGCTTGACAGGGAACTGAATTCAATCATTTCCAATGGGTATGCCGTAATGTATATCATTGCACAGAAGCTTGTATGGAAGTCAAATGAAGATGGTTATCTGGTAGGTTCGCGAGGTTCTGTAGGATCTTCTCTGGCAGCTACCATGTCCGGTATCACAGAGGTAAATCCTCTGCCACCGCATTATCTCTGTCCTAATCCGGACTGCAAATACAGTGATTTTGATTCACCGGAAGTAAAGCAGTATGCAGGTATGGCGGGGTGTGATATGCCGGATAAGATCTGTCCGAAATGTGGAACCAGGATGAAAAAAGAAGGGTTTGACATTCCTTTTGAGACATTCCTTGGATTCAAGGGAGATAAGGAACCGGATATTGACCTTAACTTTTCAGGAGAGTATCAGGCTAATGCACACAGATATACAGAGGTTATTTTCGGTAAGGGGCAGACATTCAAGGCAGGGACTATCGGTACGCTTGCGGAGAAAACTGCATTTGGTTATGTGAAGAATTATTTTGAAGAGCGTGGTGTGCATAAACGTTACTGTGAGATCAACCGCATCGTACAGGGATGTACAGGCGTGCGGCGTACAACAGGACAGCATCCGGGAGGCATTATCGTACTTCCTGTAGGTGAGGAGATTGAGAAATTTACTCCTGTCCAGCACCCTGCGAATGATGTGAACAGTGACATTATCACCACACATTTTGATTACCATTCTATTGACGGAAACCTGCTGAAGCTTGATATACTTGGACACGATGATCCCACTATGATCCGAATGCTGGAGGATTTAACGGGAATCAGTGCAAGGGATGTTCCCCTGGATCAGAGGGATGTCATGTCATTGTTTGCAAGTACAAAGGCTTTGAAAATTGAACCGGAAGATATTGGCGGATGTAAGCTCGGATGTCTGGGAATCCCGGAATTTGGTACAGATTTCGCCATGCAGATGCTTATTGACACCAAGCCGAAATACTTCTCTGACCTGATCCGTATTGCAGGGCTTTCTCATGGTACGGATGTATGGCTGGGTAATGCCCAGGTGTTGATCCAGGAGGGTAAGGCAACCATTTCCACAGCTATCTGTACCCGAGACGATATTATGATCTACCTTATCGGAAAAGGAGTGGAAAGTGGCCTTGCATTTACGATCATGGAGAGTGTCCGTAAGGGAAAAGGTCTTCGTGATGAGTGGATCGAGACCATGAAAGAGCATGGAGTTCCGGACTGGTATATCTGGTCCTGTAAGCTGATCAAGTATATGTTCCCTAAGGCCCACGCAGCAGCATACGTTATGATGGCATACAGAATTGCGTGGTATAAGGTGTTTCAGCCACTGGCATACTATGCGGCATATTTTAGTATCCGCGCCACAGCGTTCTCCTATGAGCTGATGTGTATGGGAAAGGAACGCCTGGAGTATTATATGGCAGAAATTCGCAAAAAAGGTGATTCAGCATCTAAAAAAGAACTGGATACCCTGAAGGATATGCGTATTGTACAGGAAATGTACGCACGTGGATTTGAATTTGTACCGATTGATCTTTATACTGCCAAGGCACAGAGATTTCAGATCGTGGATGGGAAACTGATGCCGTCACTTGCAACTATTGACGGACTGGGAGATAAGGCGGCAGATGCAGTGGTTGATGCCGCAAAACAGGGAAAATTCTTGTCAAAAGACGACTTCCGCGACAGAACAAAGGTCAGCAAAACGGTTATTGATCTGATGGATGATCTGAAATTATTCGGAGATATCCCGCAGTCGAACCAGATGTCATTATTTGACTTTACAGGATGAGCATAAATTCTGTGACCGCAAAGTGTGTTGCAGGGCATGGTGCAGACAGCAACATAAAATGCCCTGACATCATAATATATGATAACAGGAGATGGATATGAAGAAAGACGAACTTAGATATTTACAGAGACTTGCAGAAATTTATCCTACAATCGGAAAGGCATCTACGGAGATTATCAATCTTCAGTCAATCCTGAATCTGCCGAAGGGAACGGAACACTTTATGTCAGACCTTCATGGGGAGTATCAGGCGTTTTCACATGTGCTCAGAAATGGTTCCGGTGCAGTGAGGAAGAAGATTGATGATGTGTTTGGACATACATTAAGTAACAATGATAAGCGTTCTCTGGCAACTCTGATCTATTATCCGAAAGAGAAGATGGATCTTGTTAAAGATACGGAAGAAGATATGGAAAACTGGTATAAGATCACTCTCTACCGTCTTATTGAAATTTGTAAGACAACAGCCTCCAAATATACCAGATCCAAAGTACGAAAAGCTCTTCCCACAGATTATGCCTATGTGATTGAAGAACTGATCACAGAGAAAGCGGAAGTTCTCGATAAAGAGGCATATTATGATTCCATTGTAAATACGATCATTGAGATCGGCAGTGCGGAGAATTTTATCATTGCGCTTGCAGAACTGATCCAGCGTCTGGTCGTGGATCATTTACATATTCTGGGTGATATTTATGACAGAGGTCCTGCTCCACATTTCATTATGGATCGCCTGATGCAGTATCACTCCCTGGATATTCAGTGGGGAAACCATGATGTTGTCTGGATGGGTGCGGCAGCAGGACAGAAAGCCTGTATTGCAACAGTGGTAAGAAACAGCATCCGTTACGGAAATCTGGATATTCTTGAGGATGGATACGGAATCAATATGCTGCCGCTGGCGACCTTTGTGATGGAGGCGTATAAGGATGATCCCTGCGAGATTTTTGCCATGAAAGGTGCTTCCAATTATAATGTTCTTGAGGAAGAACTGGGCAAAAAAATGCACAAGGCTATTGCTGTGATCCAGTTTAAATTAGAAGGTAAACTGGTGCGCAGACATAAAGAATTCCAGATGGAAGACAGAGCACTTCTTCATCGGATCAATCCGGAAAAAGGGACAATCACACTGCCTGACGGAAAGGAATATCCGCTTCGCGACAATAATTTTCCGACTATTGACTGGAAACATCCATACGAACTTACAGCCGGAGAGAAAGAAGTTATGGACAAACTGTCCTCTGCATTCAGAAACTGTGAAAAACTGCAAAACCACATCCGTCTCCTACTTGACAAAGGCGGGCTTTATACAGTATATAACGGAAATCTTCTGTTTCATGGAAGCATTCCTCTGAATGAAGACGGAACATTCCGGGAAGTACAGATTTATGGAAAAAGCTACAAGGGAAAAGAACTGTACGATGTACTGGAAACCTATGTGCGCAGAGCATTCTATTCTGTAGGAAAAGAAGAACAGAAGAAGGGCAGAGATATTATGTGGTATATCTGGGCTGCTCCGAATTCACCATTGTTTGGCAAGAGCAAGATGAGTACTTTTGAAAGATATTTCATAGAGGATCCTTCCACACATGAAGAGAAGAAGAATGCTTATTACCGCCTCTGGGAGAATGAAGAAGTGGTAGATAATATGCTTCGTGAATTTGGTCTGGATCCGGAAAAAGGGCATATCATCAATGGCCATGTTCCGGTACACCAGAGTGAAGGAGAAAGTCCTGTAAAATGTGATGGAAAGGTTATCGTGATTGACGGTGGTTTTTCCAAGCCATATCAGAAAGTAACGGGAATTGCCGGATATACGCTGATCTATAATTCCTATGGACTGAATCTTACTGCTCATGAACCGTTTACGTCCAAAGCAGATGCTGTGGCAAGAGAGACTGATATTGTATCGAACCGCGTGGCAGTCAGCTACATGTCCAGACGCCAGCTTGTGGGTGATACAGATACAGGTCATGCACTGAAAGAGAGAATACAGGAATTGATCCAGCTGCTGGATGCATACAGAACAGGTATCATCAAGGAAAAGAAATAAGATTAAAACTCTTTACTTCTAAATTTTCATTCTATATAATGGGAGTGTTGTGTGATATAACTGTTTTTACAGCAATTTGGCAGGATAAGAACTGTTATAGTGAAGGAAAACGTTATGAAACGGGCTATAGTAATCTTTTTAAATGGATTATCGAAGAGGATTATTATAAAAGTTGCCTGAAGATGATGAACAAAAGGAGAATACGATAATGGGTGGAATTTTTGGAGTAGCATCAAAGTCCAGTTGCATTCTGGACCTTTTCTTCGGAATTGATTATCATTCCCATCTGGGAACACGCAGAGGCGGAATGGCAGTGTATGATAAGAAACGTGGTTTTGACCGCGTGATTCATAACATTGAAAATGCGCCGTTCAGGACCAAATTTGATGGTGACATTGGTGAGATGGAGGGAAATCTGGGAATCGGATGTATTTCAGATAATGAACCTCAGCCTCTTCTGGTGCGCTCTCATCTTGGCAACTTTGCAATTACCACAGTTGGAAAGATCAATAACATGGATGAACTGATTGCCAACTGTTTTAAAAACGGATGCACTCATTTTCTGGAAATGAGTGGAGGAAGCGTAAATCCCACAGAAATGGTAGCTGCACTGATCAATCAGAAAGACAACATGATTGAGGGAATCCGTTATGCGCAGGAAGTGATAGAAGGTTCCATGACCATGCTGATCCTGACACCAAAGGGGATTCTGGCAGCACGTGACCGTCTGGGAAGGACTCCACTGATCGTGGGAAAGAAAGAAGATGCCTGTTGTGTATCTTTTGAAAGCTTTGCATACCTGAATCTTGGATATGAAGACCTGAAAGAACTGGGCCCCGGAGAAATTGTTGCAGTGACTCCGGACGGTGTGGAAACCCTGCAGAAACCAGGGGAAGAGATGCGAATCTGTTCTTTCCTCTGGGTATATTACGGATATCCTACTTCGGCATACGAGGGTGTGAATGTAGAAGAAATGCGTTATCATTGCGGTGATATGCTGGCCAGGAGAGACAGGGGAGAAGTAAATCCCGATATTGTAGCCGGTGTTCCGGATTCCGGTATTGCCCATGCAATCGGATATGCGAACCAGTCCGGTGTGCCTTTTGCCCGTCCGTTTATCAAATATACACCAACCTGGCCAAGATCATTTATGCCTACACAGCAGAGCCAGAGAAATCTTATCGCAAGAATGAAGCTGATTCCTGTACATCGTCTGATCAAGGATAAGAGCCTTCTGATGATCGATGATTCTATTGTACGTGGAACACAGTTAAGAGAAACAACGGAATTTCTTTACAGAAATGGTGCAAAGGAAGTACATATCCGTCCTGCGTGTCCGCCTTTACTTTATGGATGCAAATATCTGAATTTCTCACGTTCTAAATCGGAGATGGATCTGATCACAAGACGTGTGATCGCCAAACGCGAGGGAGAGAATGTCAGTGATAAAGTCCTGGCAGACTATGCAGATCCAAATTCAACAAATTATAAAGAAATGCTAGAAGAAATCCGTAAGGAGCTGAATTTCACATCACTGAAATTCCACAGACTTGATGATCTGAAAGCTTCCATTGGAATTTCACCATGTAAACTCTGTACCTATTGCTGGGATGGAAAAGAATAAGTAACGAACAAGAAACAGAAGAGGAGATGCAGATTTGTCGGTAACAAACAACGGGAAACAGAAACGGAATAAAAAGAAAAAAAGACTTATAAAACTTCTGATAATTGTAATTATCCTGTTTATCCTGCTTATGCTGGCAGGCACTCTGTTGCTTCAACACAGAAAGAATGTGGACAGAGAGCAGAGAAAAGCAGAAGCGATCGCGGCATTGGAAAGAGTTCCCACTGTAACACCGACACCTGCAGCTACGCCCACACCTACCCCAACACCGATTCCTACGGTAACGCCCACACCGGTTCTGGAACGGGCTTATGTTTTTAATCCGGAGGATTATCTGGGAACCTGGCGCAGTAAGAACGGCAGGGTTAAAATCAAAATTAAGAAACTCAGTCAGAAGTCGGTTACCTTTACTTATTCACAGACAAATAAGAAAAAGACAGCCACCTGCAAGGCAAAAGTAAAGAAATCCGTCGCAGGAAATGCAACCAGATTCTCGTTTACAGACTCGCTGGGAAATGTAGCAAAGGGTTATCTTACCTTTGATAATGGTCGTCTTTATGTGAATATTAAGACAAAAACAAAAGCGGAGGGTGCAAAAGTCCATCCTTCTGTGGATACTGTTATGATAAAAGAATAAAAGATACGAAAAATATAAAAGGATTCAGTAACATAAACAGTTACAGGAATCCTTTTATATTTAAAAAAGTGATTTTACTTATTTATTCATCTCTTTTTTATCAGTGCGTCCTACCAGATAATCAACACTTATGTCGTAATAATTTGCCAGTCTGATAAGCATTTCAACCGGGATATTGCGTGAACCTGTCTCATAGTGAGAGTAGGAACGCTGGCTGATGTGAAGAATTTCGCTGAGCTGTTTCTGTGACATGTCAGCATCTGTACGTAAATCCTGAATACGCTGAAATTTCATATAGTTCACCTCTCTGTTTTGTAGTGTACTCCCAAACATGATCTGTGAAAAGCCTTCGCAGATTATGTACTGAAAAAAAGTATAAAACAGAACAAAATGAACGGTTGCAAAACAGAGCAAAATGGTCTATTATAAAAATAATCTTTTTTCTAATCTGATTTCTGAAATAATTTCCAATACAATTTAAGTGATGTAACTATTCAGTCGTCCGCTGTTTGGTGAGCATAAATATCGGGGGAGATTTATGCCGGAAGAAAGGAGTTTATATTTGTTTGCAAGTGTATTATCAGCTGCAATTTTTGGGGTGGAAGTATGCCCTGTGCAGGTAGAAGCTGATGTAAGTAACGGACTTCCTTCCTTTATCATGGTAGGATTTCCTTCTGCGCAGGTAAAGGAAGCGCAGGAACGGGTACGCACAGCACTCAAGAATAATGGTTATCAGTTTCCACCAAAGAGAATTACCGTCAATTTTGCTCCTGCAGACATGAAGAAAGAGGGAGCCGGTTTTGATGTACCGGTGGCAGCAGCAGTGTTAGCTGCTTTTGAGATGATCAGCCCTCAGGTTGTCAGCAGAGTTATGATGGCAGGGGAGATCGGTCTGGACGGAGAAATCCATGGGATATCCGGAATCCTGCCGATTGTATTGTGTGCAAGAAGTTTGGGCAGTCGTTTTTGCGTAGTTCCCTATGAGAATCTGAAAGAAGGAAGACTGATCAGGGATGTGCCGGTAGCAGGAGTAAAAAATTTACGGGAACTGGTCGAGTGTCTTAAGAATCCGGAACCCTATCTGAAGAGGGAAATACAGGAAGAAATTCCTTCTATTATAAATACAGATATGGGAATGGATTTTTCAGACATTGAAGGACAGGAAGGGGCAAAAAGAGCGGCGGAAATTGCAGTAAGCGGATTTCACAATCTTCTTCTTATCGGACCTCCGGGAACGGGCAAAACCATGCTTGCCAGAAGACTGCCGACGATCATGCCTGGGCTTGGCTTTGAAGAAAAGCTGGAGCTTACCAGAATTTACAGTATTGCAGGACTTCTTTCAAGAGAACATCCTCTGATCGATGAGCGACCATTTCGCAGCCCTCATCATACAAGTACTCCGCAGGCAATTGCAGGAGGCGGGCGTAATCCCAGACCCGGCGAAATCACTCTTGCGCATAAAGGTGTACTCTTTCTGGATGAAATGCCGGAATTTTCCAGAGCAAGTCTGGAACTTCTGCGACAGCCCATGGAGGATAAAGTGATCCAGATAGCCAGAGCAAGCGGAACTTACAACTTTCCGGCGGATTTTATGTTATGTGCAGCGATGAATCCCTGTCCCTGCGGTTATTATCCGGATTTAAACAGATGCACCTGTACAGCAGGTGAGATCACACATTATATGGGAAAAATCAGTCGCCCTCTTCTGGACAGAATTGATATCAGCACTGAGGTACCGCCGGTTTCTTTTTCACAGCTTCACTGTGGAAGAAAGGGAGAAAATTCCGCTGCTATCAGAAAAAGAGTGGAAAAAGTACAGAAGATCCAGGAAGAACGGTATAAAGATGAGAAAATAAATTTTAACGGGCAGCTGAAGAGCAGTCTGATCGATAAATTCTGCCCTCTTACAGACAGCGCATCCCGACTTCTGGCAAGAGCCTTTGAAAAAATCGCATTCAGTGCCAGATCCTATCACAGGATCCTGAAGGTAGCCAGAACAATTGCGGATATGGAAGGGGAAGAAATGATTGCCGGTCATCATATCGGAGAAGCACTTTCGTACAGGGCATTTGACAAAGATTCTGTCATAAAATAAAGGTCAGTGAGGTATTTTATATGGAAAGAACTGATGTGAAAAATAATCATACAGAAGAATACAGTACAGGTCAGATACGATGTATTGAGAAATCAGATCCGGAATATCCTCAGATAATGAAGCAGTATGCCTCCATGCCGGCAAAGCTTTATGTAAAAGGCAGACTTCCTGATCCTAAGAGAAGAACGGTGGCAGTGATCGGTGCCAGAATGTGCAGTCCTTATGGAAGGATGCAGGCATTCCGGTATGCGAAAGCGTTAAGTGTAGCTGGAGTCCAGATTATCAGCGGTATGGCACTTGGCATTGATTCAGAAGGACATAAAGGCGCACTGGAAGGAAAGATGCCTACATTTGCGGTGCTTGGAAGTGGTGTTGATGTATGCTACCCGAAATCTAACAGAAAACTCTATGAGAGGATCTTGTGGGAAAATGGTGGGATCATCAGTGAATGTCCACTGGGTTCAGGACCTGTTTCCTGGCATTTCCCGGCGCGAAACCGGATCATCAGTGCTTTGTCAGACGCGGTTCTGGTAGTGGAAGCAAAAGAAAACAGCGGTTCGCTGATCACTGCGGGATTTGCACTGGAACAGGGAAAGATGGTCTATGCGATTCCGGGGGCAGTGACAGATGAACTTAGCAGAGGCTGTCATAAGCTGATCTACGACGGCGCAGGGATTGCATACTGTCCGGAAATTATGCTGGAAGAACTTGGAATTTCGATGGAAAAAGTAACACAAAACGGTGAAAAAAACAACTTGGGACTTGCAAGAGATTTGAATATGGTGTATAGTTGTCTCGATTTACGACCAAAAAATCCCGACTACATTGTGAGAAAAACAGGCTTTTCCCCGGCACAGGTAAGCAACTGTCTTGTGGAACTGACACTGCGGGGGCTCATAAGAGAGAGCGGGAGACATTATTATGTAAAAGACAGTTGACGATTTATGATTATTGTGCTTCACGTTTCTGCGGCGCAGGGCGATTTTCATATGTAACAATATCGCTGTCAGGCAATGTGCCCGTTCAGGGACACTGTGAAGAATAACAGATTACGACTAGGAGAGGTAGCATGGCGAAATATCTGGTGATAGTAGAATCACCTGCAAAAGTGAAAACAATAAAGAAATTTCTCGGTGCGAATTACGATGTGGAAGCTTCTAACGGACATGTCCGTGATTTCCCGAAGAGTCAGTTCGGAATTGATGTTGAGCATGATTTTGAACCCAAATATATAACGATCAGAGGAAAGGGAGAACTGCTTGCAAAGCTTCGCAAGGCTGCAAAGAAAGCAGATAAGATTTATCTTGCAACTGACCCTGACCGCGAGGGAGAGGCAATTTCCTGGCATCTGATGCAGGCATTAAAAGAAGATCCGAAGAAGATGCACAGGATTACCTTTAACGAGATTACCAAGACAGCAGTAAAATCATCGATCAAACAGGCCAGAGACCTGGATATGGATCTGGTAGATGCACAGCAGGCAAGACGTATGCTTGACCGTATGGTAGGTTATACCATCAGCCCGCTTCTCTGGGCAAAAGTCAAGAGAGGCTTAAGTGCGGGGCGCGTACAGTCTGTTGCGCTTCGTATCATCTGTGACAGAGAAGATGAGATCAATGCGTTTATTCCGGAAGAATACTGGAGCCTGGAGGGAGATTTTCAGGTGAAGGGTGAGAAGAAACCGCTGCAGGCGAAGTTTTATGGAACAGATAAAAAGATGGATATCCACAGCAAAGAGGAAATGGATAAACTTCTGGCCTCTCTGAAAGATAAAGAATATGAGATCAATGAAGTAAAGAAAGGCGAGAGGATCAAGAATGCACCGCTTCCCTTTACTACAAGTACCTTACAGCAGGAAGCAGCCAAGACCTTAAACTTTTCCACACAGAAGACAATGCGTCTGGCACAGCAGCTGTATGAAGGAATTGATATCAAAGGAAATGGAACGGTAGGTGTGATCTCTTATCTGCGTACAGATTCTACCCGAATCTCAGAGGAAGCAGATGCTGCTGCAAGAGAATATATCACTGCTCAGTACGGAGAGGATTATGTTTCAAAGTCTGAGAAAGCTGTGAAAAAGGGACAGAAGATCCAGGATGCTCACGAAGCGATCCGTCCTACAGACATCAGCCGTACACCGGCTGTACTGAAGGAATCTCTTTCAAGAGATCAGTTCAGACTGTATCAGCTTATCTGGAGACGTTTTGCGGCCAGCAGAATGGCTCCTGCAAAATACGAAACAACATCTGTAAAGATTGGTGCAGACCAGTATATTTTTACAGTCTCTGCCTCCAAGATCATATTTGACGGATTTATGTCTGTATACACAGATGAAGAGGACCAGAAAAAAGGAAATGTTCTGAATCAGAGTCTTGAAAGAGGAATGAAGCTTAGTCTTAAGGAACTGAAACCAGAACAGCATTTCACGCAGCCGCCTGCACATTATACAGAGGCATCTCTGGTCAAGACTATGGAAGAACTGGGAATCGGACGTCCAAGTACCTATGCGCCGACGATCACAACGATCATCAGCCGCCGTTATGTTGCAAAAGAACAGAAGAACCTGTATGTTACAGAGTTGGGGGAAGTTGTCAATAATATTATGAAACAGGCTTTCCCGAGTATTGTAGATGTAAATTTCACTGCGACTATGGAAGGGCTTCTGGACTGTGTGGCAGCAGGAACTGTAAAGTGGAAGACAGTAGTAAGCAACTTCTATCCGGATCTGAAGAAGGATGTAGATGCTGCAGAGGAAGAACTTGAAAAGGTTGATATTCAGGATGAAGTGACAGATGTGATCTGCGAAAACTGTGGCAGACATATGGTGATCAAATATGGTCCTCATGGACGATTCCTTGCATGTCCGGGATTTCCGGAATGCAAAAATACCAAACCATATTTTGAGAAGATCGGGGTGGCATGTCCGAAATGTGGAAAAGAGATTGTGCTTAAGAAAACAAAAAAAGGACGTAAGTACTACGGATGTGAGGATAATCCGGATTGTGATTTCATGTCCTGGCAGAAACCATCAGCAAAGAAATGCCCGAAATGTGGAAGCTATATGGTGGAAAAGGGGAATAAGCTTGTCTGCAGCCAGGAGACATGTGGATATGTAGAGACAAAGGACGAGAAAGAATAATAACGGATTGTAAATGTTATAAATGGGACTGTTGCAGCAGTTGAAAATGAATTTCATTAATGCAACAGTTCCGTTTTTTGTCTTACAGTCAGTGACTTTCTGACTTTTTGTCTTCAATCCTTTGAATTTTTGATGATGATATTTATTGAATAATATTATAAAAGGAATCTATTTTCAGAAAAGCAAAAATAAATAAAAAAATAGTAAAATTTGTCTTGTAATTTGACTTTAAAACGTGTAAAATCAAAGTATCAGTAATGTTAATGACCATGTGTGTCTGAATCTTCCTTGCGAGCAAAAGAAAGTGACTGCTCATTTATGAAATAATGACAGAAAGATTTCGGATATGTACAGGGTGAAAGGAGGACAATATGAGTGTTCAGCTGCTGGATAGAACAAGAAAAATTAATAAACTTCTGCATAACAGCAGTTCCAGCAAAGTGGTATTTAATGACATCTGTCAGGTTCTGATGGAGACACTGAGTTCCAACATTCTGGTTCTCAGTAAAAAAGGAAAGGTTCTGGGTGTCAGTTTATGCCCGGGAGTAGAGGAGATCACTGAACTGATCGAGGACAAGGTTGGCGGATATGTAGATTCCCTGTTAAACGAGAGATTTCTGGGTGTCCTGTCAACAAAAGAGAATGTAAATCTTCAGACACTGGGATTTGAACATGTATCAAGCAGTTATCAGGGAATCATTAATCCGATAGATATTGCAGGGGAACGACTGGGTACTGTATTTATGTATCGTTATGAGAAACCATATGACATTGAAGATATTATTGTCAGTGAATATGGAACAACCGTTGTAGGGCTTGAGATGATGAGAGCGGTTCATGAAGAGAATGCTGAGGAGGACAGAAAGCAGCAGGTAGTGAAATCTGCGTTTAATACTTTATCTTTCTCCGAACTGGAGGCGATCATCCATATTTTTGATGAACTTGACGGAGATGAGGGAATCCTGGTTGCAAGTAAGATCGCAGACCGCGTGGGAATCACCAGATCTGTTATCGTAAACGCTTTGAGGAAGTTTGAAAGTGCCGGTGTGATTGAATCCAGATCTTCCGGTATGAAAGGAACCTACATTAAAGTGCTGAATGAAGTCATCTTTGATGAACTGGAAGAGATTAAAGCTCAGAGAAATAAGAAATCCTGATATAGAAGCTTCCATAAATAATGAATGCAAGAAGGCTGTCTGCTGTATGGTGGACGGTCTTTTTATTATGTTACAGGAATTATAGCAAGCCTCTTAATTGATGTATTTGAAGACAATTCAACTGAATGCGAAAGACAAGGAAGATATGACAAAATTATTTGTAAATTAAGAAAACAAAAGAAAAAAAGAGTATATATAAGTAAAAAAGAGAATATAGATTATTTTATAATGATAAAAGCACTTGCGAAATCGACTCATTTTCAATAATATAAGGACAGTGATTAGCACTCGAAGTAAATGAGTGCTAGCAAAAATCGGCAGAATTAGACAGAGTGCCGAAACAGTTGCCGGATATTAAGAATAGCAGAGACGGTAACAGAGATTCCAGGTTGGAGAATAAAGGAGGATATAGATCATGACATTAGTACCTTTAGGTGACAGAGTTGTATTAAAACAGGTTGAAGCAGAAGAAACAACAAAATCCGGAATCGTTCTTCCGGGACAGGCACAGGAGAAACCACAGCAGGCAGAAGTTGTAGCTGTAGGACCTGGCGGAGTTGTTGACGGCAAAGAAGTAAAAATGGAAGTAGCTGTAGGTGATAAAGTTATCTACTCCAAATATTCAGGAACAGAAGTAAAGATGGATGGCACAGAATACATTATCGTAAAACAGAATGATATTCTTGCAATTGTTAAATAAGCAATATCAAAATAGAAAACATAAATGAAGATACTTATAAGATAATATTTACAGGATGTAACATGAAATACCGGCTAAGTATCAGAAAGAATTCATAGAGATCAAAATTTGAATCAGGAGGTCATATTATCATGGCAAAAGAAATTAAATTCGGCGCAGAAGCCAGAGCAGCTCTTGAAGCTGGTGTAAATAAATTAGCTGATACAGTAAGAGTAACATTAGGACCGAAAGGAAGAAACGTAGTTCTTGACAAACCATACGGTGCTCCGCTTATCACAAACGACGGTGTTACAATCGCAAAAGAAATTGAACTGGAAGACGGATTTGAAAACATGGGCGCACAGCTGATCAAAGAAGTTGCTTCCAAAACAAACGATGTAGCAGGTGATGGTACAACAACAGCTACTGTTCTTGCACAGGCTATGGTTCACGAAGGAATGAGAAACCTGGCAGCAGGCGCTAACCCGATCATCCTCAGAAAAGGAATGAAGAAAGCTACAGATGTAGCTGTAGAAGCAATCAAGAACATGAGCCAGACAATCAGCGGCAAGAAACAGATCGCAAACGTTGCATCTATTTCCGCAAGCGATGAGACTGTTGGACAGTTAGTAGCAGATGCTATGGAAAAAGTTTCCAAAGATGGCGTTATCACAGTAGAAGAATCCAAGACAATGCACACAGAACTTGACCTTGTAGAAGGTATGCAGTTCGATCGTGGATATGTATCCGCATATATGTCAACAGATATGGAAAAAATGGAAGCAAATCTGGAAGATCCATATATCCTGATCACAGACAAGAAGATCAGCAACATCCAGGAAATCCTTCCATTACTGGAGCAGATCGTAAAAGTTGGTGCGAAACTTCTTATCATTGCTGAAGATGTAGAGGGTGAAGCTCTTACAACTCTGATCGTAAACAAATTAAGAGGAACCTTCCAGGTAGTAGCTGTCAAAGCTCCGGGATATGGTGACAGAAGAAAAGAAATGCTTCAGGATATCGCAATCCTTACAGGCGGCCAGGTAATCTCCGAAGAAGTTGGTCTGGAACTGAAAGACGCAACTATGGAGCAGTTAGGACGTGCAAAATCTGTTAAAGTTGCAAAAGAGAACACAGTTATCGTTGACGGTATGGGTGACAAAGATGCAATCGCAAACCGTGTTGCTCAGATCCGTGGACAGATTGAAGAAACAAAATCTGAATTTGATAAAGAAAAATTACAGGAAAGACTTGCAAAACTGGCTGGCGGCGTAGCTGTTATCCGTGTTGGTGCTTCCACTGAGACAGAAATGAAAGAAGCTAAGCTTCGCCTGGAAGATGCTCTTGCAGCTACAAGAGCAGCAGTAGAAGAAGGTATCATCGCAGGTGGCGGATCTGCTTACATCCACGCATCCAAAGAAGTTGCAAAACTTGCAGCAACTCTGGAAGGTGACGAGAAGACAGGTGCAAATATCATCCTGAAAGCTCTGGAAGCTCCTCTGTTCCGTATTTCTGCAAATGCAGGACTTGAAGGTTCCGTAATCATCAACAAAGTAAGAGAATCCGAACCAGGAATCGGTTTCGATGCTCTGAATGAAAGATATGTAGACATGGTAAGCGAAGGCATCCTTGACCCTGCAAAGGTTACAAGAAGCGCTCTTCAGAACGCTACAAGCGTTGCTTCTACATTACTTACAACAGAATCTGCTGTTGCAATTATTAAAGAAGACACACCTGCACCGGCTGCTAACCCGGGAATGGGAATGATGTAATCTTTAATAAACGATAAAATTATACCGCAGTATGCTTATAGCAATTCTCTGAAATAATGCATCTTAATCCAGCCCATCAGAGTGTGAAATCCTGCGTCAGATATCTTTGCCATGTGTCAGCACGCCTGCAGATATCTTCCTTGTCTTTCGCACTCTGCTGAACTGTCTTAAATGCATTATTTACGAGGATTGCTATAGATAAAAACAGCGCAGGCGGAAATATGTGAAACGGAACCGTCGTCATAGACGATGGTTCCGTTTTGTGATATAATGCAGAAAAACAGCATGATGAATAAAATATAATTGTTAAATATGCTGTGCAAAAAAAGCTGCTTTCAACAGCTGAACAAATGAAAAGGAGACGAAACAATGGGCGACTTGTATTCAGAATTACTGGTAAAGAAAGATAAGACGGCTAAAGACAGCCTGCTCAAATACGGTCTGATCGTTTTGACAGTGCTGGCAGTATTTGCCGGACTTATCATCACACCGCTGGCACTGATCATTGCCGTAGCGCTTGGAATTGCATGCTATTTTGTAATCCCGAAAACAGATGTAGAATATGAATATCTGTTTATCAATGGCGATTTTGACATCGACATGATCATGTCAAAGACAAAAAGAAAGAAAGTAAAGAGCTTCAAATTATCAGAAGCAGATCTGGCAGCACCGCTGGATTCCCACAGAATGGACTATTACAACGGAAACCAGAACATGAAAGTACTGGACTTTTCATCAGGAAATCCGGAGCATAAACGCTTTGGTGTTATCACAAGACTGGACGGAAATTTATGCAAGATCATCCTGGAACCGGATGAGTCACTTGCACAGGCTATGAAAAATTCAGCACCGAGCAAAGTTTTTTTGGATTGACATAGAATCTGATTTTTGTTACACTTGTTGAAAATAAAAGGACCAGTTGCTGGTTCCTTTTTACATTACAATAGTAATTTAATTTCATATACGCAAGGGAGGAAATGCAATGGGTACTATCATTGGTGAAGGCATTACTTTTGATGACGTGCTGTTAGTTCCGGCATATTCAAAGGTAATTCCGAATCAGGTAGATGTCACAACTTACTTAACAAAGAAGGTTAAACTGAACATTCCTATGATGAGTGCAGGAATGGATACAGTAACCGAGCATCGCATGGCGATCGCCATGGCGAGACAGGGTGGTATTGGTATTATTCATAAGAATATGTCCATTGAAGCGCAGGCAGAAGAGGTAGACAAGGTAAAACGTTCTGAGAACGGTGTTATCACAGATCCTTTCTATTTATCTCCTGAACATACACTTAAGGACGCAGATGAGTTAATGGCAAAGTTCCGTATCTCCGGTGTGCCGATCACAGAGGGCAGAAAACTGGTCGGAATCATTACCAATCGTGATCTGAAGTTTGAGACAGATTTCAGCAAGAAGATTAAAGAGTGCATGACTTCTGAGGGACTGATTACAGCCAAAGAGGGAATTACACTGGAAGATGCCAAGAAGATTCTGGCAAAATCACGTAAAGAGAAATTACCCATTGTAGATGATGACTTTAACTTAAAAGGCTTAATTACTATTAAAGATATTGAGAAACAGATCAAATATCCTCTGGCTGCAAAGGATGAGCAGGGACGTCTTCTCTGCGGTGCTGCGGTAGGAATCACTGCTAATGTACTTGCACGTGTTGATGCACTTGTAAAGGCATCTGTAGACGTGATCGTAATTGATTCTGCACATGGACATTCAGAGAACATTCTGAAGGCTGTACGCGAGATCAAGGCAGCATATCCGGAACTGCAGGTGATCGCAGGTAACGTAGCAACAGGTGCTGCGACAAAGGCTCTGATCGAGGCCGGTGTAGATGCAGTTAAGGTTGGTATCGGACCTGGATCTATCTGTACCACACGAGTTGTTGCAGGTATCGGTGTTCCGCAGATCACTGCTGTTATGGACTGCTACGAAGCTGCAAAAGAATATGGAATCCCGATTATTGCAGACGGTGGTATCAAGTATTCCGGAGATGTCACAAAGGCAATCGCAGCCGGTGCGAATGTCTGCATGATGGGAAGCATGTTTGCAGGATGCGACGAGAGCCCGGGAACATTCGAACTGTATCAGGGCAGAAAATATAAAGTATACCGCGGTATGGGATCTATCGCAGCTATGGAGAACGGAAGTAAAGACCGTTACTTCCAGGAGAATGCGAAGAAACTTGTTCCGGAAGGCGTAGAAGGACGTGTTGCTTACAAAGGACATGTTGAGGATACTGTATTCCAGCTCATGGGCGGTCTCCGTTCCGGTATGGGATATTGTGGAGCAGAAACTATTGAGAAGCTTAAAGAAACAGGCAGATTCATCAAGATTTCTGCTGCATCTCTTAAGGAATCTCATCCACATGATATTCATATCACAAAAGAAGCTCCGAACTATAGCGTAGATGACAAATAATAAATTTCAGGTGTAATATATGCCCCGGCTGGCTGCTGATGGAAAGAAATAAGATTTCCAGGCATGCCGGCCGGGGTATTTTTGCAGGGAGTAAAATCCCGTAAGAGAAGGTAAAAATGCAAAAGCATATAAACAAAAAGAAAAAAACAGATACCAGAACAGGGAAAACTGCAGTAAAAAAGAAAAACAGCAGGTCGAAAAGACGAAAGAGCAGCAGAGTAAGGCAGAGAAATCAGAGAATTCTTATGAGCCTTATGCTGCTCGTGATCATAGTTCTGAGTGGGTGGATCATAATAAATCGGGCCAGTGAAAATGGATGGAGTATTGGGGACTTTTTACATAATTCTGACACGATGATTTCTGATGCGGAACAGTCAGGAACAGATAATGCGGATTCTTCAGGCGGACCGGAACAATGGCAAAAAGAAGGGGCGCCGTACATAGATGTGGAACTGCTGACGCCGAATGAATATTCCAGACCGCAGATTCCCATTGAGAGTGTACAGTATATTGCCATTCATTATACTGCAAATCCGGGGGCAACAGCCATTGCAAACAGGAACTACTTTGAGAATCTGGCGACTACTCATGACACAAAGGTGAGCAGTCATTTTGTGGTGGGGCTGGATGGGGAAGTGGTGCAGTGTATTCCTACGTCAGAGATGTCCTATGCGACGAACTCACGTAATGTAGATACTTTGTCCATCGAGTGCTGTCATCCGGATGAGACGGGGAAATTTAATGAGGCAACTTATGATTCGGCAGTGAAGCTTTCTGCGTGGTTGTGCGTGCGGTTTGGGCTTACATCAGAGAACGTGATCCGGCATTATGATGTTACCGGAAAAAACTGTCCGAAATATTATGTGGAGAATCCGGATGCATGGATACAGATGAAATCGGATATTGCGGTGCAGATTGATGTTGATTATGGTTTGCAGGATGTTCAGTAAAACGAAAATTCAGCACAGTACAAAAAAATTTGCCTTGAAATCTACAAAGAAGTATTGTACTATAATAACAACGTGTGATTTTTTTTCACAACAGTGCCTGCATGACTGGCGGAAGTAGGATTACCTACAGGGAGTGCAGCGAGTATATGAGCCGACCGCCTGGGCAGCCTGGAAATTATTCAATGAATAAATAGGTTTCCCAGGCTTTTTTTAACCTTATTTTTAACGAAAAGGAGAAAAATTATGGAAATGTTATCACTGGAAAAAGAACTGAAAGAGAATTCCTATCCTGGCAGAGGAATTGTGATTGGACGTTCCGCAGACGGTAAGAAAGCAGTGACAGCTTATTTCATCATGGGCAGAAGCGAGAACAGCAGAAACAGAGTATTTGTAGAGGATGGTGAGGGAATCCGTACCCAGGCATTTGATCCGTCCAAACTTACAGATCCGAGTCTGATCATCTATGCACCTGTACGTGTACTGGGAAACAAAACAATCGTAACTAACGGAGATCAGACAGATACCATTTATGAGGGAATGGATCATCAGCTTACTTTTGAGCAGTCCTTAAGAAGCAGAGAATTCGAGCCGGACGGTCCGAACTATACACCTCGTATCTCCGGTGTTATGCACGTAGAGAACGGAAAATTCAACTATGCAATGTCAATTCTCAAGAGCAACAACGGAAATCCGGATGCATGTAACAGATACACATTTGCATACGAGAATGCCATTGCAGGAGAGGGACATTTCATCCATACTTATAAATGTGACGGAAATCCACTTCCAAGCTTTGAAGGCGAACCGAAATTGGTAGCAATTCCGGATGATATGGATGAGTTTGCAGAACTTCTCTGGAACAGCCTGAACGAAGATAACAAAGTATCTCTGTTTGTAAGATATATTGATATTGAGACAGGTAAGTACGAAAGCAAGATCATTAATAAGAATAAATAATAGTCACTTACTGAGTACAGATAGTGCTCATAGATTATTGTGAACATAAGACGATGCTTTCGCAGTAAGAAATTATTTACAGGAATTAATTTTAAAATACTTATTTGGTTCATACGGAGGATTTATATAATGAAAGAATTCGAATTAAAATATGGCTGTAACCCGAATCAGAAACCTGCAAAAATTTATATGGCAGACGGATCTGAGCTTCCGGTAAAGATCCTTTCCGGAAGACCGGGATATATCAATTTCCTGGATGCTTTTAATGGCTGGCAGCTGGTATCCAATCTGAAGAAAGCAACAGGACTTCCTGCAGCTACATCTTTTAAACATGTATCTCCTGCCGGTGCTGCTGTAGGACTTCCTCTTACAGAGACTCTGGCAAAGATCTACTGGGTAAATGATATGGACTGGAAGAATTTTTCACCATTAGCATGCGCTTATGCAAGAGCTCGCGGTGCTGACAGAATGTCCTCTTTTGGTGATTTTATTTCTCTTTCTGATGTGTGTGATAAAGATACAGCACTTCTGATCAAGAGAGAGGTATCTGACGGTGTTATTGCACCTGGATACACAGAGGAAGCACTGGAGATCCTGAAGCAGAAGAAAAAAGGAAACTACAATGTGATCCAGATCGATGAGAACTTTGTACCGGCTCCGCTGGAACACAAAGAAGTATTTGGTGTAACTTTTGAGCAGGGCCGTCAGGAGCTTGAGATCGATGATGCAATGCTTTCCAATATTGTGACAGAGAATAAAGAGCTTACAGAGGAAGCAAAACGAGATATGAAGATTTCTCTGATCATCCTGAAATATACACAGTCCAACTCTGTATGTTTCGTAAAAGATGGACAGGCTATCGGTGTTGGTGCAGGACAGCAGTCACGTGTACATTGTACAAGACTTGCAGGACAGAAGGCAGACAACTGGTTCCTTCGCCAGTGCCCGAAAGTGCTGAATCTGCCATTTAAAGATACAATTTCACGTGCGGAACGTGACAATGCCATTGATGTTTATATCGGGGATGAATATATGGATGTACTTGCTGATGGTATGTGGGAGAAAACTTTCACGGAGAAACCGGAAGTATTTACAAAAGAAGAGAAACGTGCATGGCTGGATCAGATGACGGATGTTACACTGGGATCTGATGCATTCTTCCCATTCAGTGATAATATTGAGCGTGCTCATAAGAGTGGCGTGAAGTATATTGCGCAGCCGGGTGGATCTGTGCGTGATGATGCTGTGATCGAGACTTGCAATAAATATGGAATGGTGATGAGTTTTACTGGTATCAGATTGTTCCATCACTAAATCCAAGTGACGTGTGAAAAAAATAATGGTTTGGGGCGCGGTTTCGGAGCCTAAGAAAAACTAAGCGTCAGGGAATCTGCTAAAAACATGTAAAAAAATCTCAAACTCGCCGCAAATGCGGCTCAGACAGTGAGATTTTTTTACATAACGCAGATTTCCTGACGCTAATTTTTTCTAAGACTCCTGCAAATGCGCCCCAAACCATTATTTTTTTCACACTGAATATTGGCTATAGATGTTATTCGCAGATATGGAATTGCTATAGTCATGGAAAGTTAATAGAAGGGGATGAAAAAAGCATCAGCCTTAGCTGATGCTTTAAGAGCGATAGACGGGGCTCGAACCCGCGGTCTCGACCTTGGCAAGGTCGCGCGTTACCAACTACGCCACTATCGCATTTATGATGTCGTTTGAGGGAATACCTCAGCGACAAAATATATGATACTATATACAGTGGAGTTTGTCAAATGTTTTTTTATTTATTTTGAAATTTTATATAATGGTTTTATTGAAAAATTATGACTCCCTGAAAAGTGCTGAAATTGGCACTTTTCAGGGAACAATACTTACATATTAAGTTCTTTCATTAATTCTTCCTGAGAAATGAATTCGTGACAGTCAGGGTTGTTTTCGATTTCCTTTAACATTATTAAATCTGTTTCATCGGGTTCTACTTTTTCTATATCTGCGAATGTATCAGGCAGTTTAAAATGTTTTTGAATAATATGCCAGAATATATTAGCATCTTTATCACTCATAATTGATACAGCACCTATAATACGTTCTTTAACAGCAGTCATAAAATCACACTCCTTTATAAATCTGTCCACGATTGCCAATCATTCTAATAAAAATAATATTGTCAATATTATTAAAAATTACACGATAATCGCCTATTCGTAGTCGATAACCGTCTTTGCCTTGCAATGCTTTAACATCTCCCTTTGGGAGCACTGATATTGCATTAAGAATCCTCTTTTGAGTAATAGTATCTTGTTTCTTTAAAAATTTAAGGGCTTGTTTTGAATATTTAATTTCCAGATTTCTCACTCCTTTACGAAAAAATATTTATATCTTATCTTTCGTAAGGCAGAATAGAATTCTGATAATTTTACTATAGCATATAGAAATCATAGAAGCAACATAGTTTATGAAGATTCCGTGAAGGATGGGGTGGAAAATGTTACTGTTCACACACCACTATCCCGCGAGGTGTTTTGGCATGAATATGCCAAAATCCCGAGACATACAAGCCAAAATTCCATTGCCGCAGGCAATCTGGAATGAATTTTGGCTACGTTACTGAGAACGGAGTGAACAGTAACTGGAAAATTGCAAATTGGGAGGGGGTGTGCTATGATAGGACAGACGGAGAGAGACTATAAAGGAGTTGAGGCTCAGTTTATGAAGAAAAAAATTTTAGTATTATTAGTTTGCAGTATGCTTACTTTACCAACAACAGTTTCTGCGGATATTCTGGATTATGAGGGGACAATTAATGCTTATAAGGAGGATAATAAGATACCGCAGACATTTGAGATTGATGATGGAAGTGGAGAGAAGGTAACGGCAGTTGCCAAGTCGGATAAGGTTTCTGTTTCTGCAAAGGCAACTTATATACGCTCTATGCCGGGGAAAAACGGAAAGAAGCTTGTAAGAGTGTATCTTGGTACCGGTGTAGAGAGAGTGGCCGTATGTGATAATGGCTGGAGTAAAGTGACTTATGAGAAAAAGAGCAAAAAGGGTACGGAAAAGATCAGTGGCTATGTGCCCACAAAACATATCAATGACAGTGATCAGGTTGCTCAGGCAAAGGGAACTTTTACAGCACTGAAGGACAGTGATATTCTGGATTATCCGGGAAAGAAGGATGGACAGGTAGTAGGTGAGGTCATTCAGGAGGATGAAGTGAAGCGCCTGGCTACAGTAAATGGCATCTGGAGTCAGATTTACTATAAAAAAGAGAATGGAAAAAGAGGCATTGGATATATTCCAACCAGTGTTCTGGAGAATACAGCAGCAGAGGAGAATACGGAAGAGTCAAAGGTCGCTAAAGTAGACGGCGAAGAAGCTGGAACGATTCATAAGAGTGAGGGCAAAGGCGTTTTTGCAGAGGCTGTGGATGGTGTAACTGCTTCAAAGGGAGAGTCTGTGGATGGAGTGAAGGTGGGAACTCCGGTAGCTGTGTCTTCAGATGCGTCACTGGTTCCGCTGGGAACCTTTAAGATTACTCATTATTGTCCCTGCAGTATTTGTTGTGGCCCTTGGGCAAATGGCATTACTTCTACAGGGGTGACTGCTACGACAAACCGTACGATTGCGGTGGACCCTACACAGATTCCATATGGATCTAAGGTTGTGATCAATGGACAGGTTTATGTTGCAGAGGACTGTGGTGGTGCGATTAAACATAATTGTATAGATATTTATGTTGCTACCCATCAGGAAGGGGAGGACAAAGGGGTATATTATACAGATGTTTATTTGTTAAAGTAGAAAATAAGAAAGAATTTAACCGAATCAAGTAGCAAAGCGGATTGCGAATATCCGTTTGACCTGAAAATAAAAATCCGGAAGAATCTGGAAATGATCTGTTATATCTGTAATCATTTCAGAAGTTCTTTCGGATTTTTTGAAATTATCTTTTATGCGTTTTTTAATGCCTGTTCGATGTCAGCAATGATGTCTTCAACATTTTCAATACCAACGGAGAGACGGATCATTCCCGGTGATACACCGGCTTCTGCAAGTTGTTCGTCGTTCATCTGACGGTGAGTATGGCTTGCAGGATGCAGGATCATGGTTTTGGATGCTGCTACGTGCGTTGCGATGGTGGCAAGCTTTAAGCTGTCCATAAAGCGGACTGCAGCTTCTCGGCCTCCTGTCAGTTCAAAGGAGATAACGCCGCAGGTTCTGCCTTCGTTCATGTATTTCTGAGCAAGTGGATAGTATTTGTCATCAGGAAGTCCTGCATAGTTTACATGAGATACTTTCTCATGGGCATTCAGAAATTCTGCAATTCTTTGTGCATTATAGCAGTGACGTTCCACGCGGAGAGGAAGAGTTTCAAGTCCCAGGTTTAACAGGAAGCAGTTTGTAGGAGACGGGATAGAGCCCAGGTCACGCATTAACTGAGAGGTTGCCTTTGTGATATAAGCCTTCTTTCCAAACTGTTTAGTATAAATAACACCATGATAAGATTCATCCGGTTCAGTCAGTCCATGATATTTATGTCCATAGGCATCCCAGTCAAAGTTACCGCTGTCAACGATAGCTCCGCCAACCTGCACAGCATGTCCGTCCATATATTTGGTTGTGGAATGGGTGACGATATCAGCTCCCCATTCAAAAGGACGGCAGTTTACAGGTGTAGCGAAGGTGTTGTCTACAATAAGCGGAACTTCATGTTCGTGAGCAACCTTTGCGAATTTTTCAATATCAAGAATTACCAGGGCCGGGTTTGCGATGGTCTCTGCGAAAAGTACCTTTGTATTAGGACGGAAGGCAGCTGCAATTTCTTCAGGGCTAGCATCGGTGTCAACGAAAGTGCAGTCAATGCCAAGCTTTTTGAAGGTAACAGCCAGGAGGTTAAAGGTTCCTCCGTAAATAGTAGAAGCCGCCACAACATGATCACCTGCTTCGCAGATATTGAAGACTGCATAGAAGTTGGCAGCCTGTCCGGAAGAGGTAAGGATAGCGGCAACACCACCCTCCAGATCTGCAATTTTTGCTGCTACAGCATCATTTGTGGGGTTCTGCAGACGGGTATAGAAGTATCCTTCTGCCTTAAGATCGAAGAGCTGTCCCATTTCATCAGTAGTATCATATTTATAAGTGGTACTCTGATAAATCGGGAGTGCGCATGGTTCACCCTTAGACGGAGTGTAACCGGAATGGAGACATTTAGTCTCGACTTTAAAGTCACTCATGAGTTTAGTTCCTTTCTTATGTGAAATATTGCTTCAATAAAATATTGTATTAATATTGGGAAAATTGTGATGATATTGATACAAAATTTCATGATAGTCTTAGAGCGTGTCTGAAAAATCATTCCCGCAATCTGCACGCCCCACTTTGCGGGATATTTCACCCGAATTCAGTTGCCGTAGCCCGCTACGGCGCCCTCATCCGGGCAAAATATCCCACAAATTGTGACGCACATCTTGCAGAAAGCCTTTTTCAGACACACTCTAGAGCGTGTTTGAAAAATCATTCCCACAAATTGTGACGCACATCTTGCGGAAAGCATTTTTCAAACATACTCTGGAAAAATTATACTGCTGAAAGTGAGAGAAGACAATATTAAAAAATGAAATAAAAAAATGCTCAGGCTTTTTCTAACCAGCCGTGAGCAAAAAAAGAAAATAAAAAATGCCCAGGCTTTTTCTAACCAGCCGTGAGCAAAAAAGAAAATAAAAAATGCCCAGGCTTTTTCTAACCAGCCGTGAGCAAAAAAGAAAATAAAAAATGCCCAGAGCCGGAATCGAACCAGCGACACGAGGATTTTCAGTCCTCTGCTCTACCAACTGAGCTATCTGGGCATTTGGTCTGTGAACTGTTGTGTATCACAGGCCTTATAATAGCATATCGATTGTTTGAATGCAAGTAATTTTTATGATTTTTGCGAAAAAAGAGAAAATTATAACAAAAATTTATTTTATCTTGCCATAAGGTAGATTTTTTCCATATCTCTCATATTGAGCTGTTTAAAGACTCCAATGGTGCGAGTGTCCTCAAAACTGCATTTGAATGCAAGATCATGAATTTGCTGATCTGTGAGATCCAGCCCCAGTTCATGTAAACTGGTGGGCATTTCTACAGACCGGAAGAAATTTTCCATTGCTTCAATTCCTGCAAGGGCTGTTTCTTTATAATCAGTTCCACATGGAATGTCAAATACATTGGTGGCAAACTGAGCAAAACGTTCAGGGTTCACCTCGTAGACGTATCGTGCCCAGCTTCCCCAGATAGCTGCCAGACCTGCTCCGTGAGTTACATTGTAGACACCTCCCAGTTCATGTTCAAGCTGGTGGCATGCCCAGTCACCACCACCTGTACCGCATCCGGTCAGACCGTTGTGGGAAAGGCTTCCTGCCCACATAATTTCTGCCCTGGCGCTGTAATTGTCTGGTTCTTTCATAAGAATACGGGCATTGTAAATGACTGTCTGCATCAGAGCTTCGCTGATACTATCTGTAATCTCCATAGTTTCAATATTTACAAAATATCGCTCCATGGTGTGCATGAGGATATCTACACATCCGCTTTCTGTCTGATACTGTGGGAGTGTGTAGGTGAGACGTGGATTTAAGATGGCAAATTTCGGCCTGCAGTAATCTGTCTTTGCACATCCACGTTTTTCTTTTGTTTCTTCATTTGTGATAACACTGGAACTGCTCATTTCACTTCCGGAAGCCGCAATTGTAAGGATGACACCAATGGGCAGACAGCCGGTTGGAACAGCTTTTTTCAGACAGAAATCCCAGACATCATTGTTCGGATTGGCAACGCCATAGCCGATGGCTTTGGAAGAGTCAATAACACTTCCTCCTCCTACAGCAAGGATAAAGTCTACATGTTCTTTTTGGCATAATTCGATTCCCTCGCGGACTTTGGAAAGAAGTGGATTAGGAATGACACCACCCAGGGTGATGTATTCAAGACCTTCTTCTTTCAGATTAGAAGTGATCTCATCAATCAGTCCGGAACGGACAGCACTCTGACCTCCATAATGGATCAAAACTTTTTTTGCTCCATACTTCTTCAGCAGGGAACCTGCCTGAAGGTGGGTATCTTTGCCAAAGAGAACCTGTGTTGGTGTATAATATTCAAAATTTCTCATAATATGTAAACGACCTCCTATAGATTGAAAGGTTAACTGAATCAGGTAAGTCCTCTGCTTTAATTGTAAAATGTAATGAGCAGTAGGTGGGACTTCCTTTTTATATTAAAGCAAATAATGGAAAAATAGTCAAAAAATAATAAAAAAATTAAAATTTGAAAGTAATTTTTGCTGGTTCTCAGAAGACATTTTTGGAAAGATTCCAGTACAGATATCTATAATTTTCTGCACACAGAAAACGGAAAGACAGAAATTTATAGATTTTGGACAGAATATTTTATGGGCATTATGTGAATGGAATGCTATGATAAATACACTTAAATATACAAAGTGAACAAAAAAAGGAGGAAACAAGAAATGAAAAAAAGAATGTATAAGATTATGGCACTTGCCATGACAGCAGCTATGGTGGTACCTATGGCAGCGCAGACAACGGTATTTGCAGCTGACGACAAAGAAATTACCTACTGGAATATCGCGGTAGAGAGTCCGGATAAAGATATTGTTACCGCAGCAGTAGATAAGTTCAACAAAGAAACAAAGTCAGGCTACACTGTAAATCAGGTATCCATTCAGAACGATACATACAAAGAAAAACTTGTTATCGCAATGAGCTCCGGTGAGTGTCCTGATATGTACTCAAGCTGGTCCGGTGGTCCGATGTATGAATATATTGATTCCGGATTTGCTCAGCCGATTGATGATCTTCTTGATAAGTCCGATGTTAAAGATAAACTTCTGGATGCAGCTATTGAACAGGGAAGCTACAACGGACATGTATATGCGATCCCATATCTGAATGTTTCTCTGGCAGGTATCTTCTACAACAAAGATATGTTTGAACAGTACGGACTTGAAGAACCGAAGACATTAGCTGATCTGGAAAATATCTGTGCAACATTAAAAGAAAACGGAATTACACCTTTTGCACTTGCTAATGGTTCCAAATGGACAGGTTCCATGTACTTCATGTCTCTGGCAGCACGTTATGGCGGACTGGAACCATTCCAGAATGCAGTTGCAGGAACCGGCAAATTCACAGATGACTGCTTCATCAAAGCAGGTGAGAAGATTCAGGAGTGGGTTAACAACGGATACTTCCCGGATGGCGTAAACTCCTTAAGCGAAGATGACGGACAGGCAAAACAGTTAATGTATCAGGAGACCGCAGGTATGCTTCTCTGTGGCTCATGGTATACAGGAACATTCCAGTCTGACAGTGAGGAATTCTATCAGAAGATCGGCTGGTTCCCATTCCCTGCAATTGATGATTCCGATGCTGATCCTACAATCCAGATCGGTACTGTAGGTGATCAGTTCATTTCCTTCAACTGTGAAGGTGATAAACTTGCAGCAGCATTTGAATGTGCAACAGATCATTTATCTGATGAAGTTGCAGACATGACATACTCTAACAACAAGATTGTTCCTGTAAAAGATGCAGGAGACCACATTTCAGACCCTGTTGTAAAGGAAATTTTTGATGCAGCTCAGGAAGCATCTTCTATCCAGTTGTGGTATGACCAGTATCTGCCAACATCTGTTGCATCTGCACATCTTGATGGCTTACAGGAAGTATTTGGTCTGACAAAGACTCCTCAGGAAGCACAGGAAGAAATGCAGAAAGCAATGGACGAATATTTAAGTACCAAATCTGATTCCGGCGCAGCAGATGATACTGCAGAAGAAGCTACAGATGATGCAGCAGCAGATGATGCTGAATAATCTTTAAAGGAAAGCAGGCATTCATTCTGACCTGAGTAAGGGTAGAAAAGAAGGGTTCTGCACATGCCGAAAGTGCAGAACCCTTTATCTTGAAAAACAATATGTGAGTACACAGAGCGTGCTTGAAAAATCATTTCAATGTCAAATTACGTATCAGACAGCATGTCAGAAAATATATAAAAACCATCTCAGAAATATATCTCTAACATATTCCGAAAGCATTTTTCAAACATACTCTGGCATACGTTAGGTCAGATGATCAAATCTCAGAAAGTATTAAAAAGGAGGCACCAAAATGAATGAAAAAGGGATATCTCTGGTTCAGTTAAGACAGAGAAAAACACGTCAGACAGCAGCACTTTTTCTGGCACCTGTTATCATTTTATTAGTAGTATTTATCGCATATCCGATTATTGATACATTTATTACAAGCGGATACCAGTGGAATGGTATTTCCGCAGACAAGAAGATGGTAGGACTTGCAAACTGGGCAAAACTGATCAAAGATACAAAATTCTGGACAGCATTTAAGAACAACGTTATTATCATGATCTTATCTATCATTATCCAGATTCCGTTAGGACTTGCAATGGCAACATTCCTTGACTTTGGCGGTAAGAAACTTACAATTTTCAAGGTTATCTGGTTTATTCCAATGCTTATGTCTTCTGTTGCAATTGGTTTCCTTTTCACATACGCACTTGCAACAAACGGAGGTATTGCCAGCACAATTTCCGGATGGTTCGGAGGGGGCAATATTGACCTTCTTGGTAATCCGAAATTAGCATTGATCACAGTTATTCTTATCATTGCATGGCAGTTTACACCATTCTACATGGTTTACTTTATGGCTGGTTATACAAACATTCCATATGATGTATTTGAAGCAGCCAGAATCGATGGTGCTACAAGAGGACAGTATTTCTGGAAGATTGCACTTCCACTTCTTATTCCGTCAATTAAGAGTGCAGCTATCCTTTCAATGGTTGGATCTTTGAAATACTTCGATCTGATCTATGTTATGACAGGGGGCGGTCCTGGTACTGCTACAGAGCTGATGGCAACCTATATGTACAAAGAATCATTCAAGAACTTTAACATGGGTTATGGCTCAGCCATTGCAGGAGGTATGTTTATCCTGATTACAATGGTATCTATGATTACTATGAAACTTATAAACGGAAAACAGGAGGATTAAGGGATGGACAGCTATAAGAAAAGTAGAAGAAAAAGCATCATAGCCTGGGTCATTGCTTTTGTTCTTGCTATCGGTGCAGCAATTGTATCATTTACACCTTTTATATTCATGGTGCTGAACTCATTCAAAGAGAAATTTGAGATGCTTACCAAGGGTGTATTCCAGCTTCCTGATAAACTGAACTGGTCCAATTACACTGAGGTACTTACAGGAGGGTTTGCAAATTACTTCAAGAACAGTGTGATCGTTCTTGCAATTTCCCTGATCCTGCTGCTGTTTATTTCAGCATGTGCTTCTTATCCTCTGGCAAGATTTAAGTTTAAAATGGCACAGCCGATTTATGCGATCATTGTAGCCTGTATGTCTATTCCTGTACATATTACATTGATCCCTGTGTTCAAAATGTCAAAGTCAACAGGACTTTATGATACAATCTGGTCACTGATCGGACCGTATGTCGCATTCGCAGTTCCGATTTCCGTATTTATCCTGACCAGCTTTATGAAAGAGATTCCGAGGGAAATCGAAGAATCTGCTGAAATTGACGGATGTGGAAAGATTCAGATGTTCTTCTCCATGATTCTGCCGCTTTCCAAACCCGGAATGGCGACACTGGCAATTTACAATGGTGTAAATATGTGGAATGAGTTCTCTTTCGCAAATACACTGACACAGTCCTCACAGAATCGTACCCTGCCGCTGGCAATCTGGGAATTCCAGGGACAGTATTCTATGAATACACCAATGATCATGGCAGTTCTTACATTAACACTTTTACCAATGGTTATCATGTTCATTATTTTCCAGGATAAACTGGTAAAAGGTATGACTGCAGGTGCTGTAAAGGGTTGATTCTTTCTGCAGAATCTGTTGTGTCCATTTACCATTGAACATGGTATGATATTGGGGAGATAAAATCCCCCCTGATCATGTGGGTATATGTGAAATTATGTGACAGATGAGGAAAGACAACATGAACAAATGGAAAACAAAATTCAGCCACTGGAAATTTGATAAAAAAATACTTTTACTTGTGACCGTCAGTATTCTTATTGTAACGCTGACGGTTGCAGGTGTTTCTCTGACTTTTTCTATAGCATCGATGAAAGAGCAGTCTGTAGAACTTCTGCAGATGCAGAATAATACAGTTGCGGAATCTTTTAAGGGATCAATGGATTCATATAAAGAAATCGTATTGGGTACGATCATGGATGATTCTGTGCAGAATTACTGCAGGCAGGTGCAGAGAAATGAGCTGAAGACAGCAGACATTGATGCAGTTTACAGCAAGCTGGAGAATCTGAATAATATGTATGAGAGTCTGAACTTTGCTGCCATTGTCAGTTCGGATTATAAGAGTTACTACTACAGAGGAAAGGGTTCTTTATCAGTTACGCAGTTTGAAGAAGTGTATCCCCAGGCATATGAGAGAAGCAAATATGCGAAGAAAGGAACGCTGAAAGTTGCCTATAATAACGATTATTATAAAGGGAACAGATATACATTGAGTCTGTATTATCCATTATATGATACCAGAAAAGTATCTGATGCAAGAGGGCTTCTGTGCATGAATTTCGATGATCCGGCAGTACAGAAGATGCTGGCTGTAGGAGATTCTTCAGCAGAAACAAGAGTAGTTGACACAGGTGGAATGATACTGCTTTCGAATGATAAAGAGGAGACAGGCCGTTACGTAAATTATATAGATGAGATGGAAAAAGGGATACAGATATTTACAAAGAATGGGAATATGTATGTATGCCAGAAGATTAAGAATTGGAATTATTATGTAGTCAGTTCGATTTCTTTTTATAAACTGATGGAATCAGGATTCCATATAATGGTTGTTGTGATTCTGGTTCTGATCATAGTGCTGATCATAGTAAGCATTATTATAAGAGCACTGGTCAGGAAAATGTATCAGCCCCTTAATAAGGTAGTATCTAAGATGGATCATGTTGCAACAGGTTCCCTGAGAACAAGGATCAATGTTGACAATATGGGTGAAGATTTCACAAAGCTTGCAATTGGTTTTAACTCTATGATGGATGAAATCGAGGTGTTGATGGAACAGGTAAAACTGGAACAGCATCAGCTGGAGCAGATTCGTTTTAATGCCCTTCAGTCGCAGATTCAGCCGCATTTTCTTTATAATACACTGGAATGTATCCACTGGCAGGCGATTGCCGAAGGAAATAAAGAGATTTCCACAATGGTAAAGGCGCTGGCGAAATATTACAGGATCTGTCTCAGCAAAGGACATGACGTGATCACGATCAGAGAAGAAGTAGAGCATATCAGGAATTATATGATTATCCAGAACATGAGATACGACAACATTATCGGAAGTGAGATTGTTGTAGAATCTCAGGTGGAAGAAAGCCTGATACCGAAGCTGACTCTGCAGCCACTGGTGGAGAATTCTATTTATCATGGAATGAAAGTAAAAGAGGGAAAAACAGGTACACTTTATCTTACAGCATATAAAAATGAGGATGAAGTTATCATAAAGGTATCAGATACAGGCACAGGAATGAGTCAGGAACAGATAGATGAAATGAATGAACAGCTCTCCAGATACGAGGATTCCTTTGGATATGGAGTGCGAAACGTAAACAAGAGGATTGAACTTCTTTTTGGAGAGGGATATGGTCTTAATTATCAGAAGAATGATTTGGGTGGGGTAACTGTCGTGATCCATCTGCCATATCAGACAGAAATCAAAAAGAATACAGCAGGAGGTGAGTGGACGTGTGTATAGAGTACTGATTGTTGATGACGAAAAGATGATACGTATGGGTATGAAAAATGCCATAGACTGGAAGAAACTGGAAGTAGATGACGTATTTACTGCTGCATCAGGAAACGAGGCTTTGAAGATTCTTAAAGAAGAAGGTCCTGAAATTATGGTTACAGATATCCAGATGACAGAAATGACAGGACTGGAACTGATTAAAGCGGCCAGAGAATCAGTACCTGAACTGCGTGTGATCGTGCTTACAGGCTTTGATAATTTTGAGTATGCAAGAGAGAGCCTGCGGCTTCAGGTGCAGGATTTCTTCCTGAAACCGATTGATGAAGATGATCTTTTCAATGCGATAGAAAAGCAGATAAAAGAACTGAAAGAGCAGGAAAACAAAGAGCAGAATCAGGCCAGAGTGTGGCGCTCTCAAGGCTCTGTAGTGCAGATGAGACTGGAGCAGTGCATGAGGAATTTGGTGCATACAAAAGCAGATAAAGAGATGCAGTTGTATATTCTCCAGAAAGATTTTCAGTTTGATATTAAGCAGAAAATGAGCTTGATTCTTCTGGAACAGGGAATGTATACAGAACAGCAGAATGACGGAAAATTCCGTGCAATGACTGTTAAAAATGTCTGCATGAGCATGGTGGATTCCCAAAACAGAGGAATCACATTTGTAGATGATGACGGTACGATTGCGATTGTCTGTTTTGAAAAGGATGATGACGACAGCGTTCTGGAACAGATTGAAGAATTGTCGGATGTACTGAAGGATGAATTTGAATATAAACCAAAGATTACGGTTGGAAGTGCTGTGCAAGGATTTGAAAATCTGGCAATTTCCTACAATGATGCCAGATATCTTCTGGAACATGAAAAAAAGAATATTCAGGACATTATACAGACGATGGGGGCTCAGAACAAGAAGAAAATCTTCTGGGAAATCTATGCAGAACTGCGAAATATCATGATTTCCAATATAGGAACTCCAGATTATGTACTAAAGGCATTTAATACCTTTACTAAGGCAACGGAATCCTATAATCTTTCTCCTTCTGCTGTGCGCAGATGTTGTTTCGAGATTGCCTCCTCTTTGATTTTTTCCTACATGGAAGAATCGTGTGAGGTGGAAGAAGGAAAGTTGGATGCACTCTCCAAGAGTCTGTCATCAGCAGGAAAAGAAGAGGCCTGTGAGATTACGAGAATGTTTATTGAGCAGCTTATTGAAAATGATGAAGAGGATGTACATTATACCATTTCCAATGCCAGACACTATATAGATGAGCATCTTGCAGAGGATATTTCGGTTTCCAGCATTGCGGAAAGTCTCTATATCACACCGAATTATTTTTCCAGATTATTTAAGCGGATTACAGGTGAAGGATGTAATGAATACATTGTCAGAAAGAGGATTGAGAAGGCGAAGAGCCTTCTGGAAACTACCAGCATCAAGACTGGAAAGATTGCTATGATGGTAGGATACAGAGATACGAATTATTTCTCACTGGCATTTAAGAAACATACAGGAAAATCTCCGACGAAATACAGAGAAGAAATGCAGAATACATAATGCAGGAGTAGCGGGCTGCGCTGAGGCTTTGTTAATACCTGCTGAATAATTATCAAATTATATAAACAGGAGGATCTGAAATGAAAGATCACAGAAAAGAAAGAGCAGAAGCAAGAAAAAAAGCAGAAAAACTGGTATCACAGATGACGCTTCTGGAGAAGGCTTCCCAGTTAAAATACGATGCTGCTCCCGTGAAAAGACTGGGTGTTCCGGCATACAATTACTGGAATGAAGCACTGCATGGAGTGGCCAGAGCAGGTGTGGCAACCATGTTCCCACAGGCAATTGCGATGGCTGCAGTATTTGACGATGAAGAGATGAAAAAAGTTGGCGATATCATTGCAACTGAGGGAAGAGCAAAATACAATGCATATTCTGCAAAAGAAGACAGAGATATTTACAAGGGTCTTACTTTCTGGTCCCCCAATGTAAACATTTTCAGAGATCCGAGATGGGGCAGAGGGCATGAAACCTATGGTGAGGATCCATATCTGACGTCCAGACTTGGCGTGAAATTCGTAGAAGGACTTCAGGGTGACGGACCTGTAATGAAAGCGGCAGCATGTGCAAAGCATTATGCAGTGCACAGCGGTCCGGAATCGCTCAGACATGAATTTGATGCACAGGCAAGCATGAAGGATATGTGGGAAACATATCTTCCGGCTTTTGAAGCGCTTGTAACAGAAGCGGATGTTGAGGCTGTAATGGGTGCTTATAACAGGACAAACGGAGAACCCTGCTGTGCACATAAATATCTTATGGAAGATGTCCTGAGAGGAAAATGGAAATTCGAAGGTCATTATACTTCTGACTGCTGGGCAATCCGTGACTTCCATGAACATCACATGGTAACTTCTACGCCAAGACAGTCCGCTGCTATGGCATTAAATGCAGGCTGTGACCTGAATTGCGGTAATACATATCTTCATATGATGGGAGCTTATCAGGATGGACTGGTAACAGAAGAAAAAATCACAGAATCTGCAGTCAGACTGCTGACAACCAGATATCTGCTGGGCCTGTTTGACGGAAGTGAATATGATAAGATACCGTATAGTGTGGTAGAGTGCAAAGAGCACATTGATGAAGCTCTTAAGATGGCAAGAAAGAGCTGCGTACTTCTGAAGAATGATGGAGTTCTTCCGATTGATAAAACAAAAGTAAATACTATTGGTGTCATCGGCCCGAATGCAAATAGCCGTGCAGCTCTTATTGGAAATTATCATGGAACATCTTCAGAATATATTACTGTTCTTGAAGGAATCCGTGAAGAAGCAGGTGACGATGTAAGGATCCTTTACTCTCAGGGATGTGATTTATATAAAGACAAAGTTGAAAATCTGGCATGGGATCAGGACAGAATTTCTGAGGCAGTAATTACAGCGGAAAACAGCGATGTAGTCATACTCTGCGTAGGTCTTGATGAGACTCTGGAGGGAGAAGAAGGAGATACCGGAAACAGTGATGCATCCGGGGACAAAGTTGATCTTCATCTTCCGAAAGTACAGGAAGAACTGATCGAGAAAGTAACAGCAGTAGGAAAACCTACCATCGTAGTTCTGATGGCAGGAAGTGCGATTGACCTGAATTATGCGCAGGATAACTGTAATGGAATCCTTCTTGCATGGTATCCGGGAGCAAGAGGCGGACGTGCAATAGCAGATCTTCTCTTCGGAAAAGAATCTCCATCAGGAAAACTTCCGATAACCTTCTATAAAGACCTGGAAGGAATGCCGGAATTCACAGATTACTCTATGAAAAACAGAACTTACCGTTATATGGAAAAAGAGGCACTTTATCCATTTGGATACGGACTTACATACAGTGATACCTGCGTAACAGAAGCAGAGGTTGTCAGTGAAGTATCAGCAGAGTCCGATATCATGTTAAAAGCAACTGTTAAGAACAATGGAACAGTAGATACAGATGAAGTTGTTCAGGTGTATATCAAAGACCTTGATTCTCCGCTTGCAGTTCGTAACTACAGTCTCTGCGGATTTAAGAGAGTATCTCTGAAAGCGGGAGAAGAGAAAACTGTAGAATTTACAATTTCTAATAAAGCAATGAATATAGTTGATGAAGATGGAAATCGTTACATCGCAGGAAAACATTTCCGTTTATTTGCAGGAGTATCCCAGCCGGATACAAGAAGTGCAGAACTGACAGGACATAAGCCTGCTGAGGTAGAAATTGCACTTTAACCGAACGGAGTAAGTATTCTGTTTCAATTGCGAAAAGTAACATAAAATAAAAACCATATTATATATGGACAGGAGGAACACAGACATGAAAAACAAAATTAAAAAAATATTACTTCTTGGAATGACAGCCATGTTTACTGCCGGTGCAGCAGGCACAGCAGTTATATCCTGTCCTGTATGGGCAGATGAAGCAGAACAAAACTCTGAGACTGCAGAAGAGCCAAAAGCAGAAGATGCAGCTGTGGAAGAAGAAATTGCTGATCAGACAGATGATAAAACAGAAAACACAGATTTAAAAACTGTAGAACATCCAAGAATGTCTGCCTATTCCATTCGCAGATTTTCCATTGTAAAGGACGGCGAAGAAGTATTTCAGATCAAACAGGAACCGGCAGATTATAAGATGGATTTCGACTACTGGGAAATTACCAATCCGTATGATGAGACTGCAACAGTAAACACAGAGAATATGTATGAAATGTTTGGAGTGCTGGCTGCTTTTGATCTCAGCAACGGCGTCGATGCAGCAAATACAGATACCGGACTGGATAATACAAAGACATATTTTACAGTAGATTTTGTAAATACAGTTAACGATGACACAGCAAAAGAAACGCAGGATGCAGATGCAACAGCAACGATCCTTATCGGAAATACAGATGAGAATGGTGATTATTATGCATGCGTAAAAGGATACGAAGAGGCTGTTTATCTGCTTTCAAAAGAGTCGGTGAACAGTCTTCTGGAACTGAAACCATTTAATTTGATCCTGAAGATTCCGGCATTGGTAAATATTGATACACTTGACAGTGTGGATATAAGCATTGGAAAGAAAACCTATACCATGAAGCTGGATGGCAGCGATTATAAATTCGGAAAGAAAACTGTAAAGAAGGAGAAATTTACTGAATTGTATCAGGCGCTTCAAAGTATAATGCTTGATTCGGAAGTTGAAGAAACAAAAGATGCAGCAGATAAGGAAGAAGTGCTGACTGTAACATTCCACAGAAACACAGAAGAAGCTCCGGAAGTAACTCTGAAATATTTTGCATATGATGATACTTATGATAGTCTGGAAATCAATGGAACCGAGAGATTTCTTGTGAAAGCGGAAGATGTGGATGCACTGGTAAAACAGATTAAAAAAGCGTTTTAATCGAATCGAATCTGTTATTTGCTACAGAGCTCAGCAGAGAAACATAATATGTGGTATCCTAATTTATATCATAAAATATTTTGGTACACGGACAAATGTCTTTTGGTGATTGACATGATGGATAGAATTGGTTATAATCGGAATAATTACTGAGCGTATAACAAAGGAGGAGCACGAAGATGTATTCAATCGACGACGTAGCAAAGACAGACAAGGATATCGCAGATCTGATCGAGGCGGAGCTTGCACGCCAGAATTCCCATATTGAGCTGATCGCTTCAGAGAACTGGGTAAGTAAAGCAGTTATGGCAGCAATGGGAAGCCCTCTTACTAATAAATATGCGGAAGGATATCCGGGGAAGAGATTTTACGGCGGATGTTCCTGCGTGGATGAGGTGGAAGCTCTTGCAATCGAACGTGCGAAAGAATTATTCGGATGTGAATATGCAAATGTACAGCCGCACTCCGGAGCACAGGCAAACATGGCAGTCTTTTTTGCAATGCTGCAGCCGGGAGATACTGTAATGGGTATGAATCTGGATCATGGTGGACATCTGACACATGGAAGTCCTGCAAATATGTCCGGAACCTACTTTAAGCCGGTATATTATGGAGTCAATGATGACGGTGTGATCGATTATGAAGAAGTCAGAAGAATCGCCATTGAGAATAAACCAAAGCTGATCGTAGCAGGTGCAAGTGCCTAT
The DNA here is from genome assembly GCF_025148125.1 of Blautia wexlerae DSM 19850. Taxonomy (NCBI): domain Bacteria; kingdom Bacillati; phylum Bacillota; class Clostridia; order Lachnospirales; family Lachnospiraceae; genus Blautia; species Blautia wexlerae. The sequence goes on from NZ_CP102267.1 coordinate 1,103,318, forward strand.
GCCAGAGTTATTGATTTTAAGAAATTCCGTGAGATCGCAGATGAAGTTGGGGCTTATCTGATGGTGGATATGGCGCATATCGCCGGTCTGGTAGCAGGAGGACAGCATCCAAGCCCGATTCCTTATGCAGACGTTGTGACTACAACCACACACAAAACTCTGCGTGGACCAAGAGGCGGCCTGATCTTAAGCAGCGCAGAGAATGCAAAGAAATTTAACTTTAATAAAGCAGTATTTCCGGGAATCCAGGGTGGTCCTCTGATGCACGTGATCGCTGCCAAGGCAGTATGTTTCAAAGAAGCGCTTCAGCCGGAATTTAAGGACTATGCAAAGATGATCGTTGAGAATGCGCAGGCACTTTGCAAAGGGCTTCAGAAGAGAGGAATTGATATTGTTTCCGGTGGGACAGACAATCATCTGATGCTTGTAGATCTCAGAAGTCTGGGCGTTACAGGCAAGCAGATGGAGAATCTTCTTGATGAAGTAAACATTACCTGCAATAAGAATGCAATTCCAAATGATCCCCAGTCTCCATTTGTTACAAGCGGTGTACGTCTCGGAACAGCAGCAGTTACTTCACGAGGCATGAAACCGGAAGATATGGACAAGATTGCAGAAGCAATTGCTATGACCTTAAAAGAAGAAGGCAGCCAGGAAAAGGCAAAGGCAATCGTCAAAGAACTTACAGACAAATATCCTCTGGTTGGATAAATAAATCATACAAAATAATGTATAAAAGCGAAATGCATGGTTCATGAGTGAACAGCACTTCGCTTTTATTTATTATGTCGCTGAATCGAGAAACTTATTTAACCAAATTATACCAAAATTATCCAAATAAAATCATGGATTTTTTTCAGAAAACGTAGTATAGTAACAATAGCTGATAATAAGTTACTGAGAACAGAGTGAACAGTAACGATGATATATCACAGTATATTGAAAACAATAACAGAGAGCAGGTGACAGAATTTGGAAAAAGTGATAATCATAGGTGCCGGACCTGCAGGAATTTCCGCTGCGCTTTATGCAGTTCGTGGAAATCTGGATCCCCTGGTGATCAATAATGGGATCGGTGCTTTGGAAAAAGCAGAGAAAATAGAAAACTATTACGGACTGGAACATCCGCTGTCCGGTCAGGAATTATATGATACAGGAATCGCTCAGGCGAAAGCACTGGGCGTACGAATATTGGATGCACAGGTTCTGGGAGTCGGCGGGTTTGATACTTTTGTGGTAAAAACTACAGAAGGTGAATTCGAGACTCAGAGTCTGATTCTTGCAACAGGAAGTAAGCGCGCTGCACCGAAGATCCCGGGTGTTAAAGAATTTGAGGGAAAAGGTGTCAGCTACTGTGCAATCTGCGATGCTTTCTTTTACAGAGGCAAGGATGTAGCAGTTCTTGGAAACGGTGATTTCGCCATGCATGAAGCAAAGGAATTGTCTAATACTGCTTCTACAGTAACCATTTATACAAACGGTGAAGAACCGGAATTTACATCTGAAGAAAATATCAGTGTAAACACAATGAAGATCCAGTCTGTAGAGGGCGATGATCTGGTATCCGGAATCCGTCTTGCACCTGATGTGCAGGCAGAGGAAATAAAGGCAGGAGCAGGTCAGCAGGCAAATGATTTCTGTCCTGCAGAGGGTGTATTTATTGCAATGGGAACTGCAGGCAGTACTGAGATTGCCCGCCAGATGGGAGCTGAACTTACGGAAAAAGGAAACATTAAAGTTAACGAAAATATGGAAACAACCATCCCGGGACTCTATGCGGCAGGTGACTGTACAGGCGGACTTCTTCAAGTGGCGAAAGCTGTGTATGAGGGAGCAAAGGCAGGTATTAATGCAGGGAAGTATGTAAGATCTTTAAAATAAAAAATCTAAAATAAAAACTGAAAATTTAACAGGGTTATAGTGTTGATATTATAAAACCAGAGAACTTACATTGCAAATTTTTATAAAGAATAAGCAAAGGAGATATGAATTATGGCAAAAGAGATTACAACAGCAAATTTTGAAACAGAAGTATTAAAATCTGAGAAACCGGTTCTTATAGATTTCTGGGCAACATGGTGTGGACCATGTATGCGTCAGGGTCCGGTTGTAGAAGAACTGGCAGAAGAGGGATACGCAGTAGGAAAAGTAGACGTAGATCAGAATATGGCACTTGCACAGCAGTTTCGTGTAGTCAGCATTCCGACACTGATCCTGTTTAAAGACGGTGCGGAAGTGAAACGCTTCGTAGGTCTTACTTCCAAAGAAGAGCTGAAGAGTGCACTGGAAGGCTAAAGATTTATGAAGATTTTATTAGCGGCATGCAATGCAAAATATATTCATTCCAATCTTGCTGTTTATGATCTGCAGGCATATGCATCCGATTACGCAGATCATATTGTATTAAAGGAATATACCATCAACCAGCAGAAAGATGATATCATGCGTGATATTTATCTGGAGCATCCTGATGTGGTATGTGTGTCCTGTTATATCTGGAACCTTTCTTTTGTAAAAGAACTGATGGCAGATCTGATAAAGATTCTTCCGGGCGCCGACTTCTGGGCCGGCGGTCCGGAAGTTTCTTATGATGCGGAGAAATTCCTGACAGAAAACTCAGAATTTAAAGGTGTTATGGTCGGGGAAGGTGAAGAAACATTTAAAGAACTTGCCGGATATTATGTGGAAAAAAATCCGCAGAACCTGAAAGATATGACAGGAATCTGTTACAGAGACGGAGATCAGATCATACATAATGGATGGCGCCAGATCATGGACTTAAGCAGTATTCCGTTCATTTACAAAGATCTGTCTGAGTTTAAGAACAGGATCATTTATTATGAAAGCAGCAGAGGATGTCCTTTCTCCTGCAGTTACTGTCTTTCTTCCATTGATAAGAAACTGCGTTTCAGAGATACAGAGACCGTAAAGAAAGAGCTGCAGTTTTTTATAGACAATAAGGTTCCGCAGGTAAAGTTTGTAGACCGTACCTTTAACTGTAAACATGACCATGCAATGGCAATCTGGAAGTATATTAATGAACACGATAACGGTGTAACAAACTTTCATTTCGAGATTTCGGCAGATCTGTTAAGAGAAGAGGAACTGCAGGAAATGTCCACTATGCGTCCGGGCCTGATTCAGTTGGAGATCGGAGTACAGTCAACAAATCCGGATACGATTAAGGCAATTCACAGAACTATGGATTTTGAAAAACTGAAAGGAATTGTTGACAGAATCCACAGCTTTGGAAATATCCATCAGCATCTGGACCTGATCGCAGGACTTCCCTATGAAGATTACGACAGCTTCCGGAATTCCTTTAATGATGTCTATGCGCTGAAACCACAGCAGCTTCAGCTGGGCTTTTTGAAGGTGTTAAAGGGTTCCCATATGATGGAGATGTGCAGGGAATATGGTATTGTATACAAAACACAGGAGCCTTATGAGGTACTTTCCACGAAGTGGCTGGATTATGACCACGTTTTGAAGCTGAAAACTGTGGAAAATATGGTGGAAGTGTATTATAATAGTGGACAATTCCAGAATACACTTGAATATCTGGAAAATTTTTTCCCGGATGCTTTCTCAATTTACGAGAGACTGGGCAGTTTTTACATGGAAAAAGGCTATGGTGATGTTTCTCATACAAGAATGCGAAGATATGAGATTCTGCTGGAATTTCTGGAGGATATGCCGGAGATTTCCGTGGATCAGGTAAAAGACCAGATGGTATATGATCTCTATCTGAGAGAGAACCTGAAAAGCCGTCCCGGCTTTGCCAGAGACCAGAAGCCTTTTGAGAGACAGATATGGGACTTCAGAAAACGGGAAAAGGTGGCAAAGAATGCACATGTGGAAGTATTTGCAGATGGAAAAGTACTGCTGTTTGACTATGCAGACCGTGATCCGCTGACTAACAACGCTCATGTGACAGATGTGACGAAAGATGTGTTTGAGAACCTGAACAGAGATTAAAGAGGTGAAGAGAAATGGGAATGTTTAATCCAAAGAATCGTAAAGTGATCACAGCAATTATTGCAATCATTCTGGTACTGGCAATGGTAGTGCCGACAGTTCTGTCTCTGCTTGTATAATAAATTTTTCAGGAGAAAACAAATGAGACTGGGACAGGCGGCAATAGAGGCTCTGAGGGCAGAAATAACCGGATGCCTGAAACCGGGAGATGAACTGGTGGTGGCATGTCCGGTGGCTCTGAAAGGAACCTCTGTAATAGCAAAAAATAAAAAGGACAAACTGGCAGAGAGATTCTCTGCCGGTTTTATTCAGAATTGCGTTTCACTTCGGGACGATTATGGAGCTGGCAGTATTGTCTGGAAAATTGCGCAGGAGGCAGATGCCAGCGCATTATATGCTATGGGTGAGGGCGGCTTTTTAAGTGCGCTCTGGAAGATGGCAGAAGCTTCAGAAGTAGGACTGGAAGCAGACTTCCGTAAGGTACCGATTCGTCAGGAGACCATAGAAGTGTGCGAGATTTTTGACCTGAATCCATATAAGCTTCAGGCAGATGGAGCAGTATTGATTGGAATCCGCGGAGGTGAAGCACTGGTACAGAGGCTTCGCAATGAAGGATTTATGGCAGAGATCATCGGACAGACAAACAGCGGTAATGACCGGCTTCTCTACAGTGGCGGCAGTGCCCGCTATCTGGAACGTCCGGCAGAGGATGAACTGCAGCAACTTCTCAAAGAGTAACTGCAGGAAACTTAAGAGACAATTTTCTAAGAAGAGACAGACGATTAATAACAAGAGGAATAAAAAGAAAATGGCAAAATTAAATATTGTACTTCACGAGCCGGAGATTCCTGCAAACACAGGAAATATCGGCCGTACCTGTGTGGCAACAGGAACCAGACTCCATCTTATCGAGCCTCTGGGATTTTCCTTAAGTGAGAAAGCCTTAAAGAGAGCAGGAATGGATTACTGGAAAGATCTGGATGTAACTACATATCTGGACTTTGAGGACTTTCTGGAGAAGAATCCCGGGGCAAAAATTTACTATGCAACAACAAAAGCGCCTCAGACTTATACAGACGTTCATTATGAAGAAGACTGCTACATCATGTTTGGAAAAGAGAGTGCAGGGATCCCGGAGGATATTCTGGTCAATAATCAGGAAACCTGCGTAAGAATCCCTATGATCGGAGATATCCGTTCTCTGAATCTGAGCAATTCCGTAGCAATCGTTCTGTACGAAGCACTGCGCCAGAATAATTTTGACCACATGAATCTGGAAGGACACCTGAGAAACTACGACTGGAAATAATCACAGTAAGCAGACAGGAGGAGTTATATGCCAAATACCACAAAAGCAGCTCTGGAAGAATCCCTGAAACGGCTTCTTCTGAAGAAACCTCTGGACAAGATCACGATAACAGATATTACCACGGACTGCGGGATAAGCCGCATGGCTTTCTACTATCATTTCAAGGATATTTATGATCTGGTTGAATGGTCCTGCGTGGAAGATGGGACAAAAGCCCTTCAGGGCAAAAAGACTTCTGAATCCTGGACAGAAGGGCTGACCCAGATATTTGAGGCAGTGCTGGAAAACAAACCGTTTATTATGAATGTTTACAGAAATGTGGACAGGGAGCGGATAGAAAATTATCTTTTTAAATTAACCTATGATCTGATCGTGGGTGTGGTGGAAGAAAAAAGCAAGGGTCTGAATATCACAGAAGAGGATAAAAAATTTATTGCAGACTTCTATAAATATGGTTTTGTGGGAATCATACTTGAGTGGATCAGGGAAGGGATGAAAGAAAATATTGAAGATCTGGTAAGAATGATGGATTTGACACTTCGCGATACAGTGACTACATCTATTCATAACTTTCAGAAAAATAATATGGAAAAATAATCATATAAAAATTCTTTACAAAAGCCGCAGGGTGATAAAAAACTTATCATTCGGCGGCTTTTGTAAATTGTAGAATCATATTTTAACTGTTAATATACAGCCATAGCAACAAACAGATAATTCAGACGGATGAAATGCTTATGATGTGGGAAACATACAGATAAGAATGTAAAAGTCATGAAGATGTCTTGCCGGGAGATCAAGAGATTTCCGGCAGGCGAAAAGAGTTTCCGGGAAATGGGTAAAGCAGAGAGTAAAAAGCATTTAAGATAACGAATCTGAAAGAACTTCTAAAGAAGAATTCAAGAAAGGTGGATGTGTATTATGAGTAAAAATAAAGGTTTAGGACTTATATCCGCATTGGCAGTTGGAGCAGGCGTGGCAGCAGTGGCAGTAGGAAAGAAGTATAAAACAGCTGAGACAAAGAAAAAAGAAGATTATGACGCACTTCATAATACAAGTGAATATCGCAATACAGAACGTGGAAAATATGAGAAAAACAGTAAGGGAATTTATTATACAAACGGTAACTATGAAGCATTTGCACGTCCAAGAAAGCCGGAAGGCGTAGATGATAAACATGCTTATATCGTAGGAAGCGGACTGGCTTCTCTTGCAGCAGCCTGTTTCCTTGTACGTGACGGACAGATGCCCGGAAAGAATATCCACATTCTGGAAGCAATGGATATTGCAGGCGGAGCATGTGACGGTATCTTTGATCCGAGCCGCGGATATGTGATGCGTGGGGGACGTGAGATGGAAAACCATTTCGAGTGCTTATGGGATCTTTTCAGAAGTATTCCATCCATTGAAACACCTGGTATATCTGTACTTGATGAATATTACTGGCTGAATAAGGAAGACCCCAACTATTCTCTCTGTCGTGCAACAAAAGAGAGAGGCAAGGATGCTCATACAGACGGTAAATTCAATCTGAGCCAGAAGGGCTGCATGGAGATCATGAAGCTGTTCATGACAAAGGATGAAGATCTTTATGACAAGACAATTGAAGATGTATTTGACGATGAAGTATTTGATTCCACATTCTGGTTATACTGGAGAACCATGTTCGCATTTGAGAACTGGCACAGTGCACTGGAAATGAAACTGTACTTCCAGAGATTTATCCATCACATTTCCGGACTTCCGGATTTCAGTGCCCTGAAATTCACAAAATATAATCAGTACGAATCCCTGATCCTGCCAATGCAGAAATATCTGGAAGAAGCAGGTGTTGAATTCCAGTTCAATACAGAGGTTACAAACGTACTTTTTGAGTTTGAAGGCAATAAGAAGATTGCAAAAGCAATCGAGTGTAAGGTGAATGGCGTAGAAAAGGGAATTGTTCTTACAGAAAACGACTTTGTATTTGTGACAAACGGAAGCTGTACAGAGGGAACCATCTATGGCGATCAGAATCATGCACCGAACGGAGATGCAGAAGTTCGTACAAGTGGATGCTGGAGTCTCTGGAAAAATATCGCAAAACAGGATCCGTCCTTCGGACATCCTGAGAAATTCTGTTCTGATATTGCTAAGACAAATTGGGAGTCAGCAACAGTGACTACTCTGGATGATAAGATCATTCCTTATATTACAGATATCTGCAAACGTGATCCGAGAACAGGCAAGGTTGTTACAGGCGGTATTGTAAGCTGTCAGGATTCCAGCTGGTTATTAAGCTGGACGATCAATAGACAGGGACAGTTCAAGGATCAGGACAAAGACAAGGTTTGTGTATGGGTATATGGTCTGTTTACAGATGTACCTGGTGATTATATCAAGAAGCCTATGAAGGAGTGTACAGGTAAGGAAATCACAGAAGAGTGGCTCTATCATCTTGGCGTTCCGGTTGACCAGATTGAAGACATGGCTGAGAACAGTGCAGTTTGTGTACCGACCATGATGCCTTATATTACAGCATTCTTTATGCCGAGAACAAAGGGTGACAGACCTGATGTTATTCCGGATGGCTGTGTAAACTTCGCATTCCTCGGACAGTTTGCCGATACACCAAGAGATACTGTATTTACTACTGAATATTCCGTAAGAACTGCTATGGAGGCTGTGTATGGACTTCTGGGTGTTGACAGAGGTGTGCCGGAAGTATGGGGCAGTGTTTATGATATCAGAGAATTACTGGATAGCAGTGTGAAGCTGATGGATGGAAAATCTCCACTGGAGATCGAACTTCCGGGACCACTGGATATGCTGAAGAAACCGCTTCTGAAAGCTGTTAAGGGAACTGTGATCGAGAAAGTACTCAGAGATCATGATGTGATCAAAGATTATATGATGTAAATATAGAGATGTAAGTGATATGAAAAGGCTGCAGGAGATATCCGGCAGCCTTTTTGTAAAGCCGTTAAAAGTTGATGGAAAGTTGCTTTGGTAAAGAAAAAACAGGTTGCAAATTAAAAAGACAGATGATAATATATAATGAAATATATAGAAAAAAATGATTGGGACAATAAAAAGTCTGAAAAAACAAGTAAATATGATAATATATTGGAAGCTTTACTGTAATAATGAATGTGTGGCGCAGGAGGGCTTTCAAGGGAGCGAAAGGAGGTTTTTTTATGGAACTTGAGATGTATCGCAGGTATTCGCAGATGGCAAGAGGTATTGAGAAGGCTGAGTTGGTGTTTAAAAATGGGCGTGTGTTCAGCTCTGGTACGGGAGAATTTATTGATGGTGATGTGGCTGTTGCAGATGGAATTGTGATCGGAGTCGGTACATATGAAGGAGAGACAGAGATTGATCTGGAAGGAAAAGTAATCTGTCCGGGATTTATCGACAGTCATCTGCATCTGGAATCTACTCTGGTGACGCCGGGTGAGCTGGTCCGGCAGGCTGCACAGTGTGGAACTACAACATTTATTGTAGATCCTCATGAGTCTGCAAATGTATCCGGTACGGATGGAATTGATTATATCCTGGATCAGACAGAAGATGCACCGGCGAATGTATATGTGATGATGCCTTCCTGTGTTCCGGCGACTCATGTGGATGATAACGGGTGTATTCTTACAGCAGGAAAGATGAAGGGATATCTGGAACATCCGAGGATTCTGGGACTTGGTGAAGTGATGGATGCGCCTTCTGTGATTAACGGAAGTGTTGCCATGCATGAAAAGCTCCAGCTGTTTCAGGACAGAGTGAAGGATGGCCATGCACCGTTTCTGGCATCTGGGGATCTGGCTGCATATGTACTTGGCGGAATTGACACAGATCATGAGTGTGTGGATTATGAGTATGCAATGGCTGAGGCAAGAAATGGAATGCAGGTATTGATACGTGAGGGAAGTGCAGCAAGAAATCTGGATGCTATTGTGAAGGGGATTGTGGAACACCATACAGATACGTCAGGTTTCTGCTTCTGTACTGATGATAAGCATATCGAAGAAATCCGTAAAGAGGGGCATATCAATTATAATGTGAAACGGGCTGTACAGCTTGGACTTCCGGTTGAGAAAGCACTGCAGATGGCAACGATCCAGCCTGCAAGATGCTATGGTTTATACAGACTTGGAATGATCGCACCCGGAAGACAGGCAGATTTTGTCATTCTGGATAATGTGGTAGATTTGAATGTTGTAGATGTATATCATTGTGGTAAGAAGATCATTAAAGATGAGAAAGCAGAATTGAAACCATGTCCTCCATATCTGAAAAATACAGTTCATGTATCTGGGTTCAGTGAGGAACGTCTGAAACTGAAACATCCGGGAACAAAGGCAAGAGTGATTCAGATGCTTGAGAAACAGATTGTGACAAAGGATGTTCTGGAAGAGGTTCCATGGATAGAATCGGATGGTGAGAAATATTTTGCTCCGGACGGAGAATATCAGAAGATTGCAGTGATCGAGCGTCATAAGAATACGGGCAAGATGGGAGTGGGCATTGTAAAAGGCTATGGAATCCACGGCGGAGCTATTGCTTCCAGTGTTTCCCATGATTCCCACAATATTATTGTAGTAGGAGATAATGATCGTGATATGGCTATTGCTGTAAAAGAAATGATGCGGACGCAAGGTGGTTATACTCTGGTATGCAATGGAGAGATTTATGGAACCTTACCACTTCCTGTCATGGGACTGATGAGCGATGCCGGCTACGAGAGTGTAAACGAAGCACTTGCAAAAATGATTCCGAAGGCCCATGAGATGGGAGTGAAAGAAGGATTTGATCCGTTTATTACCCTGTCATTTATGGCACTTCCTGTGATTCCTGAAATCAGGATCACACCGAGAGGAATCTATCTCGTAAATGAAGACAGAATGCTGAGAACACCGTTTAGTTAAGGTGGGTGAAATGTCTTAAATGCATTATTTACGAGGATTGCCATAGAATAAAAAAAATACCGTAATAAAAGTAAATGATATATACTTTTGTTACGGTATTTTTTATAGCAGTCCTCTCAGACACGCTCCAGGTAAGAGGGTTGTTACAGGTATATTTAAGACAATATTTTTCAAGTGAAAGAAATTTATTTCGTTTTCTCCAGAGTAAAGATAAATTCGGTTCCCACACCTTCTGTACTGATCACATCAATATTCTGGTTATGTGCATTGATGATCTCTTTGACTATAGAAAGTCCAAGTCCGGTGCCTTTACGGTCTTTTCCGCGGGATGCATCAATTTTGTAGAAACGATCCCAGATTTTGCCCAGGCTTTCTTTGGGAATGCCGGTTCCGTAATCTTTTACAGAAACGAAGACCTTACCGCTTTTTACAGTTGTTTCAATCTGAACAGAGGAATTATCATTGCTGAATTTAATGGCATTATCAAGAAGGTTGTAAAGAACCTGCTGAATTTGTTCCATATCAGCTCTGACATAAAGTTCATGTCCGGAGAGAAGCAGCTCCAGACGGATCTGGCGGCTGGTGCAGATGCCTTCAAATGTAGCTGCTGTGTTTTTGATGGTATCATTGATATCAAAACGCTGAATGTGCATCATCCGTTTTTTCATATCCAGTTCATTCAGAGTCAGAAGACTGCGGGTGAGTTTTTCAAGACGTTCAGATTCAAAAGCGATGATCTTCAGATACCGTTCCTGCATCTCATAGGGGATGGTACCGTCCAGTATGGCATTGACATATCCCTTGATGGAGGTAAGGGGAGAACGGAAATCATGAGAGACATTTGCAATGAATTTACGCTGATATTCTCCGTTTTTGTTCAGTTCATCGGACATATAATTCAGAGTTTTGGCAAGATATCCCATTTCATCATCAGAAGTAACGTCTATTTTATATGCAAGATTACCTCCTGCATATTCACTGGCACCTTTCATGATCCTGGCCAGGGGCTTACGTATGTAGTGGCTGTAAGCCCAGAGCAGAAGACTGGTGGCTGCATAGCACAGGAGAAAGATTACCTGCATGATAAAAAGAATACTGCTTCGGCTCTGATAAAGGTTTGTCATCGAATAATGGATTGCCACGTAACCTTTGGTTTCCATATCAGAGGTGATCGGGGCAATAACACTCAAATGATCTGTTTTAAAGAAACCATAAAACTTTCCAATCTGATAATAGTTGCTTCCCCATTTGGAAGCATCGAATTCTTCCAGTGGGATTGGATCCCGGACATCAATATTTTTCTGTGTACTTACAATGATTTCACCGTTACTGTTGATGATCCACAATACAGCATCCTGAAAATCGGAAATTGCACATAAGTGTTCCTGAAGAGTATCTACTGTACTGGAAGAGATATTGCTTTTAACTGCTTCGTTAGATGCGATATTGTGCGCTTCTGTATAAAGTGCGGCACTTAAAGAGTGTTCCAGATGCTTTTCCACCATATAAGAACCGCCGAGGGTTATGAGGAAAAATCCCAAAATCCCGATGAGAATATAAAATCTCAGGAATTTTGTGGAAAGATGATGCTGTTTCATGGATTTTTTACCTCAAATTTGTATCCGATTCCCCATACGGTGGCAATGGACCAGTGAGGATTGTCTTTGATCTTTTCACGAAGACGTTTGATATGAACGTCTACAGTACGGGTATCACCGATGTATTCGTAACCCCAGATATGATCCAGAAGCTGTTCACGGGTAAATACCTGGTTTGGTGATGCTGCAAGGAAATAGAGAAGTTCCAGTTCCTTTGGCGGCATATCAACCTGACGACCCATATATGTGACTGCATAGTTTGTCAGATTAACGGTCAGATCCGGGTAAGTAACACATTTTTCACTGGAAGAAGGCGCTGGCTGTTTAACCTGGAAACGGCGCAGGACAGCACGTACACGGGCAACCAGTTCCTTGGAATCAAAGGGTTTGATCATATAGTCATCTGCACCCAGTTCAAGTCCGAGAACCTTGTCAAAGGTTTCGCCTTTTGCTGAAAGCATAATGATGGGAACATCAGAGGTATGTCGGATTTCACGACATACCTGATAACCGTCAATTCCGGGAAGCATCAGATCCAGAATGATCAGATCCGGGCGGAAGGAGGCAAATTCCCTTAACGCTTCTTCTCCGTCATTTACGATTTTTGTCTCGAAGCATTCTTTGGTAAGATACAGGGCAATAAGCTCTGCGATATTGTTATCATCATCAACAATAAGGATTTTCTGTTTGGAAACCATGGCGGTCCCTCCTATTTCTTAAATTCTACAATAGTAACACCTGCATCTCCTTCGCCGAATTCTCCAAGGCGGAAGGATTCCACATGCTTCTGGCGCTTCAGATAATTGTGTACACCTTTTCTTAGAGCACCGGTTCCTTTACCATGAACAATACGGACAGATTTCAGATGAGCGATATAAGCATCATCCAGATATTTGTCAAGCTCTGCAACTGCTTCATCTACCGTTTTGCCAAGCAGGTTGATCTCTGTGGATACATGGGCTGCTTTTGACATGCGGATTTTACCTGCACCTGTACGCTGCATGGTTGGGGTGGTAATCTCTGCTTCATCGATCAGTTCCAGATCAGAGATGTGAACCTTGGAACGGATGATACCCATCTGAACGAAGAGGAAACCTTTGTTGTCCGGACGGCTGCTGACAGTACCTTTAAGATTCATGCTGAGAACCTTAACTGCATCGCCGAGGGAGATATCTTTGGCTGTGAGTTCCTTCTTCGGTTTCTTTGCAGCAGTTTTCTGAGTCATGCCTTTCTCTGCTTTATTCATATGTTTGCGCAGATTCTGGCGTTCTTTTTCCACAGCAGAGAGATCCACATGGTCTTTCTGGAATTTGTGGAACATCTTCATAGTCTGGTCTGCATATTCCTTGGCTTCGCGGAGAACTGCATGAGCTTCCTCATTGGCCTGACGGATGATGCGGTCTCGCTGCTCGTTCAACTTCTCCTGCTTGGATTCCATTTCGGATTTCAGAGAGGCAATTTCCTGTTTATATTGTTCAATCTCGCGGCGTTCATTTTCAATAGTTATACGGCTGCTTTCCAGGGAACTGAGAACATCTTCGAAAGATTCATCCTGTTCACTGATCTGTTCTTTGGCCTTATCGATGATATAGTCCGGAAGTCCAAGCTTGGAAGAAATGGCGAATGCATTACTTTTCCCGGGAACACCGATCAGCAGGCGGTAGGTCGGGCGGAGCGTTTCCACGTCAAATTCGCAGCAGGCATTTTCTACACCTGAGGTGGAGAGTGCATATACCTTCAGCTCACTGTAATGGGTGGTTGCCATAGTGCGGATTCCCTGTTCATGAAGATGGGAAAGGATCGCAATGGCAAGGGCAGCACCCTCTGTCGGATCTGTACCTGCACCAAGCTCATCGAAAAGGACAAGAGAGTGACGGTTGGCTTTTTTCAGGAAAGAAACCACGTTGGTCATATGTGAGGAGAATGTACTTAATGACTGTTCAATACTCTGTTCATCACCGATATCAGCATAAACTTCTTCAAACAGTGCAAGCTCTGAGCGGTCCAGTGTGGGAATATGAAGACCGGACTGGCCCATGAGAGTGAGAAGTCCGACAGTCTTTAAAGATACAGTTTTACCACCGGTGTTCGGACCGGTGATAACAAGCAAGTCGAAATCATCGCCGAGACGGATATCAATGGGAACAGCTTTCTTCTTATCAATGAGAGGGTGGCGTGCCTGTTTCAGACGGATGCGTCCTTCATCATTGAAGATTGGTTCTGTTGCATTCATATCCATGGCAAGGGATGCTCTGGCAAAAATGACGTCAAGCTGTACCATGATATTAAGATCTGCGCGGATAGAGTCGGTCTGTTCTGCAGTTTGCTGGCTCAGGGTGGAAAGGATCACTTCAATCTCTTTTTGTTCTTCCAGTTCCAGCTCGCGGATGTCATTATTTAGTTTTACGATTGCCATAGGTTCGATAAATAAAGTAGAACCTGTGGAGGACTGATCGTGTACCATACCCGGAACTTGTCCTTTGTATTCTGCCTTGACCGGAATGCAGTAGCGTCCGTTTCTCATGGTAATAACGGAATCCTGCAGATAATTGCGGGCACTTCCGTTTACAAGAGAGGAGAGCTGTGTATGGATCCTGTCTCCGGTAATCTTCATGTTTCTTCGAATCTGGCGGAGGTTGCTGCTTGCATCATCACTGATCTCATCTTCTGAGAGGATGCATCTGCGGATCTCTGTTGTAAGAGGAGTCAGTGGTTCCAGTGCCTCGAACATCCCGTCCAGAGAGTCCGGGAGAGAATCACCGCGCTCACTTCTGGAATAAGCTTTGACACGATTGGTGTTCTCAAGAAGGCTGCAGATGGCAAGAAGTTCACCAATCCCCAGAGAACTTCCGATTTCCAGACGTTTCAGAGAACCACGCACATCTTTGACGCTGCCAAAGGAAATATTTCCTTTCTGGAAAAGACGGGTAAGTGCATCTCTGGTCTGAGTCTGCATATGTCGGATTTCATCAATATCTGTGGATGGCTCCAGCTTCCGGCAGATTTCTTTTCCCATGGAAGAGGAAGCCTTGTCTGTCAGCATATTGATGATTTTATAATATTCAAGTGCTTTATATGCTTTCTGATTCATTGTCTGTTTAAATCTCCTGATAGATATCTTTATAATTTGCTGTCCCTGATATTATAGCATTTTTTGTTATGGAAATGTACTCCGGGATTATAGCAATTCTAAAAAAATAATTGTGTTACTGTTCACTCCGTTCACAGTAACGTAGCCAAAATTCATTCCAGATTGCCTGCGGCAATGGAATTTTGGCTTGTATGTCTCGGGATTTTGGCATATTCATGCCAAAACACCTCGCGGAATAGTGGTGTGTGAATAGTAACATAATTGTAACTGTGTTACTGTGAAATAAGCAGTTACAAATACTTTTCCTATTATATATGATTTTGGAATCTATGGAAAGCAAAAAGGATAGAAATACATAAAAATGATAGTTTTTACAAAAAAATAAAAAAAATTCAAAAAAGCTATTGACAGTTTATATAGTTTTTGGTATAGTACCAATTGTCGCAACAATAAGTAAAACTTATAACAGAAATGCGATATGCGGAAGTGTCGGAACTGGCAGACGAGCAAGACTAAGGATCTTGTGAGCATTGCGCTCGTGTGGGTTCAAGTCCCATCTTCCGCATAAGAAACGGTTTGAATGCTATTATATGTGCATTTAAGCCGTTTTTTTGTGTCATCATAATAACCTGAGCTGCAGTGTTTCGCTGATACGATAAGTGTTTCAGTAGGAGCTTCTTTTTTGTACTGTGGGAAATTACTTATAGTATATTCATAAAAAATTCATATCTTTTTGTTAAAATAATGTGTAGATTGTTACGATATAATTTGTTTGAATACAAGCGATATTGAACCTGAATGGTAACTGTTTGGCAGATTGCTGTTTTGTATGACACTGGGCAGTTATCCTGAATGGAGTGCGGCAGGAGAATCAGGTATGAAAAAAAACAAAATGGACACACAGGAATATCAGTTTATAAAAGAAACGGTAAAAAAACAGCCAAAAGAGAATGGCAGTCTGTTGCGCAGGCTGCTTATGATAGCAGGATGTGGCGTTTTGTTTGGAGGCTGCGCAGCCGTAACCTTTGCCAGTGTGTTTCCGGTTATGGCGGACAGAGAAGAGAATACACAGCAGAAAATCGAACTGACAGGATCGGATGTAGCGGAGACGATATCTGAAGAACAGGCAACAGAGAGGAAATCTGTCGCTTCAGTTTCTGAACAAGAGGAGAAGAGTCTTCTGGCAATGCGTCAGGAGATGTATAGGGAAGTGCTGAAGGTTTCCCAAAAATCCCGAAAATCTCTTGTAAACGTGAGAGGAATTTCAAAGGATGAGGATTTGCTGAATAATTCTTATTTTCAGCAGGAAGATACGGAAGGTCTTGTCTTTCTTGAAACAGAGACGCAATTTTATATCCTGACCTATGAGGAAGAACTGGAAAATCTGCAGGAACTGCAGGTGACTTTTGCAGATGGTTCGACAGTGCAGGGAGAGATATGCAGGGGAGATGCAGATTCCGGATTTGCAGTTGCAACTGTGAGAAAAAATCTTCTCAATGACAGTACAAGAGAAGGTATCGTGGTATCTGATCTGACAGACACAAAGAAACTGGGGCAGAGCGATATAGTAATTGCTATCGGAAGTCCTGCCGGTGACAGTGATGCGGTGGTTTATGGAATGATCACTTCTGTTTCTGAAAAACTATCGGTAGCGGATACGGAGTATAATGTGTTGGCTACAGATGTGCAGGGGAATGAAGATGGAAGTGGTGTGCTGCTTGATTCTGACGGAAATGTGGCAGGTATGATACTGAAGAAGAATGAAAACGACGGAGATAATATTCATGCAGTTTCCATTTCGCAGATTCTTCCGTTGATAGAACATCTGGCTAACAAAGAGACAATCAGATATACAGGTATTTATGGAACAGAGATAACTCAGGCACAATGTAGAAAACTGGGAATTGATCAGGGACTTTACGTGGAGCGTACACAAGAAGAATCTCCTGCGATGAAGGCAGGGATACAGTGTGGAGATATTATAAGTAAGATTGATGGAACTCCCACAGAGAGTATGCAGTCTTACTATACATATCTTCAGACAAAAAAGCAGGGAGAAAATCTTACCATAACGGTTCTTCGCAAAAATTCCGATGGTGAGTATGCGGAGAAAGATTATAAGGTAACAGTTGGAGAGAGATAGTGACAGGCGGAGAATCCTACAAGCGGGATTCTTTCTTGTGGAATTGTTATAATACTAAAAATAAAGGATAGAGAGGCAGGCTTTATGCGTTTTTTAAATGAGTTACATGAGGGAGACAGAATTAATGGGATTTATCTGTGCAAGCAGAAACAGTCTGCGGTAACGAAGAATGGAAAACCCTATGAGAATATTATCCTACAGGATAAAACCGGAATCATGGATGGAAAGATCTGGGATCCGAATTCTCTTGGAATTGATGATTTTGATGCACTGGATTATATAGATGTTGTGGGAGATGTGACCAGTTTTGCAGGGGCTATGCAGCTGAATATCAAGCGTGTGCGCAAGGCTGCTGAAGATGAATATGATCCTGCAGATTATCTTCCTGTAAGTGAGAACAGCACAGATGATATGTACAGCCAGCTGAGAGCATTTATTGACAGTGTGGAGAATACTTATCTGTCTGCACTTCTGAAGAAATTATTTGTGGAAGATGAAGCTTTTGTGAAAGCGTTTGAAGGACATTCTGCAGCGAAGACAGTACATCACGGATTTATCGGCGGTCTGATGGAGCATACTCTGGGAGTGACCAGACTCTGCGATTATATGTCAAAGGCATACCCGGTCATCAACAGGGATTTACTGATCACAGCATCACTTCTTCATGATATCGGAAAGACAAAAGAATTATCTGCATTTCCGTTAAATGATTATACAGATGAAGGCCAGCTTCTGGGACATATTTATATGGGAGCGCAGATGATCAATGATCTTGCGCGCCAGATACCGGAATTTCCGGAGGTGCTTAAGAATGAACTGATCCATTGTATCCTGTCCCACCATGGAGAACTGGAATATGGTTCCCCGAAAAAACCTGCATTGGTGGAGGCCGTAGCCCTCAATCTTGCAGATAATACAGATGCAAGAATGGAAACCATCACAGAGATTTTTGCAGCAAACAAGAGTAAAAAAGAGTGGCTTGGATATAATAAATTGTTTGAATCCAACTTAAGAAGAACAGATGAGGTGTAATCTTTATGGAATTTCGTAAGAACGATCTTGTTACGTTAGAGATAGAAGATTGCGGAATTGACGGTGAAGGTATCGGAAAAGCCGATGGCTTCACCGTTTTTGTCAAGGACGCAGTGATCGGTGATACAGTAACAGCCAAAATTATCAAGGCAAAGAAAAATTATGGTTACGGCCGTCTTATGGAGGTGCTGAAGCCATCTCCGTACAGAGTTGAGCCCAAGTGCGAATTTGCCCGTCAGTGTGGCGGATGCCAGCTTCAGGCACTTTCCTATGACCAGCAGCTTGTATTTAAGACAAATAAGGTGAAGGGACATCTGGAACGTATCGGTGGCTTTACAGATATCCCCATGGAGCCGATCATTGGCATGGATGAACTTTTTCATTACAGAAATAAGGCACAGTTTCCTGTAGGCAGAAATAAAGAGGGAAAAATCGTTACAGGTTTCTATGCGGGAAGAACCCACAACATTATCGAAAACCGTGACTGTGCACTTGGTGTAGCTGAGAATAAAGAAGTTCTGGACTGTGTAATCGCACATATGGAGAAATACGGGATTGAACCATATAATGAAGCAACAGGCAAAGGGCTGGTGCGCCATGTCCTGATCCGTTACGGATACTTCACAAAAGAAGTGATGGTCTGTCTGATCCTGAACGGAAATAAGATTCCGAAAGAGGAACAGCTTGTAAAATCTCTGTGTGAGATTCCGGGAATGACAAGCATCACCATCAATGTAAATAAGAAACACAGTAATGTAATCCTTGGTGAGGAAATTCGTCTGCTCTGGGGCCAGGAATATATCACAGACAGAATCGGAGATATTTCCTATCAGATTTCACCTCTGTCTTTCTATCAGGTAAATCCTATGCAGACCCAGAAGCTTTATGCAAAGGCACTGGAATACGCAGATCTTCATGGGGAAGAGACAGTATGGGATCTCTACTGTGGGATCGGAACAATTTCCCTGTTCCTGGCACAGAAAGCAAAATTTGTCCGCGGTGTGGAAATTGTTCCGGCAGCTATAGAGAATGCGAAAGAAAATGCGAAACTTAATGGCCTGGAGAATACAGAGTTCTTTGTGGGAAAAGCAGAAGAAGTGCTGCCAAGAGAGTATAAGAAAAATGGCGTTTATGCAGATGTCATCGTCGTAGATCCGCCAAGAAAAGGCTGTGATGAAACCCTGCTGGAGACCATGGTCGAGATGAACCCGGATAGGATTGTGTATGTAAGTTGCGACAGTGCGACGTTGGCAAGGGATCTGAAGTATCTGTGTGAGAGGGGATATGAGCTTAGAAAAGTATGCCCGGTTGATCAATTTGGGATGACTGTTCATGTGGAGACGGTAGTACTGCTTTCCCACAAAAAGCCAGACGGACATATCAACGTAAAAGTTGAGTTTGGTGAGGGTGAGGGAAAAGTTCCGCTTGATAATATCGCAAAAAGAGCCGAAACATACAAGCCCAAAGAGCGAGTGACCTACAAAATGATAAAGGAGTACATAGAAGCTAAATACGGCTTCAAAGTACATACCGCATATATTGCAGAGGTAAAGAGAGATTTAGGCTTGCCGATGTACGATGCTCCTAATGCGGTAGAGGAATTGAAACAGCCGAGGAAGCATCCGACTCCAGAGAAGGTTGAAGCAATAAAGGATGCATTGAAACATTTTGAGGTGATTTAATGACAAAGCCGCTTGCTTATTGAATGGGTAAGCGGCTGCTTTATTATAATTAGTGTAATATAATAAAGCTTGTTCGAGAGTAAAGGGAGAGGATACGTATGAGAAGAACGTTATTCAGGTACAGGTCATTTAATACGGAAAAACTGAATGATTATAGCTATATTCATCAGAGGATAATTAACATTGAAAAATGGAAGTTTGAAGCTTTTGAAGGATTAGTATATCCATCATCACCACTTTATTTCAACGACCCCTATGATTGTGAATTTTGCTTTCAGTCAGATGCATTGGAAGGTGTACTTGATAGAGAAACATATATACATCTTTTGGAAAGAAGATTTTCACTTAAACAGGAAGAAAAAAATAGAATTCTTTATTCTGACAATATTGAAAGGGCGATGCAAATAGTTTTGCAGGCTCATGGAGGAAGGCTTTCTGACTCTTGGATGAATATTTTGCAAAATGGATTAAATGATTGTATGAGTACAATCAAGGATGCTGTAAGAGTTGTCTGTTTATCTGAGGTGTATGACTCTATGCTTATGTGGAGCCATTATGCTCAGAATCATACTGGATTTTGTATAGAGTATGATTTTAAAGAAAGTGATATGCTTTATAAACATTTATACCCAGTAATATATACAAAGGATAGATATGCTGTTTCTAAAGCAGATATGTTAAGTGAAAATACAGAATGGATTTATAAGACGACTTGTCGTAAATCCGATGTTTGGTCGTACGAGAAAGAATGGCGAATTGTGACGGCTAATTTCAATAAAGTAATGCCAGAAAAATTGAAATGTCCAAATGGAAAATATGTCTTGGATTTGAAAGAAAATATAAAAGCGTTTTATTTAGGAGCGAAAATCTCTGAGAATTTTAAAGAAGAGATAATTCAATTTGGAAAAAAGAATAGTATTGATATTTATCAGATGGTTTTATCACCCAGTACATATGAGCTAAATGCAAAGAAAATCATATGATTAATTATGGAATAATGGTATAATTTTCTTATTATACAAACAAGATGGATGGTGAAAGAACATATATGAAATTTGAAAAAGTAGTTATTAAAAATTTTAGAAATTTTGATAATGTTGAACTTGACTTATCAAATAAAAACATATTTTTTGGTCTAAATGATGTGGGGAAAACAAATTTCTTGTACGCTCTACGATATGTATTTGATAAAGATATTCGTAAACAAAACCTTTTAGATTCGGATTTTCATAGTAAGCAGCTTGATAAACCAATTGAGATTGTTGTTACTATAGATATTAGTGATGTTGCTGACAGCGATTGTCAAAAACTCCGTGCACAGCTAAAAGGTGCATTGCTAAGTGAGCATAATAAGGTATATATAAAGCTTTTTGCAGAATATAGCAAAACAGAAATGCTCGCTCTACCGATATTATCGTGGGGTGGCGATATTAATCATCTTTACGAAATGAAGCAAAGAGGATATCTATATGAAATAGACTATGTATTTAATGTCATTTATATTGACTCTTATGTTGATTTGTATTCCCTATTTAAAAAGAATGTGAGCCAGCTTGTCAGAAATGAAAAGGACGAAGATAAAGATATTCTGGCAAAAATTCAAAATACAGTTGATGATTTGAATGGTCATATTGCTTCTCTGTCTGGAATTAAAGAATTTGAGGATAAACTTACGCCAGAATATCAAAAATTCCATGATGAAGGGATATCTGTTTCAATAAAATCCGAAATCGCAGTAAAGGGATTGTACTCAAATATTATCCCATATATTAAACAAGATAATGATGATAATTTATATCCTACTGCTGGGGAAGGTAGGAAAAAGTTATTGGCATATTCAATATACGACATACTGTCAGATGAAAATGCGGAAAAGAAAATCAATTTGTTTTTAATTGAGGAGCCTGAAAACCATCTTCATAAGTCTATGCAGATTGCATTATCACAAATACTTTTTACCGATAGCAAATACACATACTTGTTTGTAACAACTCATTCGCCTTTTGTTCTTTATGAAATGGATAATGTAAATTTAGTTCGAATATATAGTGAGCGAAAAATCAATAGTATTAGCACATTTTATAAAGTGCCTGATGCTTATGAGAAAAACAGGAAAATGTTAAACCGTTGTTTGTCAGAAGCAATCTTTGCTAACAAAGTACTTTTGGTTGAAGGACCATCTGAATATATGCTATTTAGCAAAGTCCTTTCAGTAGTGCATCCTTTTTATGAAGTAGATGGAATATATATTTTACCAGTTGATGGTGTGGGATTTGAAACATATTTTTCTATCCTGGATGAACTTGAAATTTTTAATGTGGTAAAAACTGACAATGATTTGAGAGCAGTAACAGGAAAAGGTACATATAGCGTTTTAGGCTTTTCACGCTGTAATAATTATATTGGGGAAAAGCGTCTGCCTACTAAACAAATTCAAGAGAATTCTGTTTCTGCCAAGAGGAGTTTATATAATTCAAATATAAATACTTTGGATAAAATACGAAGTGACTTTCATATTTTCTTATCAAAAGTGGATTTAGAAAATGATTTAGACGAGTTTTTGCATGATAGATTATCAGCTTTATTGGATAATGATAATCCTGTTAAATATTTACAAGATGCAAAGCACTATCATATGGTGGAGTTGATTGAGAAACTTTCGGATACAGATTGCAGAACAATCTATAATCATTACAACTTTGCATGTTTGAAGGAGGTTGCCGAATGAAACTATCTCCAATTCAAGAGAAAATAGTAGAAACTCCCGGTAACTTAATAGTAAGGGCAAGTGCAGGAACAGGAAAAACCCATACAATGGTTAATAAAATTGCTAAGGAAATTGATGATAATCATACACATAAAGTTATTGCTGCAATTACTTTTACAATAAAAGCAGCACAAGAAATAAAGGATAGATTGTCTGTCGATGTAGTTCAACACTTCATTGGAACAAATAACAGTTTCGTTATTGAGGAAGTTATAAAGCCTTTTATGAAGGATGTCTATGGTGCTGATTTCGATTTGGACATGAGTACGGACTATTCAGCTAAAGTTGATACTTTTCAAGAAGCTATTGAAAAAATAAGGAATGAAGGTATCCTCTGCTCATATCGAGATAATAAAAGGAACTTTATTTTTGATTTGGCTCAAAAAATTGTAGAAAATTCTTCGGCTTGTAGGCTTTATCTTCAAGCAAAATATTTTAAAATATATATCGATGAATATCAAGATTGCGACAAATCAATGCATAAATTCTTTATGTATTTATGTGATGAATTGAATATCGAAACCTTTGTTGTGGGAGATGAAAAACAATCGATTTATATATGGAGGGGTGCTTATCCAGAGGCTTTTAAAAGCATCTGGAACAAACCCAATTTTAAAAAGATATTTATGGGAGATAATTTTCGCTCTTGTCAACAAATACAGAATTATTCTAATCTATTATGTGATGAGACAAGAAGTCTTTACAATCCTACGGAAAATATAGATAATATTGTGTGGCTTTCTCCTACAAAGGCAAATTGGGCAACAGAAGTATTGTCTAATATTGTTCCCGATAAAAAGTCAGCATTATTGCGGTTTTCTAATGATAACGCACGAATAGGAGCAAGCGAATTAACAACAAACGGTTTAGAGTATGTTTATATCCCACAGACTCCTATTGCTGATATTACAACAGATACAGCGTGGCTTTATACAGCAATTGCTAAATACCTTATAATTGAAAAGTATTCTGCATATGATGTAATTTCAGAAATACCTGTTGAAGGAAATGAAAGTCGCAAAACAGTATCCACCGTAAAAAGATTACTCAAAAGAATTGAAGAGACTATAGATGATGAGCAGTCTTTCGGCTCGTGTGTCACAGCATTGGCTGAATATCTTGGATATGATACTCGCCCTGATCACATAAACAAATTATTCAAAACAATTTCTGATACCAGTTTTCATGTGGCATTTGAAGCGGATAAATACAAACACATCGCAATTACATTCCACTCTTCAAAGGGATTGGAGTTTGAACAGGTAATTGTATTTGCAGAGGATTATCGATTGTCTGATATGTCGAGTATATACAACCATTATGTAGCGGTTACACGTGCAAAAAGCAAATTGATTATCGTTAAGTTAAACAATTACAATGCGAATTGTTTTCAGAATAATTTACAAAAGATATTTTCTGAAAGCGGTCATAATATAGAAGATGTCGTTTTATTTTGAACAGAATAGATTATTTATAAACCAATAATACAGGCAGCTATTACGAATAGGTAGGAGTTCTCTTTCCTTTGAATTGCCGCTTAGTTTCGAGCAGGCAGCAGCCTATCGAAAGGTTAACGGACAGTATGTAAGAAAAAATCAGTGGAGAGATACCAATGTAAGAGTATTCATAGACCTTGATTAGCAGTTAATACGATAAGCGTATCATTAGAAATAGTGGTACGCTTATTTTTTGCCCATTTTTGCAGATTTGTCCTTTCACCCGCTTTCAAATATAATGAAGCTAAAGAAATGGAGGTGTGCTTATGAGAGAGAAATTTAATCATATGTATTTGGATAGCCACGAAAGAAAACTTTTGATACATAGCCTTATAGAGTTAAAAAATCAGCTTATTCAGCAAGGCAGATATACGGATTGTGTTGACGAGCTTATTTTTAAGGTCATAAATGCACCGTCCAAGAGAATGAAAATTGAATATGTCTAAGGCAAATTGCGAAGCCGCTTATTCTTATTAATTTTAAGAATAGGCGGCTTTTTTGCGTTTTCTGGTACTGTTTACATAGCCACCTTGACAAAGTGGCTAAATCTATGCGAAAGGAGGACGCATCTATGTCAAATTGCAAAGTGATTGCTCTGACTAACCAGAAAGGCGGTGTCGGAAAAACAACCACAGCGGTCAATCTGGGTGTAAGTCTGGTGCAGCAGGGTAAAAAAGTCCTGCTGATTGATGCCGATGCACAGGCAAATCTCACGATGGCTCTGGGTTATAACAGACCAGACGATATTCCCATAACGCTCTCTACTGTGATGCAGAACATCATAGACGATAAAACGCTTGATGCAGCATATCAAAGCATCAGATACAAAGATCGAGGTGCTTCTTAGGAAGGCTTTATGGAAGAAAGGTTACAGATACAGAAAAAATTATAAGGAACTTCCTGGTAAACCGGATATTATCCTAAAAAAATATAAGATCGCTATTTTCTGTGATGGAGAATTTTTTCATGGAAAGGACTGGGAAGTTTTAAAACCAAAGTTAGAAAAAAGCAATAATAGTGACTTTTGGATAAGTAAAATATCCAGAAATAGAGAAAGAGATGACGAAGTCAATAAAAGATTATTGTTTCTTGGATGGACAGTGATTCGATTTTGGGGTAAAGATATCAAGAAAAAACCTGATGAGTGTGTGCATGTAATTGAAGAAACAATATTCGATTTGAAAATGCAAAATCAAATATTAGATCAGGAAATAGAGTGATTTTTAATGCACATCTACCATGAATGGTGCTGTGCCACCCACCTGACGGACAAGGGCATCTGCTCCATGAAATACATTACCGATGATGTATTGAAGCGGGCATTTGTAACGATGATGAATAAGCTAGTATTCGGACACCAGATCGTGCTTCGTCCCCTGCTTCAAAGTCTCAGAGGCATGAATGACAAGTCGCAGCTCTTAAAAATGCAGGACTTGGAATCACAGATTGAGAAAAATATGGAGCAGCGGCAGGTGCTGACGAGCCTTATGGCGGGCGGTTACCTTGAGCCTGCTCTTTTTAATAAGGAAAGCAATGCCCTGGCAGTGGAGGCCGAAGCGCTGCGGCAGGAAAAGGACAGCCTTATGCATTCCCTTAACGGAAATATGGTAAAGACGGATGAATTGCAGAAGTTGTTCCGGTTTGTGTCAAAGGGGATCATGATGGACGGTTTTGATGATGAAGCGTTCCTTACCTATGTGGATAGCATCACAATCCATTCCAGAAGCGAGGCTGCCTTTGAATTGAAATGCGGAGTATCTCTGAAAGAAAGGTTGGTGGACTGAATGAAGCACATACCATACGGATACCGGATTGAAAACGGGATGGCGGTCGTGGACGAAGCGGAAGCTGACGCCGTGCGGAAATTTTTTGACTATTACATTTCCGGTCTTGCGCTCATGGCAGCAGCCGAGAAGGTAGGATTGAAACTCTACCACGGGAGTGCCGGGCGGATACTGAGGAATGTGAAATATCTCGGAGATGATTATTATCCGGCGATTATTGATAAGGCAACCTTTGATAAAGCAGAGGAAATACGGATGGGCCGTGCAAAAGCACTTGGCCGTGTGAGAGAACTGGAAGTGAAGCAGGTGGAGCCTTTCCCGACAAAATTTACAATACCTGCTGTAAAAATAATCTATGATGACCCTTTTGTGCAGGCGGCTTATGCCTGCAGCCTGATAGAGAGCGAGGTGGCAACGTATGGAACTGAATAAGAATATTACTGTTATCCCCGCCCGGAAACGGGTGGGAAATACCGTGACAGCAGAAGAAAAACCAAAACTCAGGGTTGCCGCTTACTGCCGTGTTTCCACGGACAGTGATGAACAGGCAAGCAGCTACGAGGTGCAGGTGGAACATTACACCCAGTTCATTCAGAAAAATCCGGAATGGGAACTGGCGGGAATATTTGCGGACGATGGAATCAGTGGCTGTAATACCAAAAAGCGTGATGAATTCAACCTCATGATAGAGGAATGTATGGCAGGCAGGATTGATATGATCATCACGAAATCCATCAGCCGGTTTGCCCGGAATACGCTGGACTGCCTGAAATATATCCGGAAACTGAAGGAGAAGAACATTCCTGTTTTCTTTGAGAAAGAGAACATTAACACGATGGATTCCAAAGGAGAGGTGCTGCTTACCATCATGGTAAGCCTTGCACAGCAGGAAAGCCAGTCCTTGAGCCAGAACATCAAATTGGGATTGCAGTACCGATACCAAAACGGCGAGGTGCAGGTCAACCACAACCGTTTCCTCGGATACACAAAAGACGAGGATGGGCATTTGATCATTGAGCCTACGGAGGCAGAGGTTGTAAAACGCATCTATCGGGAGTATCTGGAGGGCAGTAGTCTGCTCCAGATAGGAAGAGGGCTTGAGGCGGATGGAATCCTGACGGCGGCGGGAAAAGCGAAGTGGCGACCAGAAACGCTGCGGAAGATTTTGCAGAACGAGAAGTACATTGGGGATGCCCTTTTGCAGAAAAACTATACGGTGGATTTCCTTAATAAAAAGCGGGTACAGAACCATGGGATTGTCCCTCAGTATTATGTGGAAAACAGCCATTCCCCTATTATTCCCCGTGATCTCTATATGCAGGTGCAGGAGGAAATGGTGCGGCGGGCAAACCTCCACAGTGGGGAGAAACGGAAGAAGCGGGTCTACAGCAGCAAATACGCTTTATCTAGCATCGTTTATTGCCCCAAGTGCGGCGATATTTACCGCAGGATTGCATGGAATAACCGCGGGAAACATTCCACTGTTTTGAGGTGCTGCACCCGTGTGGAGCATGGCCCATCCGACTGTGATGCGCCGACCATTCAGGAATCAGAACTGCAGGTGGCAGTGATAAAGGCTATCAATATGGCATTTGGCAACAGGGACAGTATGATGGCTGCCTTGCAGGAGAATGTGGAGGCGGTCATTCGGCAGGAGGATGAATCCTCGACAGAGGGCATTGAGGTCAAGCTGGAGGAGCTGCAAAAAGAACTGCTGCAAAGGGCAAATTCCCAAAAGGACTACAACGACATAGCCGATGAGATACACCGCTTACGGGAGTTGAAACAGAACGCTTTGGCGGAAAGTGCAGAGCGGAAGGGTCTGCAAAAGCGGATTGCCGAGATGCGGGAATTTCTGGACAGCCAGTCAACGGAGGTCTTGGAGTATGATGAGCAACTTGTACGGCGGCTGATTGAAAAGGTCACGGTCTACGATGAACGGTTTGAGGTGGAATTCAAATCCGGGATGGCGGTGGATGTGGAGAGGTAGGGCAGAAAAAATTGTGAGAACGGCACCTTGCAGAAATGCAGGGTGTTTTCTTGATTTTGATGAATTTTCAGTAAACTATCATAGAGGTATCTTGTGTTTATCAACCAGACGGTTTATAATGGGAGATATATTTGTGGAGGTGGATCATGACAACATCGGACATGATAAGAGAGTTGTGTGTGAAACAGAATATTAGTTTGGCGGAGCTTTGTAGGCGTATTGGGCAGACTCCGCAGAATTTTAATAAAAAGTTGAAGCGTGGAACTGTTAGTACAGGGGAAATGCTTAAAATTGCGGATGTATTGGGAATTGTATTTGAGCAGAGATTTATAATAAAGGGAAAAAGTAGTATTGAAATAACTAATCGTGAGGTGGAGCATGAGTAATTTAACAGCTGGAACAGGCGATCCATATTGGTATGAATGGTCTGTCGGTTTATTATATATGGTTAAGATGCTAAATCCGGATAATGGAATCAAAAATGTTGTATTGCAGTCACAGGATAGCCAAAGTTTAGATGATGTTGTGATAACTTATGAAGATGGAATGATTGAATATATTCAAGTAAAAAATACGAGGAAAGATGATAAACTTACCTATTCAGACATGATAGAGGGAAAGCCTAAACAATCTTACTTGTATAAATACTCATCTGAGTGGAAAATTATGGAGGGCAGGAACAAGGGAAAAAACAGGGTTGTATTTTTTACGAATCGAGAGATGGGAAATCAAAAATATACGCCTAAACAGGAATGGGAAAGACCCTCAATGAAACTGTTTTGGAAAACGATAAAAGATCAAGTAAATTCTTTAGAAAAGGCATCTAATGAGGATGTTGATATTAGTAAGGTTGTTGTGAAGAAAGAATGGAAAGTTGCATGGGATAATTGGAAAAATTGCATGAGTGATCTAAATGCAAAAGAGCAGCTTCTTTTTTTGCAAAATTTCGAAGTATTATCTAATCAGGAAGATCTCGACGAAATGATTGTTTCCATTGCTAATGAGTTGGAGAAAAAATTCAAAACAACACATGAAAAGGCAGTGAATCTACATCAAAAATTGTGTTATCAGCTGATGTGGTGGGCAACATCGATTGGAAATAAAAAGGAAATAGAGAAAGAAGACGTAATGGAGGCGCTTTCCTTATACGGGGATAGTGTAAAGGGAGAACATTTTTTCCCTATTTGTGAGCCTTTTTTTCAATCACGGATTATATTTGTAGCAGACTTGGAAAATACAATTTTAAATGGAAAGTCAAAAGTAACTTTTTTAACTGGTGATCCAGGATGCGGAAAAACTAACATAGTGAGTTATTTGGCATGTAAGCCAGATAGCATTGTTACTTTGCGTTTTCATGCATTTAAACCGATTATACCAGGAGATTTATATGTTTCTGCTGATCCTGGAATTAGCGATCCTATGGATTTCTGGGGAAGTTTACTGATTATGCTTAGAAAGCTATTTAAAGGTAGGCTTTATGAGTATGATGTACCCATATCAATAGAATTGATAGATTCGATTGATACACTAAGAAATGAGGTATTGCGGTTAGCATCTGCTTGGGCGGACATCACAGGAAGGCCAACGGTTATTGCTGTTGACGGGATTGACCATGCGGCACGTAGTGGAAACACAAATACTTTTTTAAGAACACTACCATTACCAGAAACTGTTCCAGAAAATGTTCGATTTATACTTGCAGGGCAGCCGACACACCAGTTTTCTGAATATCCTGACTTTTTATCTGATACGGATAGGATAGAAGAGATACAGGTACCCAATATTGAAAAAAGTGACTTAGAATTATTATATGAAAAGAATAATTCATTAATGAAATATGCCGAACATGAAAAAGTATTGGTTATAAATTATATTGCGGAAATTGCAAAGGGCAATACACTTTCTGGAGTATTTGCAATGCAAGAGGCAACTAAGTATAGCAGTTTTAGCGATTTTGAGCAGAATAGCAATGTCAAAAAGTTAAGTTCTGGTATTCAGTCATATTATGAGTATATTTGGAAAACTGCTACCCGGCAGGCAGGAGACATTGGATATACTATAGATATGTATTTAGCCGCAACTTTTTCAATTATTAATAGAAGAGTTTCGGCTCAGACAATGGCAGATATTTATGGAGAAGAAATATCAGTGTGGCAGTGGGAAGATATTCTGCAAAATTTATTTCCAATCGTTACATATGATGCCTTAGGATATAGTGTATTTCATAATGATGTTAGACTGTTCTTAACAGCTCATTATAAAAAAGCTAAACAGCTGCTTACAACTATAAGTGGGAAAATTGCAAATTATTTAATGAACGAGGATTTTGACGAAAAAGTTAAACATGAAGTGATATTCAAATTACTAAAGGAGGCCAGACAAGAAGAAAAATATGTAGATGTTTTTACCTGTAAGTATGTAATGAAGGCATACTTATTGAAAAGAGATTTAAGAGAGCTTCGGCAGCAAATGCTTGATACATTGGCAATATTACCTCGAATTGAGGATAAAAGAAAAATTGTAAAATTCAGTTGTGCAGTTACAACTATGCAACAGCATGGAGAATCATTGCGTTGGCTGGATAGGGAATATCAAAGTGATATCGAATTACCTTTTGCATTGGATAGTGAGAAAAAGCCAGTTGTGGAAGGCTTTTTTTCCGTGGATGATTTTAAAGAAATATTTAGTAATATAGATATTCTGATTTTGAAGAATGAAATTGATAGAGCTAAACATATCTTTTTGCGCTGGATGGATAAAAGAATACCTGGTGATATAATTAGTTGTATGGGGAAAAATAATGACGAAGACGCGATAAAAGAGTTGCTAGAAACTTGGGGAAAGTATGCTAGGAAGTTTAGAATAGCACCAGAGAAAAAATATTATGAAGAAATATCAGCAAAAAATGCAGATGCTTATTTTTATAGCGGTTGGCTTAAAGAAGCAGTTAATTATTCAGGAAAAGAACAGTTAAAATATACTTTGGAAAATGGGAGTTATTATTTTAATGCTGATATCGAAGATTTTCTGCAGCAGGTAATAAAACGTGGTCTGATGGAAGAAATGGAGTTCATTTTAAATGGGAAAATGAGAACTACCTTTTCTGAAAGAAATAAAATTTCCGTGTGTGCATGGGCAGTAAGAAATTGTCGGATTGACTTGTGCGAGGAGTGGTTGAATGAACTCAATGATAAAAAATTTGAATATATATCCGAGAAATGGTATAAGCAAAAGTATACGGAAGTAGAAAACAAAAGGGATAGATTTAAAATAATTACTGATATTATGTATATTCTTACATATGTGTCTAAAGACAAATTTGATGAGCTGAGGACCAAGGCTTTAGAAAAGTGTGAATTCAGAAATGATAGAAGTGATAATATTGTTGCTGGAAATCTACTAGTGGCGGTAAATCAGATTGCATATATGGAACAATGTGTTTTGTTTGGATGTGTGCAAAAAGTAAAAATGGAAGATTTTGAAGCATTGTTGGATATCATTTTAGATGATAGATATTATAATGGTTGTTTTAACATTGATACAATTTTCTTTAGAAAAAAAGTATTAGAAAGCATTATACGAATAATAGATGGGCTTCCTCATATATTTCAAGAATCTTTAGAAAAAAGTTTGTGTGTGAAAGCGGATACATGCTCTGGAATAGCACTTTTGGAAACATATTGGAGATATCTGGTAGCAAGGGGAAAAGGAGATTATGTAGAATTATTTTTCGATACTTGGATGAATTCTGGTGGTAAGATATGGGAAGAAGAATTGTCTGAGCGAGATTATATTTCCGATATACTATTAAAAATAGCAAAGGCAATGGGCTGGGAGGAAAGAATAAAAAAGGCTGCTGAGCTAATAAATGCAAGAAGTATAGGTTATGTTGGACGCAAAGATTACAGTCTTTTTAATCCATTACAATGGTTTGAGAGAATATCTAAAGAAAAAAACGAGATTTGGAAGGAGTTAGGAATCCTTTTGATGAATATTTCTGAATATGCATCAAGAATTGGAGATAATAGAGCTTTTGTTCAAATAGGCAATGCAGTATCTACTGCTGCTGCAAACATGAGTGTAGATAGTTTTTTTCAGTTTGCTCAAATGGTTAAATTTGTTAAAGAGGACTGGAGTGAAGTAGTGTTTGATGGGGTTATATCAGCTTTGGAAAATGGCTTTTTTACTGAAGGAGAACTTATACAACTATGGGAAAAAACAGCTAAGTATTTCACAATAAGTGAACAAGCAAAACCATATGATTCTCAAAATACTAGGCATAAAATTTACTGTGCAGATGTCCATAAGGCACTCTCTTTATGTATTCACAGATTGAGATATCCTGAACTGGAGGAACGTATGGAACAACTGGCACCTCGTGAGTATGCGCAAAGAAGATTGGAAAGATCAGAACATGGTTGTATTATTCCGTCAAGGTGGTATGAGTTAGAATATTATGATAATATGAAGCCATTTCTTGAAAGTGTGAGAGGAATGGATTGTGATGAAATATTTGAACATATAAAAAAGAAATATGGACAAAGTGATTTTTCATGGGACTACATAGAATATTTTATTCAGACAGCAGAGAGGCTGGACTCACACAGTATCGCTAGACATAAGGAAGAAATTATGGATATGTTAAAGAAAAGAAAGGCAGAACAATTAGATTATGATGGAGTAAACAGACTGTACAATGTGCTATTTCCATATTTAACAGAGGCTGAAGTAACAGAGGTATTAGTAGGAATACTGACCGTATATCGTCACCACAGAGATGAAGGGTGGGCGTCTGCTGACTATGGTTTGATGACAGATATGGAAAATTTCGCATTTGCAATATTTTCCCGTTATAATGTGGAAGATAACATTTGGGCACTACAAGAAATATTGAAAATGCACTGCATGTGGCTGAATGGTACTGAGACTTTAGAAATAGAAAACATATACAAAGTTGGTATGGAAGAGCATATTAATGGGTGGTCGGATTTCTGGAATCGGTTAGAAACAGATAAAAATATTACGGCTTCAATATCAACTGCAGGTTAAATGATATGTAATTTAACGAAAGGGATGCTTTTTCAGATAATTCGTAATAGTGAATATTTAAAATTATGGATATGTTCCCTCCAACACCAGTCCTTATAAAATCAGCGGTGGATTAAGTCGGACGGAGTGAAGGGGCATTTGACGTACTTCCTGTCCTCTCGTGCCATGTGGAGACGGTGGCGGGACTACAAAGGAAAGATACCTAGAAATCCTTGAATTTACGCACTTTGTAGAGTTTTTCGGTTTCAACAAAATCGGTGAAAATCACAAGGAAAAGATACTTGTACAGAGTGTAACCGTAGTTGTTGCCTTAGACCTCGGTACGGGGAACACAGAAAATCCTGAATATGAAAGTGAATAGTGGACTATCTTATAGAGGGAAATAGTATTAAAAATGCTGATATCATAAAAGTATAGAAATGCCCATACTGTTAATCAGATATTACAATTACATATAGTTTTACATAGCCGACAGGTTCAGTTTAATTGAGATTGGATCTGTCGGCTTTTTTTTATAAGTGCACTTCCCGACAAATTGTCGGGAGGTGGAAAGGGGCCAGAATGAAGCAGTATATACATGTGAAAGCCAGACACCCCGACAGATGCAAAGAAGTAGAAGTTGTTTGAAAAAACAAAAAAACCTGTCCGGAAGAAAGTATCTATCAGCTTGGAACAATAGATAAACATGCTTCGGCAGAAACACTTGTAAAGATATTTGAGGAATTAAAAAAAAGTTTGAGAATCGGTTTGGTTCGAATGTGCATATCATCGACTGGGCACTGCATATGGACGAAGCAACTCCGCATATCCATGAGTAATGAAAGAATCAATGGGATAATTGCGTCACTAAGAGACAGGAGTTACCGTCCCAAGCCTGCAAAGCGGGTATATATTGCCAAGAAAAACAGCAATAAAAAACGTCTGCTGGGCATTCAGTCCGGCAATGACAAACTCGTGCAGGAAGTCGTTAAGATTGCAAATTCTGCTCGAACGGTACGCCTATTCTGAAATCAGCGGTACATTCATTCTGATTTAGCGGTACGCGTTTTCTGCTCAAAACGGTACGTTTTTCCTTTATTATTGTGATGTAACTATTATTCATCACAGTGCAAAGGAGGAACTATTATGCACGACTACAATACTATTCTTGGAGTCATAGAACTTCGGCTCAGTAAAGTCAGTTATGACTCTGTACAAAAACGTTACCGGATCGGACGGAGCGGGATTGCATTGATCATGAACCGCTACAAGGATTCAGGCTTATCATTGGATGATCTTCGGCAAATGCCAGCCTCAAAGGTGGTTGATCTCATCTATCCAAAAGAAAACCTTCGACATAAGGATATTCCACTGCCTGATTTTGAAAAAATACATGAGCAGATGATCCAAATGGGAAAACATGCTGACTTGAGTTTTCTATGGATTGATTATAAAAAAGAGCATCCCAACGGTTACCAGCTCGCTCAGTTTTATAAGCTGTATCGTGATTTTATGGTAGATGCTTATGGTACTTCAAAAACATCTATGCCTGTGGAACGGATCCCTGGTGAAAAGATGTATATTGACTGGGTAGGCGACCAGCCGGAACTGCTATTGGACACAACAACTGGCGAACTTCGGAAAGTTCACATTTTTACAACTACACTTGGTTTTAGCAGCCTTGTTTATGCAGAGATCTTTCCGGATGAAAAACTTCCACATTTTATTACCGGTACAGTACATGCACTGTCTTATTATGGGGCAGTTCCTAAATATCTTGTCCCGGACAATC
Source organism: Blautia wexlerae DSM 19850 (assembly GCF_025148125.1). Lineage (NCBI taxonomy): Bacteria > Bacillati > Bacillota > Clostridia > Lachnospirales > Lachnospiraceae > Blautia > Blautia wexlerae. The sequence goes on from NZ_CP102267.1 coordinate 1,137,909, forward strand.
TAAGAACAGCTGTTACCAGGCATAGTAAAGATGAACTTGTGCTGCAGTCAGCTTTTTCAGATCTGGAAACTTTTTATGATACGATCGTTCTGCCGCCGCCACCAAGGAAACCGAAAGGCAAACCAACAGTTGAAAATCATGTGCGTTTCTTGGAGACGCATCTGGTAGAAGAGTTAAAGAAAGATACTTATATCTCTCTGGAAGCTCTGAATGCTGCGGTCAAAAAGATCGTAGCGGACATCAACCAGCGTCCTTTCCAGAAAAAATCTGACATTCGGAAATCCCGCATGAATGGATTTGAAAAGTACGACAAACCGCGTATGAACCAGCTTCCAGGCGAAAGTTATACACTTTGTGATTATAAATACTTTCTTAAAGTTCCAGATAATTACCACCTTGAGTATGATGCCCACTACTATTCTGTATTGTATACCTATAAAGGGAAGCCTGCAATTCTTAAGGCTACAATGACGGAGATACGGATCTGTGATGAGTATAACCGGCTGATCTGCCGCCATCCAAGATCTTACCGTGATTTTCCTCTTTACATTACAGATGACAATCACATGCCTCCAGAACACCTGTATTACAAAGAAGTGAATGCACATGACGGAGCTTATTACAGACGATGGGCATCTGTTTATGGAGAATCTATGGTAACTCTTATTGACAGGATACTCCGCAGTTCCAAGCATGAGGAACAGGCATACAACAGCTGTGCCGGTGTACTCCATTCCTGTAAAGATGTTCCTCACAGGCTGGTTCAGGAGGCTGCTGAGAAATGCGTAGAAGCCAATGCTTGCAAGTATTCTTATTTCAAGAAAGTACTTAGCATGGTTCAGAATAATCATTCCAGTAGTGCTATAAACGGAACCGGAAAACTTCCTTCCCATACAAACATCCGTGGAAAGGAGGCATACAAATGAGTTCATCCCATGACATTACATTAACACCTCAGGAACAGGCTCTGATCATGCGTCTGAAGAGTTTCCGTGTTCCAGAAATGGCACATATCCTGGAAGAACAGTTGAAAGATCCCAATGCAGATCTGAACACTTTTATGGAACGCATAGCATCAATGATTGATGCAGAGTGGCAGGCACGGGCAGATAAACGCTTTAATCGTCTGATGAAAGAAGCACATCTGCGATACCCGGCGGCGGATCTTGACGAAACTATTTACCGTCCAGAACGTCAGCTTGATACCCAGACAATAGAGCGACTGAGTACCTGCCATTGGATAGAGGAAGGAAAGAATCTCATTGTAACAGGATCTTCCGCCAGTGGAAAAACTTATCTAATCAATGCTTTTTGTGTAACTGCAATGAAGCAGTCTAAGAGTGTAAAGTATATAAAAGCGAACACTCTTATGAGCGAAATGGAACAGGCACGTATCAAATCCACAAATCTGGATTACCTGAATAAGCTGACCAAGCTGGATCTTCTTGTGATCGATGATTTTGGCCTTATGGATCTCGATCTTGATAAATGCCGGGATCTTTTTGAGGTCCTTGACACCAGGGATGGAAGAAAATCAACTGTAGTCATCTCACAGTTTCCAGTCAGTACATGGTTTGATATGTTTGCTGACAATACCTACGCTGATGCGTGCCTTACACGAATCACAGATAAACATCATACATATCGTCTGGAGATGAACGGTATAAATATGCGTGAAACAGAATGATATCATCTAGCGGTACTTCGTACCGTTAAAAATGGAATAGCCGTTCCGCAGTAGCGGAACTGGCATTCCGTTTGAGCGTAATTTGCATCGTTAAGATGATTTTGGAAAGTATTTATGAACCCGTATTCAGTAATAAATCTCACGGGTTCAGACCAAACAGGAGTTGTCAGACAGCCCTAATGCAGATACAGAAAACCTTTACGGGGACAAACTGGTTTGTAGAAGGAGATATACACGCCTATTTCGACAGCTTCGACCATCATGTAATTGTCGAGATTCTGAAAAAGAGAATCGACGACGAAATGTTTATCCAGCTAATATGGAAGTTTCTGAAAGCTGGAATCATCGCATAGTCACGTTTTCCAATAGGACTGTTTCTGTCAATGGTCGCAAGCATTGCTTTCAATTCATCAAGTTTCCATGCGGAAGGTATTTTGGCACTTTTGGAAACTGCGGGCATATGGATTTTTTCAGTATAATTAACGGCAAGGATTCCGGTCGAATAAAGAAAACGCGGATCTCTCATTAAAAGATATTGGGAACATGATAAACAAAGTAGTGCAAGGATGGATTAATTACTACACACAAAATGCAGAAGAAGCCCGTTTGTTAGAAGCCAATTATTCTATTTCATCTAAGCAGTATGTAGAAAATGGAATTCATATGAAAATATTAAGCAAAGGAAAGCCAAATGAGAAGTGTGTCCCGGATAATGATATCACTTTGGAAGATGCATATATTTATTTGACGAATAGTTGAATATAACGGCGGGCAAGTTGCCCGCCGTAAATTATGTTTGTTTTGTTAAAAGACCGGATAGAGTTTTTCCAATGGAAAATCCAATCTGTGGATATAACTCCTGATCAAGAAAATGCGGATATTTTTAAATTGATTGTGTCAATTTAAAATCAATTTCTATTCAATGTGGTTTTCCGGTAGGTTCTGTAAAATAAGCTCAGATTAAAACAATGACGGGAGGAGCTTATGCAACAGAATATTGAATTTGAGCGGTGCATTGATTTTCTGGTACGGATGATTGATAAGTACGGCGAAGAAGTCCTCCGGGAGTTGGAGGAAAAAAAATAGAATAAAGAAGAAAAAACAGCATAGAATACTTCTTTTCATAGCATTTGTAAGACCGTCGAAGTCTCCTTTTCACAGGTTCGGCTTGCTATTCTCCATCGGAAACAGAGTCTTTCTTTTTTTAGACTTACCAGAAATCATTTCATGCCCAGAATAGATAGCTATGATCATGCAGAACAGAGAGCTACAAGCAAAATACTTATGAGCGGATTTCATATTTTTATAGCCAGCATAAAAGATTCCAAACATTGCTGCCAATGCACCAAGTGACCAATATTTATGTGCTTTCATCTTAGATTTCTCCTGCGTTTTTTTATTATGATTCAGTTTTTTTCTTTTATTTATAAAGAAATGAGGAACACATCTGTATATAGCGAGATGGTTCCTCTTTTTGTTATGCGGTTTTTTGTACAGCCAGCGCTTCGATTTCTTCTAAGGTCAGGTCTGTAAAAGCGGCAATATCTTCGTAAGTGAGTTTACCGGAGGCCAGCATACGTTTAGCAATTTCAATGCGTTCAGCTTTTCGCATATTTTCCATTTCTCTGCACATAGTCAAAACTCCTTCCTCATCTTCTTTAAAATAACGTACTCTGTCAGCAAGGATTTTATAATACATGTCTTTCGGATTGGTACAGGAAAAATCGTGCATTAGTTTTCCGAGTTCTGTTTCATCTTTGATTTGGGAATTTATATAAATAATATGAGCTTCATCACCGAATGGTTCACCGGTTTCCTGGATGATGCGGTCAACATGATAAATTGGAAGCCCGGCTTTTAATACATCATTTTCGGTAATAAAAATCACATAGGTTTCAGTGAGAGCATCATATTTATCGCCAGCTTCAGTTATATTGGCATCTATAAGACTGCTATTGTATCTTGCACGTTTTGCATCAGCACCACGATCACTTCTTTGAATTTCTATATTATAAATGCGGTTATTGGAATCAACAGCTAATATATCCAAGCGAATAGAACGTCCCTGTAAATTTTTTATATCGTATTGTCCCTGCACAGATTGTACTTTAAGGTCATGTCTTTGCAAAATAATTTGAAGTAGAAATTCCGCACATGCCTTATCTTCAAAAACTTTACTCATAAAATCATCATCTAAAAGACGAAAACCCCTAAGGCGTTGTAGATCTTCTTTATGTTTTTGCTCAAAATCCAGTGTTTCTTCTGTATTATTCATTGTAAAAACACCACCTGCTTTCCTTTAGAATGGGATATAGTAAACATGGATTCCTATATCATTATTTTAACATGGCAAATAGCAATCCTCAATACCTGAATTTTGAAATGACAAATGCCGATAAAAAATAACAGTCTATAAATCTTTTACTTTTTCAATCTGTTCATTCACATCTTTAAGTTGCTGTTCAGTATCTTTTAAAGATTTTCTGGGAGCACTGGTCTGGTCTGATGCCTGATTGAGTTCTACATGGAAATCATCAAGAGAATCATAGCCATGTTCCTGTATGTAGGCAACAGTCTGAGCCATCTGCTTCAAATTGGTGAGCTTTACTTTTTGAGCATAGGCTCCACTTTGCTGTGCTTTAATACAGGTTTGCAGATCTATGACAAGCCGGAGATCTGATTTTATGAAAATGAATGGTGTAGAGATAGCAGAAGTATCAGAGAAAGGAACAGTTGGTAAATCTGTGGAAGTATTCGGAGCCTGCTGTTCCAGAATTTCTTCTTTTTGTTCTTTATGGGATTTTGTGTTTTCCTCAAATGCTTTCAAGAGAAAATCTTCTGTGTATCTAGTTCCAAGATTCTTTCCAGTGATATATTTGTTCCTGCCAGGGTGAAGATAACTGTACCGGTTTCGACTGATCTTGAAGATGATGTGATATTTTACATCAAGGATTTTTGAAAATTCTTCTAGTGATCGGGCGGTACTTGCGGCATCATCAATAGCGTCACGAAGAAATTGTTTCTCTGTCTGGTAACGAGTTTCCTTTGGAGTGATTCCATCTTCTTTCATTTTCTGATTTAACTTATCGAGTTTTTCCTGTCCCCGGCGTTGTGCCCAATATTCTTTTTCTGTGATTTTTCTTTCAGCAGGAGTGAGCAGATCAACCTGATGTAGTCCTTTTTTTTACACATATCCATAACTTCCTGTTTTAAATGGGTAAGGTATGCTGTGCTTAGGTGGTGTTTGTATCCGGCTTTTGCTTCACAGTCAAATTCCATATAGGGTTCTTGTGGTATATCATATTTACGGAGACTGTTAATTACGATATGCACATGGATGTTTCCACTTTTGTTATGACCGTCGGTATGAGTACAGACTAAAGCCTGATGACCGGGAAAGTTTTTCTTTGCAAAAGTCAATCCGAGTTGCTGGGCACGTTCACCGGTCAATCCACATTCATCCCTGTCTTTTGGGTCGAAGCTGATGATATAGTGATGGGATTTTATTTCATTGAAGTTTTTGTTCTTGTGATAGTAGCTGTTCAGTTCCTGACATTCAGATGCAAAAGAGAATGGATCACAGTTCAGACCGTCCAGATAATATTCTTCTCTCAGTATCATATGCCCTTCTTCATCAAGAATCGGTTTTTGCGTATACTCGTTGTGCTGGAAGATAAGATACCGTTCCGATTCTCCATAGTCAGAGTTTTTGTTTGCGATATGTTTAATTACTGCCACGAAAATCACCTGTCATTTTCATCACTTCATATTTCATTTCATAAATATCCCGGAGAGACTTTCGGATTTCATTTCTCATTTCAGAAGAGAGGATTCCACCCTGATTAAAATATCGGGCAATCTGATTTAGGTTGCTGCCAATTTTACCAAACTCGCTAATAAGTTTTTTTATTTCGGGAACATCTGCGGTAATTTCGTATTTGATGATGACTTTCTGGTTGACCAAGGCATTTCGGATAAAATCAGAAACCGTCATGCTGTTAGCATTGGCTCTTTCTGCAAGAAGATCATATTCAGTTTCATTCATGCGTAAATGCACATCTTTAGTTTTTGCAAGAGTTTCCTCTTTCTTAGGTCTTGTCATTGATAACTTCCTTTCTTCGTGGTAGTGGTTTCATAAGAAAATCCAAATTTTGCGGCCTGCAGGGAAAGTAAGTGATGAAAAATTATCGCACTGTGACCATGTAAATGGAAACCAATACACATATCTGTGATTGTGGTCGAGGGTATGGGGAAACGAAATCCCCATCAAGTTGCAAGTCGCCAAGAACCCGGAAAGGGGTTATTGTGCTACATTGCGAAACTTGCTCTATAGTGTTGAAAAATTGCTGCTTATAAATATATATAAACCAGAAAAAATAGGTGAGCAAGATTAAAATAAAGTTAATTCTTGTTCATCTATTGGATAATAGAATTTAATTCCTTGTTAGTCGCTTTAAAACGGATGAAAGTAATAATAAATCTTCTTCAGAAAATTTACTAATATCTGAAATAATAGAATGTAACAAAGTAGGGTTCTGAAAAGATGGATCAAAAAATTCAGTAGGAGTAATATCGAAGTACTTACAAATATCTAAAAAAGTATTCATAGAGGGTAATATTCTGCCAGAACTAATTGATTGTATATATCCTTGCGAACGACCGATTGCTAAGCTCAAAGTGTATTCGGAGATTCCTTTTTGACAACGTAATTCAGTAATTCTATTTTTGATAAATGCTGAAAAATCAGTTTCCTCATTCATGACACCTCCTATACATATTGTAAGTGTTTTAAAATAATTTTATTCGATTTTAAATATCTATTTGACAATGATTTTGCTTAAAGTATACCATAAATATCTAAAGACAGCTTTGAATGAAGGTTAAAAAGGAGATGACTTGCATGAATGATACCGAGAGAGTATTATACTTTCAGGAGGGAAAAATAATGAAGACTGTAATTTGCGATGATGAAAAAAGCACATGTTCCGAGCTAGAAGAGATTATACTGAAATATGCGAAAGAGAAGAGCGTTTCACTTGTGACAGAAGTTTTTTATTCTGGAGATACTTTGTTGGATTATTTGAAAAGAGAGAAAATAAACATTCTTTTTCTGGATATAGAATTGCCAGGAAAAGATGGAGTTATGGTAGGCAAATATATAAGAGAGGTTCTTGAAGAAGAGAATATATTTTTGATATATATATCTTCAAAGGAAAATTATGCATTACAGCTTTTTCAAAATCGACCATTTGATTTTTTGGTAAAGCCAATAGAACCGGCGAAGATATATCATGTTTTGGATAATATTTATCGTATATCGGAAAAAAATAGTGTGGGATTTGAGTTCCAAACTCAAAATAGTACATATCGCATTTCGTATAAAGATATTTTGTATTTTCAAAGTACTGGACGAAAAATTAATATTGTAATGAAAAAAGAGATCAGAACATTTTATGGAAAATTGAATGAGATTGAAAAACGAATTCCAGAAAATGTTTTTTTAAGAATACATAAATCGTATTTAGTAAATAAAAATTATGTAAAGGAATTTACATACGAGTGGGTAAAAATGCTGAATGGAGATGTACTAAATATAAGTAAAATTAATCGTGCAGATGTACGAAGAAAGATTTTGGAGAGTGCTGCAGATGAGTTTAAAAATATTTAATGGTATTATAGCGTTACTGGCAAATGCATTACGTTTTTACGCATTGAAGTATTTTGTTGGTATTTTTGTGCAAAAAGAAGAGAGCAGATGGAAGCATGTCTCTATTTTATATATTATAGGCTGGGCATGGACAAGTGCGATAAGCTTGCTATTTTCCTTTCCGGCTATGAATATTTTGTCAAACATTACAAGTCTTTTTTTGATTTTTTTTCCATACCGCATAAAGAAAATAAAGAAATGTTTGGCTGTATTTATTATATATGTGATTAATGCATTGGTTGACAGCATTGTCATTTTATCTTTAACAAAATATACGATGGGACAGCCGGTGAATCAGGTATGTGAATGTATTACCAGCTTTGCTTTATTATTTATTGCAATTATTATCCAGAGGACAACAGAACCCGAAAAAGAAATTACATTACCGGCATTAAATATGGCTGCACTTTTAATGGTTCCTGTTGTCAGTATTGTATATATATATTATCTGATTATTGTTGCGCATGAAATAAAAGAAATTGTTATTTTTGCATCACTGGCACTTCTTTTTATTAATATTCTCATTTTTTATCTGTATCATTCACTCCTTAAATTTTATTCTGCCCGTATGAATGAGCAGGTGTTTAAACAGATGTTAGAAGTTTATTCTTATCAATTAGATATAGCCAGAGAATCGGAAGAACGGGTGAAAGCATTGAGGCATGATATAAAACATCATATCATTGAGTTGTCTGCAATGGCTAAAAAAAATAATAATGACGACATGATAAAATATTTAAGCGGCATGAAGGATTTTATGCTAAATCCAAAAGAATATTCAACTACAGGTAATCAGGAAATAGACGGAGTATTAAATTATACGCTGCAGAAAGCAAACAAGACGCTGAATCAAGTAGATGTTCAAATAAATATTCCGGAAGATCTATATTTTAATAATTTTAATATTTGCGTGATTTTGGGGAATCTGGTAGATAATGCAGTAAGAGAGGCCAGTAAATCGAAGGAAAAGTTACTAACTATAAAAATGCAAATAAAACAAGAGGTGTTATTAATCTTTATAGAAAACAGCTATTCAGGAAAAATCCTTGAAAAGAGAAATGGACTGCAGACAACTCAGCCAGAACTTGCAATACATGGTATTGGATTAGAAAATGTAAAAAAAGTGGTCATTGCCAATGGAGGAGAAATAAAAATAGATTATACATCTAATAGATTCTGTGTTCAGGTCCTTTTATATATGTCGCGGATTAAAAACTAAGAGACTCGTTAGGGGTCTCTTTTTTACTTGAAAGAAAAGTCTAATTTTGACAAAATCGTGGGCGAATTTTGACAATTGAATAAATAATCAATAATTATATGCTACAATTCAATCACTTCAAAGGGAGGTGCAAGCCAATGGATAAGAGAACTTCTACAAATGGGAACAAGGTATTGGGGTACATAGCAAAGAGGATAGCTGTAAGAGATGCCAATACAACCTGTCCTTTCTTAGGATACCAGCCTAAACTCCCAACGGCCGTAAAAAAATTAAAGAATTCAAAATGAAAGGAGATTCAAATTATGTTGAACAAAAAGATTAAAAGAACATTGTGTGGTTTAGTTGCTTCTTTATGTTTGGTAGGCAGTACAGTTCCGGTATTTGCTGAAACAGTTGATTTTGACGTCACGGTACCAGGAGATATCCTTTCTCCGAGAGCTGCTAAATTTGATTCGGAACAGAGGTTTTATGTAACAGGAACTTTGTTTAATAAGACGGGAAGATTGGATTGCAGGTCTATTAATCGTACGAATAGTGCAATACAGTCAAGGATAGCGTCAATTTCTCCGAGTTATTTGTCGAGTAGCGCACTATATTACAGTAATGCACCATCAGGGCAGACGTATTACATGACAACATCTGCCAGTGTATCATATCTTCGAGTGAAGGGACGATATACTCCGTAATATTTACGAATAACATTTAAAATAACAAGTTCAGTTAGGGGATACACATACGGTATCCCTTAGCTGAATTTAAGGAGAAAAATATGCTGAAAAAAATAAGATGGTTTTGCCTGACATTATGTATATGTTCGGTTTTGGCTGGATGTAACAAGAGTTCTGTAGATGTCAAAGAAAAAGCAGGGGAAGAAATAGTCTCAATGGAAGAAGCAGAATATAGTTTCCCGGAAAAGTATGAAAAAACCTCTGATTCGGGGAAGGTAAAATTTAATTGTGAGTTGGAAGTGCCGGAAAATATAAAAGGACAAGCTATAAGCACAGTTGATGTAAAGGGACTATATAGCTGTGACAGGGAAAAAGCATGGACTATATTCGGTGAAGGAAAAGAAATAATTGAAAAATCGGAAATTCCGGTAAATGAAGGGAGGGCACCAGAAGACTATTATCTATTTGCAAATGATGAATGTCTTGATATAAATGAAGGCATTACTTACGGAAGCAGCAATTCCAAATATTATTCATCCATCGGTGCGCGAAATTCAAATAATCAGGTTGTGTTTGAAGAGTCAGATGTTTCCTTTAAAAGCGGCGAAGAATGTATTACAGAATTACAAAAAATAATAGATGAATTGGGATACCATTCAGAAGACTTTATATTTGCTTGTTACCCCTTAAATTCTCAGACAATGAAAAATTTGGAAGAACAATATTTACAGGAAGGTCGTTTAACAGAAGAAAAAAGAAAGGAAAGCTGGAGTCAGGAAGATGATGCGTATTTTATTTATGGGTATCAAAAATATGAAGACATTCCTATTTTTCATGAAATGATGAGTATTGCCAGAAGCATGGCATATGATACTCCGGATAATGCTCCTGTCCAGGCGATATATTCTACCCGGGGAATTGAAATTCTGGATATTGGCGGCGTTTATGAATTTGAAAAGGGAGAACAACAAGTTTTACTGAAGCCTTTCGAGGATATTGCTGCTGTGGTTGAGGAAAAATTTGAGAATATTTTAAACGATGCGGAGTATGAAGTGACGAGAGCAAAATTCTATGAGAGGGTATATCTGGATGAGGGACAAAAATATAAGGCAGATCCTATCTGGTATTTTGAAGTAGTCGAAAATAATATAAGTAAATCTGTAACATTAATTAATGCGGAAACAGGAAAGGAAATATTCTTGCAATAAAAATTAGCGAAAGGGATGTTTTATGAATAGATCCACAATTCCTTATTCGATTGTAGAAGAACGAAGAAGGCTTAATAAATGTATAGAAAATGCCCCGAATGAGTGGGAAAGAGAAATATATAAAAAAATCAGAGACATGAAGATACCTTATGACAAATTGGATACAATTCTCGAAACAAGCAAAGAGCTGATTAAAAAGAAAGAGAAACAAAGAAAAAAAAGGATGTTATTCCTGATAAATGTAAGTGGCTTTGCTGCAGGTATTTGTGTATTTATTTTTTTCTGTGGAAAAAGAGCTGTTTACAAAAGGAGAGAAACGGATGAATAGAGCACATTATTTAAAAACGGATATCCGTCGTCTGATAAAAAATTACCCAATATATTTGGCCATTGTGGGTGTTGCAGTATCCATGTGGTTTTCCCTTGAAGATTATGCGTTTACTGAGGGAATGGTAAATGGAAATGCGCTAGATACATACGGTTTCGCTGTTAGTATGTCCGGGATTATGATTGCCTATGCTTTTTGCGCATTCTCTTATGCAACGGTGTTTTGCGAGGATTTGGAGTATAAATATGCCAGATACAGCATCAACAGAGGAAATACATGGAAATATGTGGTATCCAAGGCAGTGGTTGTCTATGGAGCGTCTGTGATCACTATGGTTTTGGGAAGCCTTCTGTTTGTTGCGTCTATACGGTTAAAGATACCCTGGACTTCCGAGGGATTACAGGATGCTTTTTTTATGGAAGGAATGTACGGTTCCCTGATTGTCGGAAAACACTACTGGCCTTATGTTTTTTTGTCCGCATTGCAAATGGGGATGTTTGCAGGGACCTTGTCATTGGCGGCTTCATTTCTGTCTATGTTTGTTTCTAATAAAATGCTGATATTGATCACACCTATTTTAATACAGCAAATATTATTGGAATATCGTGGAAAGGGCTGGTTCAGCGTAATGCTGATATATCCGACCTTGAATCGGTTTTCGACGGATATACAGTACTTTCTTACAGTCTTTGGCTGTAGCTTGTGTTTTTCGGCACTGCTTACCTGGGGAATATACAAAAAAATAAAAAGCAGATTATAGAGGTGGGAGTATGAAGTTATTACAGTATACCTGGAAAAATTCCATGATGAAAATCGCCAATAGCAAAATGGCAGTTTTTGTAATATTGATGATTGTAGTCAGCCGGTCATATGTAGGGGCTATCCGACAGTTTTCAGTTGCAGTGGACTACCCGTCCTCTTGGTGCGTATTTCCATTTGCGATGTGTAGTTTTTCTTATCTGATTATGTTTTGGTTTGGAGTAATTTATGCGAACTCGGATGTGCCTTTTATGCAGCATGTGAATATGTATCATGCAATCCGTGTAGGAAGAAAGTGTTGGGCATTAGGGCAAATAGGAGGGATTTTTATCCGTTCCGTTGTTCTTACTGTTGTGGCAGTCATCTGCACAATACTCCCGCTTTTACCGGACATTGAATGGAGCAATGAATGGGGAAAGCTGCTGAGAACGGCAGCAACGACAAGGGCTCTTACGCAGTTTGATAGTTCTGTGTTTATTTATTACGAGATTTTCTCTGAATTTTCGCCATTACAGCTTATAGGGCTGGAGATTCTTCTTTGTGCCTGTATCTGTACATTTATTGGGGTTCTGATGTTCCTGCTAAGTTTGTTTTTGAATAAGATTGCTGCAGTTGCAGGTGGTCTTGCCCTGGCAATCGCTCTATTTCCCGTGCTGAATATACATCCTATGATACGTCATAAACTGGCTTTTTTTATCCCGACGATATGGGCTGAACTGGCAAGGATTGCAACCCCGGATTATGGTTACTATTGGCTGCCATCTATACCTTATATGTTTGGATTTTTAATAGCAGGGATTTTGTGTATGACGGTCATTATTTTAATAAAGGTAAAAAAAATAGAATTTAACTGGGAAAATGAGGATATATAGCGAGGAGTGAAATATATGGACAGGCAGGATTACGTAATTGAAGTATCTCATGTAAGTAAAAGCTTCAAAGATAACAAAGTTTTAAAGGATGTTTCACTTTTATGTGAAAGTGGCAAAATTTATGGTCTTGTAGGGCACAACGGTTCTGGAAAGACTGTTTTGTTTAAGTCTATCTGCGGTTTTCTTTCCTGTGATGAGGGAACGATAACTGTCAATGGTAAAGTGATGGGGAAAGATAAGGATATGCTGACCGATGCGGGGATCATTATTGAGGATCCGGGTTTTTTGCGGACCTGGAGTGGCTATCATAATCTGGAATTTCTTTATACTTTGCGAAACAAAAAGAATAAAGATTATCTCTGCTCTGTTCTGAGAAAGGTTGGTTTGGATCCTGCATTGAAGCGTCCGGTTGGAAAATATTCACTGGGTATGCGTCAGAGACTTGCTCTTGCACAGGCCATCATGGAAGATCCGGGAATTTTGATTTTGGATGAACCTATGAATGGTCTGGACAAAAACGGGGTAAGAGAAATCAGGGAGCTTCTGTTAAAAATGAAAGAAGAAAATAAACTGATTATCCTGGCTAGCCATAACCGGGAGGATATAGAGGTTCTTTGCGACGAGGTATATGAGATGGAGGGAGGTGTGATCAGTAAAGTAAAAGATGAAACAAATTAAAAGTTAAAGATGGCAGCAAAAATGCAGAGAAAAGGAGAAGATTATGATGAAGATGAACAGAAAAAAATGGTTATGTGGAGTAGCAGCATGTTTATGTTTGACAGGAAGCACTGTTCCGGTATTTGCAGATACAGTTACATTTAACATTACTATACCGGGTGATATTATTTCTAAAAGATCGGTGAAAGCTGATGATGAGCAGAAGTTTTATGTGACAGGTACTAAGTTCAGTAGTTCAGGAAAATTATATTGTAAATCCAGTAGACTGCATGCGACAACAACATCTAATACTGCAACGATTTCAAAAAATACTCCAAGTGCAAGTGCTTCCTATACGAGCTACGCGCTGCCCAGGTACGAATATTTTATGCATTGTACAGCAAGTGTAGGCAGTTTACATGTAGAAGGACGTTATACACCGTGATTTGTAAGTGAGAGCAGAAAAATGAGAAAAGACATAATGATTTCAGGTATATGTGCGTTATCGCTTATTATGCTGACTCAAAATGCGTATGCGCAGACGTATGAAAAGGAATCCGAATCCGGTAAAGTTAGGTTTCAGTGTGAGTTAGAAGTTCCGGAGAATTGGAACGGAAAAGAGATTCCCAAATTTATTTTGGAAAGTGTGCATTTTGTGGATAGTGAAAAGACATATGCAAATTTTGTAGAAGGAAAAGAAATTCTCGAGCATTATAATACTCCTGCTAGTGATCTATATCCGGAAGAAAACTATTATGTTTTAGCGGATGGTACAAATGTAGGGATTGGAATGGAGTTTGGAGTATCAACGGAAAAATCGGCTTATTATGCTCAAATAGGGGTGACTAATACGGAGAATATGGAGAAGTTTACTTCTGCGACAGAATCTATTGTAAACGATCAGGATGCTGTACAAAAAGTAAAAGAAACTCTTGAAAATGCCGGATATGCAGTAGAAAATTTAGTTTTTCAGACTTCTTCTTTGAGCGCGGATATACTTCGGGAAATTGAAAACCAATATGTTGCTGAAGGATTGCTGGAAGAGAGTAAACGAAAGCCTGAGTGGACAAACGAGGATGATGTATGTATCGTATATGCAAGGCAGACAGTAAGTGGGATTCCTGTGTATCCTGAATTATCGGTTATGGCACAGGCGCTTGCATATGATACGCCAGAGTCCAGTCCAGTGGTTGCTGTTTGTTCTACACGGGGGATAGAAAGCCTGCGTGTGTATGGTCTTTATGATTTCCAGGAAGATGGGGAAAATGTACCGTTAAAAGGTTTTGACGAAATCGCAGCAACGGTAGAAACAAAGTATGAAAACTTATTAGATGAATCTACTTATACAGTGACTCGGGCAAAATTTTATGAGCGTGCATACATAAATGAAGATCAGCAATATACGGCAGAACCAATCTGGTATTTGGAGATAAATGATAATAATTCTCAAAAATACGTCATGCTGGTTAATGCTGAAACAGGTAAAGAGATATATTTAATGTAGGGTTAATATGATTAAAGAGAGAGATTCTGTAGGAGAAAATTGAATGATAGGTGAGTGGAGCAGGAAAATATCAAACCAAATATGTGAAAATCAGAACGAAAAGGAAATTATTCAATATGGTTTAAATCAGCTTTTTTGGATACTATTAAATTTTTTTGCAATTGCAATATCAGGTGTTTTGTGGCACGAATTTTGTTTTAGTATCTTGGTCTTTTTGGAAATATATTTTTTGCGCCCGTATGCGGGCGGTTATCATGCTGATACAGAAATAAAATGCTGTATGATTTCTGTAGGAATCGTGAATATTGCAATGCTAGTAAGAAAAATCAACGTGATTTCGTTGGATTGTATGTTTGTTATTTATTTATGCTTCATTTGTGTAATTGTTCTGTTTTCTCCTGTAGATAATCCGATACATCCATTGTCAAAAGTCGATAGTAGGTTCTATGCAAAAAGATCGAGGCAATTAATTTTGGGGTACAGCTTCTTGCTTGTAATAAGTATAGCTCTGCGAATTATGGTTTTAAGAGATTCAATTATATACACAGTTTTGATAGTAGGAATATCTGCATTGGCAGGAAAATGGAAGTACAGGAAGCGAGTATTCGTTTTGTGAAAAATATAAATTAAAAACGTCCAGTAGGTTTGACCTATGAGGACGTTTTTTTATGTCATTTTTAAGAAATTTTCTTTCAGATTCGAACAAAACGCATTGTTCAAACGGGATAAGAGTGAAAGGGAAAAAGACCTTTGCTCATATCTCATGGTCGGGGAGGAGGTGAACTCTATGGAGCAATCTTCTTCCTATGATGAAAAAACGGTAATGCACCAGTTTGATCGAAAATGTAAATTGGCATTAAAGGGCGAAATAGTGGATTATGAAAGACATTTAGCCTATCTTAGAAAACATGAAACTTTGTTTTCAGAATTATCCGAACAAGAGATGGAGAGCCTTTCTATATTTGATGAATATGAATTGGAAAAAAGCTATTTTCGGGCAGGCGGTTATGATGTGGAGGTAAAAAATGCTCTATTGGCAGAAGCATTAACTGCACTGACAGAGAGAAAAAGGGACATTATTCTTTTGTCATACTTTGTGGAAATGAATGATGCGGATATAGCAAGAAAACTGAACCTTGTCAGAAGTACGGTACATGAGCATCGTACACGATCGCTTGAAATACTAAAGATTATGCTGGAGGAAAATGCAGATGAAAACGGAAGAAAAAAGTGTAAATAATAAAAAATTGATACCGTTTTGGGTAATCGAAAGAGCATTGGAGGGTGACATTCAGGCGATAAATAAAATTCTGAAACATGTGGAGACAATCTGCCTCTTGAGCAACCGAAAAGCAGACTCTCATATAAAGCTTTCCCTTGATATGGACGAGTATTACGACATCATGGATAAGGAAAAAGCGGAAAAGAAATAACTTCATAATATACCGAACTTAAGCGATAAGCTGCTGATGCGAAAGCATTTGCAGCTTATTTTTTTCGCTGGAGGGAGGTGGTGCCATTGGGCTGAATGAATTAGAGACAGAGTTACAAGCAATCAATGACAAATTATGAAAAGGAGATTTCGATTATGGCAAAGAAAAGAAGTATTAAGGTTATCAGCCAGAGCGGGCATAACTATAAGGCAACGCCGACAATCATGTTGAAGGGGCAGTGGCTTAAGAAGTTAGGTTTTGATATCGGAGATTATGTTTCTATCACTTGTGAGAATGGTAAGCTTGTTATTACACCGGATGCGGAGAGAGCTGCTATTGCAGAAGCCGAAGCGGATTTTATGGAAAGAGAAATAGAATCATTAAAGAAAAAGTTCGAGGTAGAAAAGGCGAAACTTCATGCTCAGTTTGTAGCGGAGCAGGGTGCCGGATATGCAACTGTTGATGTAACAGATTAAGGAGGCACTTATTGTTCAAGAAAGAAGATATAGAATCAATTGATAGAAAGTATTTTACAGTTATAGTTGCGAATGAATATGATATTACTCTTGTTTCGAACAATACGCATCATGTCTGGTATATACATAATGTTGAACTTCCTGATAGGGAATTGTGTATAGTCTTTCATAAGCATAAAGCTTCTCATCCATATCACAACCACTCATGGTGTGGTACCTTAAAAAAAGCAATAAAGGATATCAAATCGCACGATCAATTTCAGTTAAATGGCAGAAGACCTGTTCATAGACATTAAAAACGAGAGCGGTAGCACAGATATAGTGTTACCGCTCTCTTGGTACTACTTACGGTTTTTCTTGTGATGACGAAGCTTGAGGTAATCACAAACGGCATCATGTGCGTTATTGATTTCCTGTCTGCCACGACTTGACTTAAGGCCGATGGTAATGCAGATATCGTCAATTGACATTCCGCTTAAGCTGAGACGGATAATCTGTCCGTAGCGAGGGTTGGTCTTATCGAAGTGAGCCAACATCTGAAGTTTGAGTTCGTCCTCAGTGGGTTCTGGGTCAATCTTTTCAAGAACCTGGTCTTCTACAGAAGGAGTGCTGGTGTCTTCGATATCAAAACCGTCTCCCTCATATTCATAATCTAACGAAATGATTTCTACACGGTGGGTGTTACGACGTTCAAGCAGTCCCTTATTTTGGCATCCCTTGCACTTGCGGGTGTAAGGGCAGAGCTTGTCCGTACCATCTGCATTCTTAACGATGACGCAGCGACCCTCACGTCCGGCTTCAAGTTCTTTGTTAAGCTTGTCCCAAAATTCCTGCATGTATGACGCAAAGTAACCTTCACTAATTGCCATAAAGCCTACTACTGCATCCGGTTAGTTTCTAAACTATAACCGGATACAACCTGGCCAATTTAATTCGTGCATCCTGCGTCTTAAACTGCCAGTTGATTTTTGCACATTCTGCATTACGCCTGATAGTCCATGTACGAACCTGTTGTTTAAAGCTTTCCAAATCTGGCAGTGGCTTCCCCAGGGCCTGGCGGCTCATGATGCCGATTTCTATCTCTGCCATGTCCAGCCAGCTACCATGTTTTGGCGTGTAATGCCATTCAAAGCGTTCTGCAAGCCTGCGTGCTTCTTCCGGTGGGAAAGCCTTATATAATGAAGCTGGAGAATGGGTATTTAGATTGTCGGTAACAAGAACTATTTTTTCCGTCCGTGGGTACAGGGTGTCGGAAGTATACCGGAGAATTTCTGCAAAATCCAATGCTGTGCGGGTCTGTGTTACAACCGTTTCCCTCCTGCCTGCCAGGGGTTCAGAAATCATGAAGACATCTGCAACACCGTTGCGGACATACACGGAATCTACTTTTTCAGGTGGCCTGGTTCACAGGGAATACGTGTTTTCTTTATGAGCTGTTTGTTCGTTTCATCTATGCAAACGACAGGACGGAGAGGGTCATACGGGCGCTGATATACCTCAAAGACGTCCTCCATCTTCGCTACGAACTCGGCGTCTGCTTCCGGAATGCACCATTCCTTTACGAGCCACGGCTTGATTTCATTTTTTTCATAACCTCGCAGACGGTACTGTCCGTAATGTAATCGACCACTTCCAGGCGGATCAGTTCATCCGCGATTGCCTGCATAGTCCGGCCGTGAGGCTCCTTCCGGCGGTTCCGAACAGGCTATGGCACATATCCGGGCCTCCACATCGCCCGTCACCTTGCGACGGCGGTTTTCTTGTACCTTCCGCCCAAGGGCTGCCTCCATCCCTCCCATGACAAACCGTTGCGCAATACCTGCAATGGTGGAACGGGCGGCTCCATACGCATCTTTGATGCGGTCATATGTCCATGCCTTGTTTTCAGGCTTTTGGTCCAACTTTAGCAGTATCTGTGCATGCTTTATGCGGTAGCCCTTTCCGCCTTTTTGTATTATTGCTTTCAGCTCCTGTATTTCATCGTTTGTCAGCGTGACAATGTAGCGTGGCATATCTGCGTCCTCCAATACCGTTTTTGATGGAGTATAGCAAATTTTTTCAGTACTGTAAAGTATTGTTACTAACCGGATACAGCACTACTACAATTTTGAATTCTCCGAGGTGAAAAGTCGTGAAATTATCATAGATGTATTCACCTGGCATGAGATTCATGTCTTCTTTTTTGAATGGAACCAATACCTTTCCTTCTTCTACTGGCTTGCCATCAAAACTCTTTTTGTCACTGTACTTCTGTGTGTTGCTGTAATTTGCAATTCTTCCCATAGGATTTTCCTCCATTGATTTGCGTTGGAGGAAACCTCACGGGAAATATTCTTTTGTCCTATCAGTCGACCGTTCATAGGGTTCCTCCTATAATCCGGTCAGCTGCTCTTCTTAGGGCTGACGTTTACGAGTTGCTTCATTCTTCTGACGGAAGAGCCTTCACCTTGGCCACGGTGGTAGCAATCAGTCGAATGAAGAGCGTATTTGTAATGCACCTCAGCTCTTGGCGCAAGATTATTTGTATGTTTACATTTTAAACCCTATATGTCATACTTTCTATATACCGCACCGTATGACATTGGAGGTTAAAATGATTACATCAGATATTGGTTTTTGGGTTGACAATTATGTTGGGACCTATCAGATAATAGAATCTGAAGGTAAAAAGTATATAGCTTCAAAGGAGTTTCATCCTGCTAGAAACGGAGAAGCTGAACTAAAGAAGAAACGTCTATTTATGGATCTATTCAAAAATAATGAATACATATTGATTCAGCTCGCGAATGTTGATACTAAGGATGAAAATTCTATTGTTACAGAAGTGGATTTATGCAAGTGAGCGTGGTTACGGTGCCAAGTGGCAACGTGAGAGAAGGAAGTTTTTAGATAGCAATCCATTCTGTGTGAAATGTTATGAGGAAGGACATCTTACGAAAGCTACAGTCGTGGATCATATCAAACCTCATCGTGGTGATCAGAAACTCTTCTGGGATCGTGGGAACTGGCAGGCCCTTTGCAAGAGATGCCACGACAGAAAAACTCTGACGGAAGATATTAATCCTGTGTATAGATATTAAAAAACCTTCGCCGAAGAAGCGAAGGTGAAGGGATGATATATTAAGATGTTAGTTCAGAAGTGAAATTAATAAGAGATGATTCTCTATATAGCGCTTCTCTGTTAATACGGTTTTTCTTTAACGCTCTTTTAAATCCAGAAAGATACACGGTGAACTCTGAGATAATATTATTGTAGTCAGCAGTTATTTTGTTCCACTGCCTGTTAGGTATTTTTTGTGTTGTTGGTATTTCTATGTATTTGCTGTCATTAACAATAAGCGCATAGCGATAATCCAATCCAGCATCCGATCGAGAAGCCGAAGGAACCGAGTGACCGATTCTACCATAAGGGCGCACATCAGCACCTAGATTATTCCTAAGCGGAAGATAATAATCATTTCCATCGTTAGTTATTTTTAAACACAAATAGGATCGGTGTGACTGCTTTGCAGTGTTTCCAGGGTCAAGCATTTTTACAAATGATGAATGGTCTTTGAAGTATTGTTCTTTTATATAGCAACAAGTGATACTCATGATTTATTCTCCCAGTAAAAAAGGAGAAGCTGATGTGCTTCTCCTTCATCGCTAATTTCTTCGGTTTTTTATTAGCCAGGTGCTTCCGAAAAACCCCTCACAATTTCTTCGGTTTTTTATTAGCCAGGCGATTCCGACAAAAGCCTCAAAAGAAAGCTTTGCTTTCTTGCTTATATTATATGCAAATAATTGTAGATTGTCAATGGAAATTTGTGGTAAACGAAGCCTAACCAAGCAGTGATAGTCGCTATGCATCTTCTCGGATTACGACTCACATCATTGCTTGAAACAATAATAACAATAAAAGATGTTGATATCAATAGTAGAACGATACTTTACAAATATAATGGAACTAGGGGCGGTACGAATCTCTGAAATCAAAACGCTTAAAGACCGGCGCCCCCTCTTCTGTGCAAAATCGCGAAATGAAAAATGATTTTATGATCTCCCGGAATCTTGAGTGATCATGCCAGCAAAACTCTGGCATTGAACTTTGAAAAGTAAATATTATTCTTGAACGTAAAAATGAACGCAAGAAATAAACATAACTGTCGCTATGTTTTAAAAAATGAGATATAATAATCTACAGGATTATGCTACATCCAAAATCAACTTTCGCGGGGTGACTTCAGATGGCAGATTCCAAGCATCCAGATGCTGTAACATCAGGATGTGATAGAGGCGGCAGTACCACATCTTAGTTGAGCGGTGTCTGTCGTCTTCTAGTTTAAAGTCTAATTTCTCATGTTTGTTAGAGCGTTCAGCAGAAGTTCTTGCATTGTATTCCAGTTTCCATTCCTTACTGCTTCTTGGCGGATTATTAAACAATCTTAGATTATCTTTCAGAACCAGATGGACTGTACGTCCGTATTTGACATTTGAGCAAGGGTTTTCGCATGTACAGGAGATACAGCCACTGGTGTGACTGATCTTAGGACATTTGAATTTCATTCTGCCTTTAGCAACTTCAATACCATCTCGACGCATACGATATCCAGAAGGACAAATAGGAACACCATCTTTATCAATTGTAAAGTCGTTTTTGTAAATAGGAGGTCTTCCACCTTTTCCGTTAAGGTCAATAAAAGGCGTTATATTTTCACGCTTGAAGTATTGATAGTAAGGCATTGCATCATGGGCAGAATCTAAAAGTACTTTAGAAACTGAGTATTCAGGAAGAAATGATTTCATTCTGAAAAAAGCGTGCAGGAATCCATGTGAATCATGTTTTGAAGCACAGGAAAAATGAGGGAATACAGGTAAGTCACTCTGTGAATCAACAAGCATATACAAGTCATATCCGTGATAATAACAGTCCCGAGAGGAATCCCATCCGATATCACAGTCAGGCTGGGAAAAATAGCGGTCACAATTACAGTCATGGATACCATTCTCTTTACATTTGCAGATACGTTTTTTTCGTTCTCTGTGTGAAGTTACAACAGGCGTTCCATCACCCGCTAATGCTAAAGCATCTGCATGGATAAGCCCTGTAAAAACAGAAATCTCAAGGAATTCCTTTTGATAGATTTTAAAGAGAGAAGAATAAGGCTGTTCATCAAGTTTAAAATCTGTTTTCTCCAAGGTCGGAAGAAGATCGGCAACTGTAACTTTTTCCACGGAATCAGCTTTTGTACCTTTTGTTTTAGGCTTTTTGACCTTAGTCTTCAGCGGATGGATGTGTGGTGACATATGATCATCATCAGAGTTCCATAAGCGGTTTAAAAAATCATAAAAAGTACCAACACCGGGAGTGTTACCAACTTCAAATCCACTAAGGATAGCATAAAGAGGATTCATTTTAAGCTGAGCAGCCCACTCCGTTAATGAAGTAATTTTAAAGTCAATGGAAAGAAGATAAGAACGCTGCATGCAAGAAGGAGTTCGTGGAGCTGGTCCGAATTTTGAATATTTATCAGCCATAAAAGTATCAGTAAAAGATAAATCGAGATTCTAAAACCGCTCAATGATATCCCAGGTGGAACGAGCAAGAGCATTTGGATTAGGATAATATTTACGAAGATTAGTAACAACAAAGTTTTGGTAGTCAGCATGACTGCCACAATTAACAGGTAACATAAAAATCGCCCTCCAGTCGATAAAATAAAATATATTCAATCGGCTTCGTCGCAAATTTTGAGCGATTTGTCAAGTGTTTTTGGCAAAAAAAGTGGGGGATTTTAATAAAAAGGAATCAGAAAGCCTTGATTTTACTGGGCCGAAGATTCCGAGAGATCATTCCAGCACAATGGGGGATAAAGATTCTCTGGCGAGTAGCTTCTGATTTTTGGTATTACGTTTGATGAATTGGCGTTCCATGCCAAAAGAAATCAGTTTTGCAAGAAAAAGTAGTCTTGAACTGGCTGGTTTATATAAGAAAGTCAGGTTTTTCTTTTTCGCATCTGAAATGCTGTCATCCTGAATGAATAAAGTGTAAATATCTTGCATAGCCATATTACAGTCAGACATCAGTGGAAGAAGATTCTGGTGGATAGTATGAGCTAATTTTTCCTGATTGGATGGCTTGGAATAGTAAGCGGATATTTTAGGACTGATTTTAGCCTGACCAGTCATCCAGCGGCAAACCAGACCGTTGTCCATTGAAAAATCCTGATTTGCCGGATCATCCATAAAATCTTCAAATAATTCGTATAAAAAATCAGGCTGACTCATTTGATTACTTTCGCTGATATGATTTTTTAAGCAAGTGCTAATAGAAGAAAAATTGCATCGATTCAATAGAAATTCCCCTTTCGTAGTTAAGATTAAGTATATCTATACTTAATACGAACATATATTCAATTCAAGAAAACGCGGATATTTTTAAATTGATTGTGTCAATTTACAATCAATTTCTATTCAATGTGGTTTTCCGGCAGATTCTGTAAAATAAGCTCAGATTAAAACAATGACGGGAGGAGCTTATGCAACAGAATATTGAATTTGAGCGGTGCATTGATTTTCTGGTACGGATGATTGATAAGTACGGCGATGAAGTCCTCCGTGAGTTGGAGGAAGAAAAACAGAATAAGCAAGAAAAAGAAGCGGCAGTTTCCTGAAATACAAAATGTAAATCAGACTGTCGCTTTTTTCATGCATTTTTAAATCAAATAAATTTTAAAAGCTGATGCAGAGTGTGTGGCTCATTATTCTGAGAAGCGGTAATACGAGTATCAAATGGCTTGAAATGATTCTGCGTATAAAAGCTCAGAAGAAATTCATTATCTTCGCATTCAAGAAACTCCATAATGCCACCTACGGAATATTTGAGACTGGATATGGTTTCCAGTGCAAATCCCAGTAGAATATTTCCAGGAATTCGTTTTTCCTTTGGAAGAGAATAGTTCTTTCCCAACTGGGCGATCAGGTAAGCTGCGGTAGTATAGGATTGTGTTTCTTCATCCAAAATACTGACACGGGACAGCTTTTTTGCCATTGTCTTGCTGATATTTGAAGCACGGACAGAGATGGGTTTTACTGTAAGTGAAAAATAACCAACCAGTGAAGCATCTTCAGCATCAAATACCAGATAAGTGATAGATTGATCTTTTTTGGTAAACTCAATCGCATTATGTAATAAAAAGTATTCCACATCGGGATTTTTGGGACAAGAAAAATCGGAGAGTAAGTCGTAAAGACTTTCCTCTCCGATATATGTCGGTTCGTCTTTATCCAAATATGCCCGAATATTAACGGTAAAATATTTATCAGACATGTTTTTTCTTCCTTTTTGACATTAAAGCTAAGATTTCCTGTGGGTTCGTTAACTGACGTCCGGGAAGTGTCTGCTTTGGTGTGCGGTCACGGTCGGCTTCGTCAATTGCTGCGACAAAACGCTTTACGCTATTTGGATTGGATACGACAAAATTATGAGTAATACTTGAAGTAGCCATACTAACACCTCCTCTTTTTTGGCTTTTTTGTGTATTTATAGTATATGCAATGTGTGATAAAAACACAATATCAAAAACAGAAATTATTTCTAAATAATTTTCAAGCCGGACATTTATTAGACGCTTCCGGTAAGCGAACAATATTTTCGAGCCAATCATTTATAAGTCGCCAATGGTGGGCGGGCAATATTTTGATAACAGAAATGTTCTGTATCTAACTTAATTATACGATTGGCGAAGAAATGCGTCAATACGGAAAATAAGTATTGAAAATGGTTGGAACAAGTACTAAAATAAAGTTGGGACATTAAATGAAAGTTATGTTACGAGATAATAAGAATTGTAGGTGGAAGGTTTGAACATAGAAGCATATGATGCGGATTCATTGAGAAAGATGGTTAGGTTGCTTGAATATGAGAACAAGATATTAAAAGATAAATTGAAGAAAGCAGGCATTTCATATGAAGAGGTGAATCCTTTTGAAGAAAAAATAGAAAGTGCAGAAGAATATGACCTGGATCAAGGGAATCGTATTGTAAATCCACCGTATATTACAGAGAAAATGGCAATACGTTTCTTTTCGATGTTTTGGGGAAGAGAAGATGTATATGCCAGAAGAGGAAAGAACGGGGGCTATTTTCCACAATGTGCGAATCGTTGGAATGACCGGCTTTGCCCTAAACAACGTAAAGAGAAGGTATTGTGTGATGAATGTGAAAATACCCAATGGATTAGTTTGGATGTGAAAAAAATAATTGATCATTTGTTAGGCACAAAAGAAGATGGATCAGATGTAATAGGTGTATATCCTTTACTGCCAAATGGTACATGCAGATTTATTGTATTTGATTTTGATAATCACGAAAAAGGAGCAGAGGTTACGGACTTTGCAAATACGGATAATGAGTGGCATAAAGAAGTGGATGCGCTTAGAAAAATGTGTGAGCTTAATGGTATCAGACCTTTAGTTGAGAGATCTCGATCTGGAAAAGGTGCCCATGTATGGATTTTCTTTAAAAAAGCAATACCTGCAGCAACAGCAAGGAATTTTGGATTTCTCCTGTTAGACAAGGGTTCAACTTCCATCAATCTGAAATCGTTTCATTATTATGATAGAATGTATCCTTCGCAGGATGTGGCAAGCAACATAGGTAATTTAATTGCATTGCCATTACAGGGGCAGGCACTTAAAAATGGAAATAGTGCTTTTGTAGATGAAAATTGGAATGCATATCCTGATCAATGGGATGCTCTTTTTAATAAAACAAGAAAGCTGGGAATAGAAGATATTGAACAATGCATGGCAAAATGGCAGAGAGAATTAGCAGAAGTCAGAGGATTGCTTACTAATATTGAGAAGAATGTCAGACCGAAACCATGGAAGAAGAAATGCGAGTTTTGTAATTCAGATGTTGTGGGCAAGCTGCACGTGGTATTAGGAAATGGAGTTTATATAGATACTCTGAATCTTATGCCAAGAATACAAAATCAGATTCGTAGTTTGGCGGCATTTGATAATCCGGAATTTTACAAAAATAAAAGGCTGGGATATTCTAATTATTATAATTTTAGTACTGTATATTTAGGTAAGGATATAGATGGATATATACAGATTCCGAGAGGACTGCGTGAAAATGTTATTCAGGAATGTGAAAAAGCAGGCATTTCAGTTGATGTCTCAGATCAAAGAGAAACAGGACAACCTATTAGAGTATCTTTTAAAGGTGATTTGCGAATGCAACAGGAATTAGCAGCAGAAAAATTATTATCACATTCAGATGGGGTTTTGAGTGCGGCAACTGCATTTGGAAAGACTGTAGTATGTAGTTACCTTATTGCAGAGCGAAAAGTAAATACGCTCATTTTGCTGCAAAGTAAAGATTTGCTTAATCAATGGGTTGATGAATTGAATCATTTTTTAGAGATAAGAGAAGAACCACCGGAATATGAAACAAAAACAGGAAGAAAGAAAAAAAGAAGTAGTGTGATAGGCGTTTTGCACGGAAATAAAAATACATTGACGGGGATCATAGATGTTGCAATGGTTGGTTCGATGTACAGCAGAGGAAAATTTAATGAACGAATTAATTCTTACGGAATGGTAATTATGGATGAATGTCATCACGCAGCTTCTAATACATCTATGGAATTATTGCAGAAAATAAATGCAAAATACGTGTATGGTGTTTCTGCTACGCCTAAACGTGGCGACAGTCTTGATCGGATTATCTATATGCTGCTGGGACCTTTGAGACATAGATTTACTGCGTTGGAGAGGGCTAAGGAACAGGGGATTGGACATTATTTTGTCCCAAGATACACAAGAGTAGTTGATACTGCAGAAAGCAAGGATAATATTAATAAAGCATATAATTTGATTAGTACCAGTAAGGTGCGCAATGAAATGATCATAGATGATGTTATAACTTGTGTTGCAAGAAAACAAACTCCTGTAATTTTGACAAGATTTAAGGAACATGCAAAATTTTTACATGATGCCTTAAAGGAAAAAGCAGATCATGTATTCCTTCTGTATGGGGATAATTCGGATAAGGAAAATGCTGAAATAAGAGTAAAATTAAAGCAGATACCTGAAAATGAATCGCTTATTTTGGTGGCAACTGGTCAGAAAATAGGAGAAGGGTTTGATTTCCCAAGACTGGATGTATTAATGCTTGCAGCACCTGTATCTTTTGAAGGACGCCTGGAACAGTATGTAGGTAGATTAAACAGAGATTATGTCGGAAAAGAAGCCGTTTATGTGTATGATTATATCGATTCGCATGTGCGTTATTTTGATAAAATGTATGCAAAAAGATTGAGAACATATAGGAAGATGGGATTTTCAATCTGGACGCAAGAGTTGCAACCTAAACAAATAATAAATGCAATATTTGATTCTGTAAATTATACCGAAAAATTCGAGCAAGATATTGTAGAGTCAGAAAAAATGGTGGTAATTTCCAGTCCGGATATCAGACAGGATAAAATTGACAGATTTTTATTACTAATAAAGAAGAGACAGGAAGTAGGGGTAAAGGTCACAGTTATTACAACAGATCCGGAAGATATTACTTACGGAAAGTCAGATGTATGTTATGAATTAATCAGAGCAATGCAATTGGTAGGAATAAATGTGATAACAAGAACAGAAGTAGAAGAATGTTTTGCTGTTATTGATGATGAAATAGTATGGCATGGCGGGATGAATCTACTTGGAAAAGCTGATGTCTGGGATAACTTAATGCGTATCAGAAATTCACAAGTTGCAATTGAATTGTTGGAAATTGCTTTGGGATGTTCTGAGGAAGGGAGGAAAAGTGAATAAAAAGATTAAATGCGATATATATACCAGGGTATCCACAACCATGCAGGTAGATGGTTACAGTCTGGATGCCCAGAGAGAAAAACTTAAGAGATATGCAGAATTTCAGAACATGGAAATCGTAAATGAGTATTCAGACGAAGGTAAGTCTGGAAAGAGCGTAGAGGGCAGACCGGAATTTCAGAGAATGTTGGATAATATTGAGAATGGAACAGATGAGGTGCAGTTTGTACTGGTGTTCAAGCTTTCCAGATTTGGTCGTAATGCGGCAGATGTATTAAACTCTTTGCAGAGGATGCAGGATTTTGGAGTGAATCTGATCTGTGTAGAAGATGGGATTGACAGCTCAAAAGATAGTGGAAAGTTGATGATTTCTGTCTTGTCTGCGGTGGCAGAGATTGAAAGAGAGAATATCCTTGTTCAGACAATGGAAGGACGCAAGCAGAAAGCCAGGGAAGGAAAATGGAACGGCGGGTTTGCTCCATATGGTTATGAATTGGTAAATGGAGAATTGCAAATCGCAGAGGACGAAGCGGAGATTATTCGCCTGATCTATGATAAATTTATTCATACTAATATGGGAATCTCAGCGATTGCTGCATGGCTGAACCAGCATGGATATAAAAAGAAAAAACGACAGAATAATACACTGGATGCATTTGCTTCTTCGTTTATAAAAGGCGTTCTGGATAATCCGGTATACTGTGGAAAGCTGGCTTATGGACGAAGGAAGAATGAGAAAGTTTCAGGAACAAGAAATGAATATCGCATTGTAAAACAGGAAAATTATATGCTGCACGATGGTATCCATGAAGGAATCGTTTCGGAAACAGACTGGGAGCTGGCTCATCAAAAACGGGAAAAAACAGGTGTGAAATATGAAAAGACACATAGTCTTGATCATGAGCATATTTTATCTGGGATATTGAGATGCCCGTTATGTGGAAGCGGTATGTATGGAAACGTGAACCGAAAGAAAAAGAAAGACGGAACCTTATATAAGGATTATTTCTATTATGCCTGTAAACATCGTCGCCTGGTAGATGGTCATAAATGCGGATATCGTAAACAATGGAGTGAAGAGAAGATTAACAATGCAGTAGAAGAAGTTATTCGTAAGCTGGTGAAGAATCCTAAATTTGAAGAAGCAATTTTGAATAAAATCGGTTCAAGAATAGATACAGAAGAAATAGAAAAAGAGATTGAAGGATTGGAAAAGCAGCACAGGCAGTTGACCGGAGCAAAAGCAAGACTTGGACAGCAGATGGATAGCCTGGATATCATGGATAAATTTTATGAGAAGAAATATCAGGATATGGAGACAAGGTTATACCGTTTGTATGATGAGATTGAAGGCGTGGAGAACAGTATAGAAGAAGTCAAGAACCGCCTGTTGAATATCCAGCAACAGAAAATATCAGAAGAAAACGTCTATCAATTTCTTTTATATTTTGATAAACTATATGATAAGTTCACCGACCTGGAGAAGAAAGAATTTCTTAACAGCTTTGTGGAACAGGTGGACATTTACGAGCAGGAGCAGCCAGATGGCAGATTCCTGAAGCACATAAAGTTCCGTTTTCCAGTGTATTTTGGAGACAGGGAGACACAGGAACTTTGTTGGGATAACGAAAGTACCGTTGAAAGTTGCGCTTTATTGTCTAAACTAGAATAAAAACTGGATGAGAAGGTGACTAGAATTCGAAGAATCGCCATATAAGTCAACAAATGCCGGGTAAAATGATGACTAGAATTCGAAGAATTGCCATATAAGTCAACGAATGCCGGGAAAGCATATGACTGGAATTCGAAGAATCGCCATATAAGGCAACGAATATCGGGAAAGCATATGACTGGAATTTGAAGAATTGTCATATAAGTCAACGTATGTCAGGGAAACTGATGACTGGAATTTAAAGAATCATCATTTGAGTCAATACATGATTGATATTTGTTGACTAGGAGGTGCATATTTTTGGCATCGTGAAGCGTGTTTCTGTGAACAGTAACGAGGTGGTGCTTATGAGCTCCAGACTGACAAAAAATCTACTTGATAAATATAGATCAATATGATAAAATAAGGCCATTCTCCGCGAGGGAGTAATCGGCATATTCCGGAACATTTTTCAGATATGTTTTGAAGAGTGTGTAGTACTATCGACATAATGGTGCCATATGCACCCGGTATTACAGTAAACGATGAGACTCATGGACAGTTAAAACAGCTGTCTGTGTGTCTCTTTTTTTATGCTGCAGGAATATTACAGCAGCTCAGATAACATAAAAAAGTCTTCCGGGAAGGGTTCTATGTTACTGAAAAATTATTTTATACAGGAAAAGGAGCAAAAAACACATGAATATTTTTGAACTTTTTATACTGGCGATAGGCCTGTCTATGGATGCATTTGCAGTATCTGTCTGTAAGGGCCTTTCCCTGGGCAGAATCAATGCAAAGCATATGTGTATCGCAGGCGCATGGTTCGGGGGATTTCAGGCATTAATGCCCCTTGTGGGATATTTTGGCGGACGATTCTTTGCAGATAAGGTTACTCGATACAGTCACTGGGTAGCTTTTGTCCTTCTGGTGTTCATTGGTGCCGGCATGATCAAAGAATCGAAAGAGGAAGAACATGTAAATGCGGATATGGATATAAAATCCATGTTCATCCTTGCAGTGGCTACCAGTATTGATGCACTGGCAGTGGGAGTGACATTTGCTTTTCTGAAAGTAGAGATCGTATCAGCAGTATCCTTTATCGGTGTGATCACCTTTGTCTGTTCAGCAGCAGGGGTAAAGATAGGCAGTCTTTTCGGAATGAAATACAAATCCAAAGCGGAATTATGCGGAGGTATTATCCTTATCCTCATAGGTACAAAAATCCTGCTGGAAGGACTGGGAATGATATAAATAATAATTACAAATCTCAACTCAAACGTGTTATAATACTACTATTAATGAACAGGCATGAAATGATTATCCGCCTGAATAATTTAAATAACATATCAGGGAGGTTTCTATTATGAAAAAAGTAAAAACAGCAGCAGCACTTTTATGCAGTGCATGTCTGGTACTTTCAGGAACTGCTGTACCGACAATGGCAGATTCAGTGAAGGTTGTGACACTGGGAGCTGATCTTACTCAGGACCAGAAGAATACAATGATGAAATATTTTAATGTAGACAGTAACCAGGTACAGATCCTCACGATTACTAATCAGGATGAGAGAGATCATCTGAGTGCTTATGTACCGTTAGAGCAGATCGGAACCAGAACAGTAAGCTGTGCATATGTAAAGCCGACTCAGTCAGGCGGTATCAAAGTAAGAACAGCCAACCTTAACTGGGTAACATGTAACATGATCGCAACGTCACTTTCCACATCAGGTGTCAAGAACTGTGAAGTTGTAGCCGCCTGCCCGTTTGAGGTATCCGGCACCGGAGCGCTTACAGGTATTCAGATGGCGTACGAGACAGCTACAGGGGAGCAGCTTGACAGCACGAAGAAAGAACTTGCTACAGAGGAAATGGTAGTGACAGGAAATCTGGCTGATGAGGTTGGAAAGAATGATGCAACTACTGTTATGAATAACTCGAAGATACAGGTTATCAAAGATAATGTCCAGAATGTGGATGATATCTATAATATCGTAGTAAATGTTGCTCAGCAGAATAATGTAAATCTGGATTCTGACCAGATTAATAAGATCGTAGAGCTTCTGAAACAGATTGCGCAGCAGGAGTACAATTATGATGATGTAAAAGCAACACTGGAGCAGGTAGAACAGAATACATCCGGTGATAATGATGAGCTTGGTGATATTGATGATGAAGAGGATGACACTGTAAATGCAGGTGATCCAGCAGATGGTGATGATATCCTGAATAATGTGGATAACAGTGCTTTAGGCGGAGATATCGTAGAGAGTTCCACAGAGAATCCATCGCTGGAGGAGGATTCAGGTCTGATTGAGGACGACGGGGACGATCAGAGTGACGGAGACCTCAGCGAAACAGAGGAACCGCAGGAGCCGGATGGTGATGAAACTACGGATGACAGTACGCTTGGAAATACAGATGAAGGTGATACAGACTCCGATGAAGGAACAGATGATACAGAAAATGATACCACATCAGATGAATTGGATACTTCTGCACTGACAGAAGATCAGAAAACCATGTTTGATAAAGCTGAGAATTTCTGCAAGGGAGAATATGAAGGCGATACCACTGCTCTTACAACAGCTATGGAAGATGAAACAGCAACAGCTTCCGTAACTCTTGATGCTGAAAATGGTGCAACTCTTGCTAAGAATGTGGAGAAGGCATATCTGAAAATTCTTACAGAAGGCACAGCTTCTTATCAGGCAGATGGAACTGAAATTTACATGAGCACAGAGCTCAATATGGTAGATAAGTCCATGAAGGAAATCTTCGGATTAAGTGCAGATGCACAGGCAAGTCCGGAGCTTGGAGAACTTTCAGATGATGACAGACAGACCTTATATAATGAAACAATGAAATTCTTTGAGAAACTCTACGGAGAAAGCACAGAGACTTATGATACAACGGATGCAGATTCCACAGAGACTGCAGGCGGCGAGGAAAATGCAGAATAATCAAAGCATCATGCAGATTTCAGAGAATAAGGATGGTTCTGCAAAGGTATTGTTTAGGATACGAAAAGCAGAGATGACAGATGTGGATGAGATCATGGCTGTTATGCATGAAGCGAAGAATGATAAAGAGCATCCGGACTGGTTTGTATCTGATGATGAGGAATATGTCAGGACACATATAGAAGAACAGGGTTTTGTGATCGTGGCACAGACAGCAGATGGTTCTGTTGCGGGTTTCTTCATTATTAAATATCCTGAAAACAGGGAAGATAATCTGGGAACTTATCTTGATTTTGATGAGGAACAGCTTTCCCATGTTGCAGTCATGGATTCGGCAGTTGTGTGTTGTGCATACAGGGGAAACGGGCTGCAGGGGCATATGCTGGAAGAAGCGGAGAGATTGCTGGATACAGACCAATATTATTATCTGATGTGCACCATACATCCGGATAATCAGTTCAGCAGACATAATATGGAAAGCCATGGATATGAAGTTAAGAGAACGGCACTCTGTTACGGAGGTCTGCCAAGATGTATCCTTCTTAAGGATTTAACCGAATCAGGGAAGTCCCCTGCACAGGTTGTGAAAAGCAGCAAACAATAATAGTAATGGAAAGCAGTTGGTGAAATTTTTGCGATTTTGCCGGCTGCTTTTTGTTATGTATGGAAAAAATGAGATGAATGTGATAAAATGATGTGATTATAGCAATCCTCGTAAATAATGAATCTTAATCCGGCCCATCAGAGCGTGAAACCTGAAACTGTCTTAAATGCATTATTTATGTTACTGTTCACTGGTAATATCCCGCGAGGTGTTTTTTGTGAGCGAAGGTCACAGAAAACCCGAGACATACTGCGCGAATTTATGCGATTAGCATAAATTAAGTTTGCGAAGCAAACGATACTCCTTGGGCATTGCACAAGGAGGTTCATATTTCCTGCATCGCGAAGCGTGTTGCTGGGAACGGAGTGAACAGTAACTTATTTATGAGGGCTGCTATAGAAAACAGAGTCATATAATTGACAAAAGATAAACATAAAAAAATACAAGGAGAAATACGAATGGGAATGGCAGTAGTAACTCTGAAAAAGGGAGAGGGAAGACTTCTGAAATCCGGCGGAATGTGGATTTTTGATAATGAGATAGATACAGTCATGGGAAATTTCGAGAACGGTGATATTGTACTTGTCCATGATTTTGACGGATATCCTATGGGAAGAGGGTTCATTAATACTAATTCTAAGATTACGGTACGTCTTATGACCAGAGATGAAAATGTTGATATTAATGAAGAACTTTTGGAGAAGCGTGTACGTGATGCATGGGAATATCGTAAGAAAGTGGTAGATACAGGATGCTGTCGTCTGATTTTTGCAGAGGCAGATTTCCTTCCGGGAATTGTGGTGGATAAATTTTCGGATGTACTGGTAGTTCAGTCACTGGCTCTGGGGATCGATCGTTTTAAAGAAACAATCGTAGAACTCCTCAGGAAAGTCCTGGCAGAAGATGGGATCACTATTCGCGGTGTTTACGAAAGAAGCGATGTGAAGGTGCGCAAACAGGAAGGAATGGAAATGGTTAAGGGTTTTATAGGACCAGAGTTTCCAACACTTGTGCAGATTGAAGAAAATGGCGTAAAATATGAAGTTGATGTAAAGGACGGGCAGAAGACAGGATTTTTCCTGGATCAGAAATATAACAGGCTTGCAATTCAGAAGCTCTGTAAGAATGCGAAAGTTCTGGATTGCTTTACACATACAGGTTCCTTTGCACTCAATGCCGGAATTGCAGGAGCTGCGAGCGTAACCGGTGTGGACGCCTCTCAACTGGCAGTAGATCAGGCAACCGCTAATGCGACATTGAATGGTTTATCCGACAATGTGAAATTTATTTGCGAGGATGTTTTTGAACTGCTTCCAGAACTGGAAGAAAAGGGTGAGAAATTTGATGTTGTGATTCTTGATCCTCCGGCATTCACCAAATCCAGAAATTCTATTAAGAATGCAGTAAAAGGATACAGGGAAATTAATCTGCGTGCCATGAAACTGGTAAAAGACGGAGGTTTTCTTGCAACCTGTTCCTGTTCTCATTTTATGGACTATGAATTATTTACCAAAACCATCGGACAGGCGGCAAAGAATGTACATAAAAGACTTCGCCAGGTAGAATACAGGACACAGGCACCGGATCATCCGATCCTGTGGGCGGCAGATGAGTCTTACTATCTGAAGTTTTACATATTCCAGGTATGCAATGACAGATGATTATTTGGCATATCAGGTAGGGGCAAAATATCTTTTGCCCCTAGAGCGTGTCTGAAAAATCATTTCCACAATCTGCACGCCCCACTTTGCGGTATATTTTGCCCGAATTCGGTTGCCGTAGCCCGCTACGACACCCTCATCCGGGCAAAATCTCCCACAAATTGTGACATATATCTTGCGGAAAGCATTTTTCAGACACGCTCTAACATCATAAGAGTACACAATAAAGAAAGAGAGGAAATAATATTATGAGTTTCAGAGAAGTAAAAGCAGAAGAACTGACAATGAATCCATTTACCAAGATTGGAAAGGAATGGCTGCTGATCACAGCCGGAAATGAAGAAAAATGCAATACCATGACAGCAAGCTGGGGTGCAATGGGTGTTATGTGGGGAAAGAACGCAGTGACAGTGTATATCCGTCCTCAGAGATACACCAAGGAATTTGTGGACAGGGAAGATACATTTACAATTTCTGTTCTGGGAGAAGAGTATCGCAAGGCATTAAATTATTGCGGAAAGGTTTCCGGAAAAAATGCGGATAACAAGATTAAAGAAGCAGGACTGACTCCTTACTTTACAGACGGAACAGCCGGAATTGAAGAAGCTGACATGATCATGGTCTGCAAAAAAATGTATCATGATGAGATTAAACCGGAATGCTTTGATGCCGGGGAAAACGACGGTAAGTGGTATCCGCAGAAAGACTACCATACCATGTATATTGCAGAGATCCTGAAAGTTCTTGTCAGAGAGTAAAAAAATGCATTACAAACAGTAAAAAAGAGGTAGTTTAATGAAAGACAAATTAAACAGATTCATGCAGGGGCGTTATGGAGTGGATAATTTTGCAAGATTCACTCTCGGTGTGGCACTTTTCGTCATTGTTGTAGGTTCTTTTATGAGACAAAACGCAGCCGGAGGCGTTCTGGATACAGTTGGATTTATTCTTATCATTTATACATATTTCAGAATCCTTTCCAGAAATATCTCTGCACGATATGCGGAAAACCAGAAATATCTGGGATATACTCAGAAAATCCGCAGCCGGTTTACCAGAGAAAAAAATATGATGGAGCAGAGAAAAACACATCATATCTATACCTGCCCGGGTTGTGGACAGAAAATTCGTATTCCCAGAGGAAAAGGACAGAAGGTAGAGATTGAATGTCCGAAATGTCATGAGAAGTTTATCAAAAGACGTTGATTTGCTGCAAACACGCTCTGGCAGATCATCATAAGTTATGGGCTGGAGGAATTATGTTTGGTTATATAGTAATGAATAAGCCTGAAATCAAGTTTAAAGATTTTGATCTGTACAGATCTTTTTACTGTGGATTGTGCAGAGAACTCAAAAGTAAATATGGAATATCAGGACAGATTTCTCTGACTTATGATATGACATTTGTGGTGATTCTTCTCAGTGCGCTTTATGAGCCGCACACACAAAAGGGAAGCACAAGATGTATCATTCATCCGGTCTGTAAACAGCCGGTCAGAAGAAATATAGTGACAGAATATGCGGCAGATATGAATGTACTTCTTACTTATTATAAATGCCGGGACGACTGGGAGGATGAAAAAAAAGTAACTGCTCTTGGTTATTCAAAAGTTCTTCAGGGAAAAGTGAAAAAACTGGATCAGAAATATCCGGATAAATCCCGAAGAATACAGAAGCTTCTCAGTGAATTGTCTGAGATGGAGAAATCCGGAGAAAAAGACATTGACAAAATGGCGGGCTGTTTCGGAAAAATTATGGAAGAGATTTTTGCATGGAAACAGGATGTATGGGAAGATACTCTGCGCAGAATGGGATTTTTTCTTGGCAAATTTATTTATCTTCTGGATGCATACGATGATGTGGAAGAGGATATAAAAAATAAAAATTACAATCCTTTTTCAGAACAATATATAATAGAAGGGTTCGATGAGCAGGTACGCCGGATTCTGATCATGATGATGGCGCAGACCTGCAGGGAGTTTGAGAAACTTCCTATTATAAAATACACTGATATTTTGAGAAATATTCTTTACTCAGGGGTATGGTGTCGGTTTGAGGTGATACATAAGAAGAGAAAAGAAGCAGGAGAGAAAGATAATGATTGATCCGTACAGTATACTGGGGATTTCCAGAGATGCATCCGATGAGGAAGTGAAGAAGGCATATCGTAAGATGAGCAGAAAGTATCATCCGGATGCCAATATTGACAATCCGAATAAAGAACAGGCTGAGGAGAAATTCAAGCAGGTTCAGCAGGCTTATGAGCAGATTATGAAGGAAAGAGAGCAGGGAATCGATTACGGGAATTATGGCAGCAATAATTACGGTGGTTTTGGCGGATTTTCCGGACAGGCAGACTCTGGCTATCAGGATGAAGAGTCTATGCGCAGGCAGGCGGCAGCCAATTATATCCAGAGCGGTCATTATCGTGAGGCTATGAATGTTCTGCAGTCACTTTCACAGAGGAACGGACAGTGGTATTATCTGTCTTCCATGGCAAACATGGGACTTGGAAATAACGTAAATGCATTGAATGATATTAAGCAGGCTATCCGTCTGGAACCGGATAATGTACAGTATCAGATGGTTTTGCAGCAGATGGAAGGCGGAGGAAACTGGTATCAGGAGATGCAGAATCCTTTTGGAGGTATGCCGACAGGCGGTGATGATTATTGTATGAAGCTGTGCCTGGCAAATATGGCATGCAGTCTGTGTTGCCCGGGAAGCGGCATATTTTGCTGCTAAAACGTTATTGTTCACTCCGTTCTCAGTAACGTAGTCAAAATTCATTCCAGATTGCCTGCGGCAATGGAATTTTGGTAATAATTGGATTGACAATTAAAAGTGAAAATATTACTATAGTAAAGTGATAATGTGCAACTGTAATGATATGCAACAGTTGCGAACATATAATTAAAGTTACAGGAGGAAATCATAATGAGTATTCGTATTGGTATTTTAGGCTACGGCAATCTTGGCCGCGGTGTAGAGTGCGCAATCAAACATAATCCGGATCTGGAGCTTGTTGCTGTATTTACACGTCGTGCTCCGGAAACTGTTAAAATCCTTACAGAGACAGCAGCGGTATATTCTGTCAATGATGCCGAAAAAATGAAAGATAAGATCGATGTACTTATCATCTGTGGCGGAAGTGCAACAGATCTGCCGAAACAGACACCGGAATATGCGAAGATGTTTAATGTAATTGACAGCTTTGATACACATGCAAGAATTCCTGAGCATTTTGATTCAGTAGATGCAGCTGCAAAAGAAAGCGGTCATATCGGAATTATTTCAGTGGGCTGGGATCCGGGAATGTTCTCACTGAACCGTCTCTATGCAAATGCAATCCTTACAAACGGAAAGGATTATACATTCTGGGGCAAGGGTGTAAGCCAGGGACACTCAGATGCAGTACGCCGTATCAAAGGTGTAAAAGATGCAAAACAGTATACAATTCCTGTTGAAGCAGCACTGGAAGCAGTGAGAAACGGAGAAAATCCGGATCTTACAACAAGACAGAAACATACAAGAGAATGCTTTGTAGTTGCAGAGGAAGGTGCGGATCTGGCGCAGATTGAGAATGATATCAAGACTATGCCTAACTATTTCTCTGACTATGACACAACTGTACATTTTATTTCTGAAGAAGAACTGAAGCGAGATCACAGTGGAATCCCACATGGCGGTTTCGTGATCCGATCCGGAAAAACGGGCTGGAATGATGAGAACAATCATGTGATCGAATATAGTCTGAAGCTGGATTCCAATCCGGAGTTTACATCTTCTGTACTTGTTGCATATGCAAGAGCTGCATATCGTATGAATAAAGAAGGACAGAGTGGTGCGAAGACCGTATTTGATGTGGCACCTGCTTATTTATGTGCTGCTGATGGTGCTGAATTAAGAAAGCATCTGTTGTGATCAGGGATATAAGATAATATTCTGTCTGTTGAAAAAATAAAGAGAAAACAGGTATACAGGTTATATTTCACAGTATTATCTTGTGAAAAGAGACAAAGTATTTGTGTACTTTGTCTCTTTTTTTATGGAACAGACTGTGAAAAATTAGTGAATGTTTAACAGAATTTTACTTGTCTGTTGACGGGATATTTAAAGTGTAATATAATAGAGTCATAGAAACGTAATAACATTGTAAAAAACTTTGTTAAACCTTAGAGCGTATCTGAGAAGTATGTGAGATATCAGAGCGATACCCACGATTCATACTTTTCAGACACGCTCTGATAATGAAAAAAGAAAAGGAAGGTATGTATGCAAAACGTAAACAGGAAGTTTAAAATCTGGGGGGCACTTCTGTTTCTGCTGTTTTTTGCTGTGGGAGTTTCCATGTATTTTACTGCGGCAAATGTACAGGCTGCAACGAAAACAGGTTTTGTAACTATTAACGGAGAGTCATACTACATAAATGAAGATGGCTCTAAACAGAAGGGCTGGCTGGAACTTGAAGGAAAGAAATATTACTTTAACACAAAGACCGGTGTTCAGGTAAAGGGCTGGGTTACTGACAGTAAAGGACGAAAGAGATATTTCAGTAAACAGGCTGGTATCATGATGACAGGCTGGGTCACTGATTCAAAGGATCAGAAAAGATATTTTAATCCATCTACCGGATTCATGCAGACGAAATGGCTGACATTGAAGGGAAAGAGATATTATTTCTACAGTAACAGTGGAGTGGCTGCCTGCAAGACATTCCTTACAGACAGTAAGAAAAATACCAGATATTTTACAAGTGCATGTTATATGCTTACCGGTTGGACAAAGAATTCCAGCAATGAATACAGATATTTTGAAACTGAAGACGGAATTATGGCAAAAGGTTTCCAGACACTCGACGGAAAAAAATATTATTTTAATACAGGCAGCGGCAAGATGGCTGTAGGCTGGACGACAATTGATGGAAATAAGTATTATTTTGATAAGGAAACAGGTGTGATGGCTACCGGAGATGTAACAATTGATGGACAGAAATACCATTTTAATTCCAATGGTATATTGAGCAATACTACAAGTCCGACCGGTTCCAGAACAATCAAGAATTATCTGGCAGGTGCATTACAGCCTGTTGGTCAGGCTTTGTACGTATGGGGTGGCGGATGGAATGATTCCACCAGAAAAGGAACAAGTCAGACAATGACTGATTTCTATAACAGTCAGAGCAGCAGTTATGATTACAATAACTACAGAGATCTCAGCACAGCCAACAGAGCAAAAGGTTTTGACTGTTCCGGTTTCGTAGGATGGTCAGCTTATCAGGTAATGCAGAGTAAGTCCGGTGTAGGAAGCGGATATACAGTAGTTTCCGGTGAGATTGGTTCTTATTATAAGTCCATGGGCTGGGGAAGTATTCTCACTCAGGCGAATCTGGCAAGTGATGACTGGACAGTATATCCCGGAGATGTGGGATATGACAGTGGACATACATGGATCATTCTCGGACAGTGTGCTGATAAGAGTGCAGTGATCGTGCATTCTACCCCGAATGCAGGTGTTCAGATTGCAGGTACACCTACTCCGTCCGGTGGTTATTCCAGTCAGGCGATTGCACTGGCACAGAAGTATATGTCAAGATATCCGGGATATACCAAGTATGATTATCATACTTCATCTGGTAACTATATCAGAAGAGGTAATTATCTGAGATGGAACAGAAGTACGCTTTCTGATCCGGATGGGTATATGAATATGACCGCAGACCAGATTCTTGCAGATCTGTTTAGCTGAGAAGTGAATAGTTAAGAAAATGGAAGCAGCTTTCGAAAGAGGAGGCTGCTTCTTTTTTTGCGTTCTGTAGTAATTCCATAAATAATGCAAACAATCCAATCCACTATAGCGTGAAGTCCTGCTACGTTACTGTCCACTCCGTTCACAGTAACGTAGCCAAAATTCATTCCAGATTGCCTGCGGCAATGGAATTTTGGTTTGTATGTCTCGGGATTTTGGCATATTCATGCCAAAACACCTCGCGGGATAGTGGTGTGTGAACAGTAACCCTGCATCAGATATCTTTGTCCTGTGTTAAATTATTACAAACATGAAATGGAATATGTTTGAATTGTAGAAAGAAATGCGAAGAATAACAAAAAGATTAATAAATGTTACAGAAATATAAAATTTATGGTAATTAATCCTTGCGTTTTTGAGTGTGGTGTGTTAATATGTATAAGAATTAACTTAGATATTGCAAAAACATTAAGATATAGAAAGAAAATGTTACGAGGGTGAGAATTCATGAAGAAAAGAATTGTATGTCTTACATTAGCACTCCTGATGAGCGCAACACAGGTTGTTAGTGTAAGCGCTTCAAGAGAGGATGAATTGAGAGAAGAGCAGGCGATCACAAGTCAGCAGCTGGATGCGACATATTCCAGAATGGATGAGCTTGCATATGCGAAATCACAGCTTGAGAATGAGATTTCCGAACTGGATTCCAATCTTGTAAGTGTTATGGTTTCTATTGATACTCTTAAAGGAGATATCGATAATAAAGAAGTAGATATTATTAAGACAAAACAGGATCTGGCTAAGGCTCAGAAGGCGAGAGATAAGCAGTATGAGAGCATGAAGCTTCGTATTCAGGCACTGTATGAACAGGGTGGGGATGCAGCGTGGTTTCAGATGATGCTTAATTCAGAAGATTTGAGTGAACTTCTGACACGTGCTGAGAATACACAGCAGATGTATGAGCAGGACAGAAAGAACCTTGATAAATATGTGAATACTATTAATGAGGTAAATAATTTAAAGACTCAGTATGAATCTGACAAAGCAGAACTGGAGGAGATGAAGGCTTCTTATGAACAGCAGTCTTATGATCTTCAGTGCCAGATTGATCAGAAGAAATCTGAATCAGCCGATTATGAGAATGAAATTGCATATGCACAGCAGCAGGCGACAGAATATGCAAATCTGTTAGCGGAACAGACAGCTGAAATTCAGAGACTGGAAGCTGAGAGAATTGCAGCAGAAGAAGAGGCAAGACGACAGGCTGAGGAAGAGGCTGCAAGACAGGCGGCAGAAGAAGAGGCAGCAGCAAAAGCTGCAGAGCAGGAACAGGACTCCGAATCAGAAGACGAAGAAAATATAGAGTATGATGAAGACGGAAATGAGATTGAGAATACTGATGATGCGGATAATGAATCTGATGAGTCTGAATCAGATGATGGTGTAGAATATGATGAAAATGGTGATCCTGTTGACAATGCAGGAGCTTCCGATGATGTAGAGTACGATGAGTATGGCAATGTGATTGATTCTGATAATACAGTTTCACCAGATGATTATGAGAGTGAACAGTCATCTGATTCAGATAGTTCTTCATCTTCAGGTTCAGGATCAGGATCTTCTGTAGTAGACTTTGCAACACAGTTTGTTGGCAATCCATATGTATGGGGCGGTACAAGCCTTACAGGTGGAGCTGACTGTTCAGGATTTACACAGAGTGTATATGCAAACTTCGGAGTAAGTCTTCCGAGAACTTCTTATGAACAGCAGAATGCCGGTACAGAAGTATCTTATGCTGATGCACAGCCGGGTGATTTAATCTGCTACGGTGGACACGTTGCAATCTATATGGGGAATGGACGTATCGTTCATGCATCGAACTCTGTAGATGGAATTAAGATCAGTGATAACGCAGCGTACAGAACGATTGTTTCTGTAAGAAGACTGGTATAATTAAATAAGTATAAATAATTAAATTTATAGGGGTTGAAAAGGAGTATCGCTAAGGGGGCTGATGCTCCTTTTCTTTATGTATAAGTTACCATTATTCCGCGAGGTGTTTTGGCATGAATATGCCAAAATTCCGAGACATACCGCGCGAATTTATGCGATTAGCATAAATTCTGTGCATCGCGAAGCGTGTTGCTGTGAACGGAGTGAACCGTAACCATGTATAATATTTTACCGATTTTCAGGTGGATTTTACCTTGACATAAAATTGGATGGATAGTACAGTTTATGTAACTGAAGAGATACATATAAAATTTTAAATCTGTTTTTGGAGACATCAGCGGGAAAGAATATTCTCATGAATTATCCGGATTATAGTTGAATAGTGAAAGCGAGGAATGATAAATGGCAAATGACCATGTAGAACACATAAGAATTGTACAGGAAACAGTTGCTGGCAAGGAGATTACTTTTGCACATGTAATGGGAGGGCCGGCTCCGGTCATATACCAGAAGCTTGGACTGAATCCGCAGGTGGATTACCGTTCATCTGCAATCGGAATTATGAATATGACACCGCCTGAATCTGCAGTGATCGCATCTGATATTGCGGTAAAAAGCGGAAATGTTTATCTGGGATTTGCAGATCGATTTACAGGCACACTGATCATTACGGGAGAGATTTCCGATGTAATGTCAGCGATGACTGAGGTTGTGGATTATTTCAGAGACACTTTGGGGTATGTAGTCTGCAAGATTACCAAAAGATAGGAAGTGTTGGGATGGCAGGGATGACAACCAGAGAATTACTGGAAAAGCTTTATAACCAGGATTATGAGAAATTAAAGGGAAAAAAGCTGCGTATGACCAGGGTAAGGGTTCCGGGAAAGGAAGTGTGCCTGGCGCATGTGATCAATCCTTCACAGAGCTGTATTTATCAGAATCTTGGTCTGCATATTGGAGTCCATGAGGGAGAAGACCACACAGGAGAAGCAATTGGAATGATTCGTTTTACCCCATGGGAAGCAGTGGTTGTAGCTGCTGATATTGCAGTGAAAAGTGCAAATGTAGAGATTGGTTTCATGGATCGCTTCA
Source organism: Blautia wexlerae DSM 19850 (assembly GCF_025148125.1). Lineage (NCBI taxonomy): Bacteria > Bacillati > Bacillota > Clostridia > Lachnospirales > Lachnospiraceae > Blautia > Blautia wexlerae. Next base: position 1,180,913 of record NZ_CP102267.1, read on the forward strand.
GCGGATCATTGATCCTTACGGGAGGTCTGACGGAAGTTCAGACTGCAGTGGAAGAAGTGGTGAAATTTTTTAGAGAGGTGCTTGGCTTTAAGACTTGTGCAGTTCACAAAAGTTAAAACATACGAAAAGTCAGTTATTCTGTACCGATGGTGCTTATGTAACTGCCGGAATAGCTGAGAGAAGTGAAAGGGACAGACATTAAATATGAAGAAAATATTTCTGATGGGCAGAAGTGAAGCAGGTAAGACTTCATTAACGCAGGCATTAAAAGGCGAAAAACTTCATTATGTAAAAACGCAGTATACGAATACGGATGATGATACCATTGATTCGCCGGGAGAGTATGCAGAGTCCAAGCATTTCAGCGTAGGGCTGGCCTGTTTTTCTTTTGAAGCAGATGTGGTGGCAATGGTACAGTCAGCAGATGAACCTTTCAGTTTGTTTGGCTATGGCAGTAATGCATTTATTCTGAGACCACTGATAGGAATCATTACGAAAATAGATTCTCCTTATGCGAATGTTCCAATGGTGCGTCAGTGGATGCTGAATGCAGGATGTGAAAGAATTTTTCTGGTAAACAATGTGACCGGAGAGGGGATTGATGAGCTGAGAGCGTTTTTGAATGAGGATGTTCCAAAGCTGAGTCTGGAAGAAGCAAAATTCAGACAGAGTCTTGGTCTGAATGAATGGGATCCGCTGCCGGAAGGTGTGGAATATTGAAAAATATATTGATAAATAGTTGACAAGCTTGCTGCAGGGTGTTATTATAATGACAGTATAATTCCATACAGAACATATTAAGTGCTGATACTGTGAGAAAGAACAGTACAGAAAGAGGGAATCAGGTGAGAAACCTGAGCGATCCGGTCACTGTAACAGAGGAGCAAATCTCAGAATGTCCATTGTGCCATAGCATGAGAAGGAGAGAGGAGCGATGAGCCTGGAGCCAGGAAACCTGCTTGGTATGGCGAGGTTAAACTTCCGTGTAAAGTGTAACAACCAACTCCGTTGAATCCGCAGCTTCGGAGTGTTGTCTGCTTTTATCTGAAGGCAGACATTTTTTATGGAATGCGCCTGTTCTTTATGAATTATACATGATTAAATGGCAGGCGATACTACTTCGGATTTATTCGTTCCCTCCGCGCACTCATGAACGGATTTTTTTCTACCCCGGGGTAGCATCGCTCCCTCTTATTAATTTTAAATGTATGATCTGTGAAAAATACTGTAATGAATTTTCAATGCTTTGTTATGTGAAGAGAAATTGATAATTTATTAGAGTATTTTTTTTATTTCGTCCTCTGATGGGTGGGATTGATGGAGACTGAGAAAACGGAATTATTCTGGAAAGATAAAAACTTGCAACAGGAGAGGAGAGGTAGCAATGGAGAAACCTTATTGGGAAGGGAAAGAATATTCTTATTTCAGTCATAAGAAATGTGAATTTTTTCCGTGTCATAAGAATGCAGATCCGGATGATTTTAACTGTCTGTTCTGTTATTGCCCGCTATATGCCCTGGGTGAGAAATGCGGTGGGAATTTCCGGTATACGGAAAAGGGAATTAAAGACTGCACAAACTGTATGCTTCCGCATAAGCGAAAAAACTATGGATATGTCACAGGAAAATACCAGGAACTGGCTGATATGATGAAAAGAGCAAAGGAAAGTATCAGCAAATAAGAGGAGAATGCGTCGCTGCTTAGAACGGAGTGAACAGTAACAATGTGTCAGATTAGCACAAATAAGAAAGAACGATTTTCATTGTAATACAATGCTTGTTCTGCTAGAATAAGGATAGCAAAAGAGAAGAGTCTGTAAGATTTTCAAGTCTGTTCTGAGTTAGTATATAAAGCATTTCACACACATTTTCCACACTTTTCACATGCACAGAAGAAAATGCATCACAGGCATTTGACGTCTTTTCCTGGCGACATTTTCTTGTCGGCAGAGCTCTGCATTTCTACATAGAGCCGTCGGAAAACAGGGAAAATTCACTGTTTTCCGACGGTTTTTGTCATTGATCATGGTTGAAAAACAAAAAAGATACTGATATAATGATATTATATTTATGTAAGGGAGTTAACTACTACATGAAAAAAAGAAATACAGCGATACGCGCATTGTCAGTTTTTCTGGCTTATTCAATGGTTTGTACATCGGTACCCGCTGCGGGTCAGGAAATGTTTGGATCCGGAGTCAACAGGGAGACAGAAGAAAATACATCAGATCTGAAAGACTTTCAAAGTTCACAGGCAGATGAATTTGGAACAGATACGGGATCGGATGCAGAATTGTTCGGAAGCGATGATGCAAAACAGGAGTTTCAGGATGGAGAAAACTCAGAAGAGGGTACAGACGGAATCAGGTATATTAAGGGTCGTCCGTTGACAGAAGAGGAAAGAAAGGAAGAACTGGAACCCTTTAAAAATTTAAAACCTTTGGATCCGGGAATTGAAGTGGAGAGTGATCTGACATCAGTTTATGCTGCATATGGAAACAGGGAGGCTGCATTTCCATCTTCCTATGATGCCAGAAAGGAAGGATTAGTTACGCTCGTAAAGAATCAGAATCCATTTGGAACCTGCTGGGCTTTTGGTATGGCAGCAATCATGGAGACTTCGCTTCTGGCACAGAACAAAGGAACCTACGATCTGTCAGAAGAACATTTATCATATTTTTTCTCCAACAGACAGAATGATCCTCTTGGAAATACCCCCGATGATAAGAATTATGTACTGGGAAATTATCATGTAATAGGAGGTAATGATCACCTGGCGGCTATTTATCTCAGTACATGGTCGGGAATGACTACAGAGGCCGATGTACCATTTCCTACGGATTCTTCGCATCAGCAGGATCTGACTGTACAGATTCCGGGAAGTAAGGCTTATAATTCAGCGGCATATCTGAAAAATGCATCTGTTTCCAAATACAGTGAGGAACGTATGAAGGAAATGTTGCTGAATGACCATGCAGTATCCATTATGCTTTATATGAAGGAAAATTATGTAAACCCGGACACAGCAGCATATTGTTATCCTGTTGGAAAATCAAATTCGACTGTAATTAATCATATTGTGACAGTGGTCGGATGGGATGATACGTATTCAAAGGATAATTTCCTTCCTGTTTCCAATGTAACATCTGATGGTGCGTGGATCATCAAAAACAGTTGGGGGGAGAAGAAAGGAGACGGAGGATATTACTATCTTTCTTATCAGGATCCCAATATCAGTAAACTTGTAAGTGCAGAGGCAGTGGCTGCTTCGGATCAAAAGTACAGGAATAATTATTTTTATGATGGTTCTTCAGCACTTTCAGTGATTCCGATACAGGCGGGACAGTCAGTAGCAGCAGTTTATGAGACAACTGCAGGAAAGGGAAAAGCAGAAGTCCTGGGGGAGGTTAATCTTGTTACAAACAGTGACAATGCCTGTTACAAAATTCAGATATACACCGATCTGACAGATCCATATGACCCGGAAAGCGGGACCGCTGCATATGCTGCTCCATATGAGTTTGAACAGCCAATCGCAGGTGTACAGACTATTAGTGTACCAGAGGTGGTTTTGAAACAGGGAAGCAGATATTCTGTTGTGATCACAAACAGTGGGACTGACAAAATCAGCTTTGGAGTGGAAGCAAAGTCCAGTTATGGGAACTGGTTTACCTGTACGGCGGGGATAGAAACAGGGCAGACATTCTATAAGAGTGCATCGGAAACGGCCAGGTGGACAGATGGAAAGACGAAAAACTGGACGGCAAGGATCAAGGCACATACAAGGACCCTGAATCAGTCATGGGTGCCGGATACACCGGTATTTCAGGTGAAGGCATATAATTCCGGATATAACCTTATTTCATGGGAAAAAGTTTCCGGAGCTACAGGATATTATGTGTACAGAAAACCTGCAGCAGGTGGAAAGTGGTCCAAAATTGCAGATGTCGGGACATCGGAATTAAAATATAAAGATAGTAAGGTTACGGCTAATGCATCATACCGTTATACAGTAAAAGCATATTATGAAGCATCCGGAAAAAGATATTCAGGTAAATATAAAACCGGCGATGTGATTAAAGCAGCACCTGCAGTGCAGAAGGTTACTTCTGTGAAATCTGAGAAAAGTGGAATCCGTATCCGGTGGAAGCCTCAGAAAAAATGTGACGGCTATTATATTTACAGAAAGAAAAAAGGTGGTTCCTATCAATTGATAAAGAAAATTTCCAATGGAAATAGTTCTTCTTATCTGGACAAAAAAGCACAAAAAGGTGTATCATACTATTATGCGGTAAAAGCATATGTTAAAGAGCCATATGGAAATACATACAGCAAATATAAAAGTTCATCTGCTGTAAAAAGAAAATAAGAAATGAAGGAAAGAGATTATGAAGAGAAGGTTTGGAACAGTAATAGCAATGGTACTGTGCTTTATTCTGACAGTGGTTTCTGTTTATGCGGATGACGGAAAGGGTCAGAATCCGGATTATGTAACAGATTATTATATGATCGTACAGAGTACACAGGGCGGGGTAGATATTTATGATGAAGCAGACACTCAGAGTGTTAAACTGAATGACAGCAAGATTCCAAATGGAACTGCCATTCACGTTCTGGGTGAGAAGAATGGAGCAGACAATAAAAAATGGGCATATACACAGTACCATGGAATGAACGGATATGTTCCTATGGATGATCTGGATCCGGCTTCCAGAGAAGAAGCTGCCAATGAGGAATATCGTACTTTCGGAGGCAAAGATGTGGATTTCGAAGTAAAGGTTCATGGAAACGTATCGGTTTATAACGGACCTGGAGAGAAATTTGATCAGGTTTCAGGAACAGAGGGAATCGCAGATGGGACAACTGTACATATTTTTCAGTATGTTCAGGGAGAAGACGGAACAAACTGGGGGAAAACAGACACAGATGGTGTGACACAGGGATGGCTGAATCTTGATCACGATACAGATTACGTAAATGAAAATGCATCCGCAGATGCACCGGAGGCTACAGGCACATCAGGAAATGTTCCGGTGGCTGCTGTTACACCAACACCGGAAGCAACTCCAACTCCGAAAGCCACACCAACACCAGAGGTAACACCTACAGAAAAAGCGACACCGACACCGGAGGCAACACCTACAGAAGAAGCAACACCGACACCGGAGGCAACACCTACAGAAGAAGCAACGCCAACACCGGAAGAAACAGAGACGCCTGCTTCGACAGAAGACAAGGAATCCGATGATAAGCAGAGTCAGAAAACATCAGGAAAGAATGTAAAAGCAGATTCAGGAATGAAGAATCCTGTAATCTGGATTAGTGGTATCGGGATTATTGTTATCATAATTTTACTTATTTATTTCCTGAAGAAGAAAAAGTAAGAGTTAAAATCATTAAAGAATGCCGTCGACGGCAGAGAACAGTTACAAAATAAACAGGGGAACTAAAAGAGCAGCGCATCGGATGATGCAGCTGCTCTTTTTAGAAAATGTGTGTGTATAATTGAGACGTTATGAGGAAACCTCAAATCAGTCTTAATTAACAAAAACTAATAATGTGTGTGCATATATAGTCTACAATTTTTTTGCAATTTAATCAAGATGGAATTTTATAGAACGTGATATATTTGTTACTGTTCACTGGTAATATCCCGCGAGGTGTTTTTTGTGAGCGAAGGTCACAGAAAACCCGAGATATACCGCGCGAATTTATGCGATTAGCATAAATTCTGTGCATCGCGAAGCGTGTTACTGAGAACGGAGTGAACAGTAACATATATTTTGAGGAAAGAGGCTATTTAGACTTTTTACTTGCGTAACTCTGGCGGGAAACGTATAATAGGAAAAAGCAATACTCGAGGGTGAGGAAAAGAGGATGAAGATAACAGAAGAACTGTTAAATGAGATGAAAATTAAGGATGAGAACTTTTCTGACGGTCTGATCAAGCCGGACGGCGATTACGTAAGAATACCCAGAGGACATCTTCATGGAATGATGGAATTGCTTCCATGGACAGAGAACGAAATCTGGAAAATGATCCCAGATGATGATTCTCCGCTGTTCTGGCTGATTGAGAAAACAGGATGCGTTCTTACGGATTATAATAATTCTATTGGCATGAAGATGACACCTGCTCAGCAGACTGTGTTTGATATGATGCGAAAACATGGGGTTCTTACAGATGATTATTACGATCTGACGAAACAGAGGGAGAAAGTAAGAGAAGCCAGAGAACAAAAAGAGAACAGGAAACAATAGTTAAGTGCATATGAATATATGGGAGTGCATCGATGGAAAAGCATGCTCATTAAAGTCATCCGATGCAGAAAAAAACAATATACGATATTAAAAAGCAGCATATCAGAGTTATGGATCATAACCTGATATGCTGCTTTTAACGTGTCTGAAGAAAAATGAAATGTCAATCATAAAAACAAAACAAAAACAACCAGAACAGAAGAAAAAACAAATAAAAAACAACATAAAAGTTCGGGATATACATGTTGATTTATGTTGACTTCGCGATAGCCATAAGGTATAATGAATCTATATGAAAACATGGAGGATATTGCTGTCAGAATGATACCGGAATGTATTGGGGTCTGGTATGGGTGCAGCTTTTATTCATGAGAAAGGAGTAACATGGAAAAATTTCAAACATCAGATATTCCCAAGTCTCCCAGAATTCAGAAACTGGTAGATGCATTGTATGAACATATGCCGGTGATCGAATCAGCCAGAGCAAAGCTGATCACAGAATCTTATAAGGAAACAGAAGGAGAACCGATCATCACACGCAGAGCAAAGGCTTTTGCGCATATTCTTCATAACATTCCGATCATTATCCGTGACAATGAACTGATTGTCGGAAGCAGTACGATTGCGCCGAGGGGATGTCAGACATTTCCGGAGTTCTCTTATGAGTGGCTGGAAGCTGAACTGGATACAGTTGCGACCAGAACTGCGGATCCTTTTGAGATTGCTGAGGAGACCAAAGCCGAACTTAAGGAGGCAGATAAGTACTGGAAAGGGAAAACAACCAGTGAACTTGCAACTTCCTATATGGCACCGGAAGCAATCAAGGCAATTGAACACAATATTTTTACACCTGGAAATTATTTTTACAATGGTGTAGGACATGTAACAGTTAAATACTGGGAAGTACTGGAAATCGGTTTTGAGGGAATCATGGAGAAGGCTCAGAAAGAGCTGGATGGATGCAGTGTCGGTGACGGTAATTATGCAAGAAAGTCTCACTTCCTTGAGGCAGTGATTTTAAGCTGTAAGGCGGTGATCGATTATGCAGGCAGATATGCAAAACTTGCGCAGGAAATGGCGGCACAGACAAGTGATCCGGTAAGAAAACAGGAACTTTTTGTTATCGCAGAGAACTGCAGCAGGGTACCGGCAAAGGGTGCACAGAATTTCTATGAGGCATGTCAGTCATTCTGGTTTGTACAGCAGCTTCTTCAGATGGAATCCAGTGGACATTCTATTTCACCGGGGCGCTTTGATCAGTATATGTATCCATATTATAAGAAGGATATGGAAGCAGGAACTATTACCCGAGAGTTCGCACAGGAATTGATGGATTGCATCTGGGTTAAATTAAATGACCTGAATAAATGTCGTGATGCGGCTTCAGCGGAAGGATTTGCAGGATATAGCCTTTTCCAGAATCTGATCGCGGGTGGTCAGAATAAAGAGGGAGAGGATGTAACTAACGATCTTTCTGTTATGTGTATTCAGGCATCCATGCATGTGCATCTTCCGGCTCCATCACTTTCTGTGAGAGTATGGAATGGTTCTCCGCATGAATTCCTGATAAAGGCAGCCGAGCTTACGAGAACAGGAATCGGACTTCCTGCATATTACAATGATGAGGTGATTATTCCGGCACTGCAGAACAGAGGCTTATCTCTGGAGGATGCCAGAGAGTACAATATCATCGGATGTGTGGAACCGCAGAAAGCCGGTAAGACAGAAGGGTGGCATGATGCCGCATTCTTTAATATGTGCAGACCTCTGGAACTTGTTTTTTCGAATGGTATGGATAAAGGTGAGATGGTGGGAATCCCTACCGGCGATGTCACTCAGATGAAGACCTTTGATGAATTCTTTGACGCATATAAGAAACAGATGGAATACTGCATTTCCCTGCTGGTGAATGCAGATAATGCTATTGATGTAGCTCATGCGGAACGCTGTCCGTTACCATTCCTTTCCTGTATGATAGATGACTGTCTGAAAGAAGGCAAGTCTGTCCAGGAAGGTGGAGCTGTTTACAACTTTACAGGTCCTCAGGGATTTGGAATCGCCAATATGGCAGATGGACTTTTTGCAATCCGCAAACTGGTCTATGAGGATAAGAAAGTATCTATGAAAGAACTTAAGGAAGCTCTTGCATGGAACTATGATAAAGGACTGGATGCGCAGTCCGCCGGTGATATGACAGAAATGATCATGAAGGCAATGCAGAAAGCAGGCAGAAATGTGGATGCTTCCACTGCAGAAGGACTTCTGAAAACTTTCATGGGGATGAAACCGGGTGAACAGAAGATACAGAGATTCAAAGAAATCCACGATATGATCGATGAAGTTCCGAAATTTGGAAATGATATTCCGGAAGTTGATTATTTTGCAAGAGAAGTTGCCTATACATATTCCAAACCGCTTCAGAAGTATAACAATCCAAGAGGCGGAAAGTTCCAGGCAGGTCTGTATCCTGTATCTGCAAATGTACCGCTGGGCGGACAGACTGGAGCAACACCGGATGGAAGATATGCACACACACCTGTTGCAGACGGCGTTTCGCCATCTGCGGGCAAGGATGTAAAGGGACCTACGGCAGCGGCAACTTCCGTATCCAGACTGGATCATTTTATTGTATCCAACGGAACACTCTTTAATCAGAAATTTCACCCATCCGCACTTTCAGGAAGAGAGGGACTGGAGAAATTCGTTGCACTGATCCGCGGATACTTTGACCAGAAGGGAATGCACATGCAGTTTAATGTAGTTGACAGGCAGACACTGCTGGATGCACAGGAACATCCTGAGAAATATAAACATCTGGTAGTACGTGTGGCAGGCTACAGTGCACTGTTTACGACACTTTCCCGTTCCCTTCAGGATGACATCATCCGTCGTACAGAACAGGGCTTCTGATCCAGACGTTTTTTGCAGGAAGTAAAAGTGACAGGCAGAGGATGTATGGATAACAAAATAAGAAAGGAAAAGCATGGACTATTTGGATACAAAGGGCAGAGTGTTTGATGTCCAGAAATATTCTATTCATGATGGACCGGGTATAAGGACGATCGTATTTCTGAAAGGTTGTGTCCTGCGGTGCAAATGGTGCTGCAATCCGGAATCTCAGGAATATAAGATCCAGACAATGAAAGTGCAGGGAGAAGACAAGGTCATCGGACGTGATGTGACAGTCAGGGAGATGATTGAAGAAGTTGAGAAAGACAGGGTATACTATTACCGCTCGGGCGGAGGTATGACTCTTTCCGGCGGAGAATGTCTCTGGCAGCCGGAATTTGCAGGAGCACTTCTGAGAGCTGCCAAAGAGAGAGGGATTTCTACTGCGATCGAGAGTATGGCATGTGCAAAATGGGAGACGATTGAGACAATCTTACCGTATCTGGATACTTATTTAATGGATATTAAACATACAAATCCTGCGAAACATAAAGAATTTACAGGACGTTCCAATGAACTGATGATGGAAAATGCCAGAAAAGTGGCGCTTTCCGGTAAAACCAGGCTGGTAATCCGTGTACCGGTGATACCCACATTTAATGATACAGTGGAGGAAATCCAGGGGATTGCAAGGTTTGCAGACACACTTCCCGGAGTGGACAAGATTCATCTTCTTCCGTATCACAGACTTGGACAGGATAAATATGAGGGACTTGGCAGACCATATCTGATGGGAAATGTGGAACCACCGTCCAAAGAACATATGGAAACATTAAAAAAGGCAGTACATGCGGTCTGCGGTCTGGACTGTCAGATTGGTGGATGAGGCATTTTTTGCATCTGATACGATTATTGGAATAAAAAAGAAAAAAACAAACAAAAACAACACAATAAAACCTGTAAAAACAACATAAAACAACGGAAATGTATTGACTTTTTATGACCGATAGTGTAAAATCACAGGTAGAAACGTCAAAAACTATATCAATGCCTTAAGGAGGAAAATGAGCATGGTAAACGAATATGAAATCAAAAAACAGATCTGCGACATCGGAAGAAGAATCTACAGCCGCAACATGGTAGCTGCAAACGATGGTAACATCTCTGTAAAACTGAACGACAACGAATTTCTTTGCACACCTACAGGTGTATCCAAAGGTTTTATGACACCGGAGTATATCTGTAAAGTAGACAGAGAAGGAAATGTGATCCAGGCTAACCCGGGATTCAAACCATCCTCTGAAATCAAAATGCATATGAGAGTTTATGAGAAGAGACCGGACGTAGGTTCTGTTGTGCATGCTCATCCGATTTATGCAACATCTTTTGCAATTGCAGGTATTCCGCTGACACAGCCGATCATGCCTGAAGCAGTTATCTCACTTGGATGCGTTCCGATCGCTGAATACGGTACACCATCTACAATGGAGATTCCGGATAATCTTGAGAAATACCTTCCATATTTTGATGCAGTTCTTCTTGAGAACCATGGAGCACTGACATGGAGCACAGACTTAAACGCAGCTTACATGAAGATGGAATCTGTTGAGTTCTACGCACAGCTTCTGTATCAGTCAAAAGTTCTTGGCGGACCTAAGGAATTTGATGAGAAGAACATTAAGAAACTGTATGAAATCCGCCGTAAATTCGGTATGGCAGGCAAGCATCCTGCAAACCTCTGCCTGAATAAAGATGGCCATAACTGCCATAACTGCGGCGGCGCATGTCATGACGGCGAATTCAAGAAATTCCCTGGATATCAGTATGATTTCGTAGGCGGCGGAGATTCCCAGCCGGAAGCAGGAACAGCAGACAAATCTGAAGCTGAATTAGTTGCTGAGATCACAAAACAGGTAATGGCTCAGTTAGGAATGAAATAAGAGTATAGATGACCGATAATCAAGGAGGACAGTCTCATGCCAATTAATGAGAATATGGTACAGGAAATTGTACAGGAAGTAATGGCAAAAATGCAGATTGCAGACGCTCCGACTGGTAAACATGGTATTTTCAAAGAAATGAATGATGCGATCGAAGCGGCGAAGAAATCACAGCTTATCGTAAAGAAGATGTCCATGGATCAGAGAGAAAAAATAATTACCTGCATCCGTAAGAAAATAAAAGAAAACGCAGAAGTAATGGCTCGTATGGGCGTGGAGGAAACAGGTATGGGAAATGTTGGGGACAAGATCCTCAAACATCATCTTGTAGCTGACAAGACTCCCGGAACAGAAGTTATTACAACAACTGCATGGTCCGGAGACAGAGGATTAACCCTTATCGAGATGGGACCTTTTGGTGTGATCGGTGCGATCACTCCATGTACCAACCCAAGTGAAACAATTTTATGTAATACAATGGGAATGCTTGCAGGAGGAAATACAGTTGTATTCAATCCTCATCCTGCAGCGATCAAAACTTCCATTTATGCAATCAATCTTTTAAATGAAGCATCATTAGAGTGCGGTGGTCCTGACAACATTGCAGTTACTGTAGAGAAACCTACACTTGAGACAAGCAATGTGATGATGAAACATAAAGACATCCCGCTTATCGCTGCAACCGGCGGACCTGGAGTTGTAACTGCAGTTCTCTCTTCCGGTAAACGTGGTATCGGAGCAGGCGCCGGAAATCCTCCGGCACTGGTTGATGAAACCGCTGATGTCCGCAAAGCAGCCACAGATATTGTAAACGGATGTACATTTGATAATAATCTTCCATGTATTGCCGAGAAAGAGATCGTAGCAGTTTCCTCTATCGTAGATGAGCTGATGCACTATCTTGTAACTGAGAATGACTGCTATCTTGCTTCTAAGGAAGAGCAGGACAAACTTACAGAAGTTGTTCTGGCAGGCGGAAAGCTGAACCGTAAATGCGTAGGCCGGGATGCAAGAACACTCCTTTCCATGATCGGAGTAAATGTACCTGCAAATATCCGCTGTATCGTATTTGAGGGGCCAAAGGAACACCCTCTGATCACTACTGAGCTGATGATGCCGATCCTCGGTGTTGTAAGAGCAAGAGATTTTGATGATGCAGTAGAGCAGGCAGTCTGGTTAGAACATGGCAATCGTCATTCCGCACATATTCATTCAAAGAATATTGATAATATCACAAAATATGCGAAAGCAATTGATACAGCAATTCTTGTTAAGAATGCACCGTCTTATGCAGCTTTGGGATTTGGCGGTGAAGGCTACTGTACATTTACCATTGCAAGCCGTACAGGTGAAGGCCTTACATGCGCAAGCACATTCACCAAGAGAAGACGCTGCGTAATGGCAGACAGTCTCTGTATTCGATAAGAATTGATATAAGGAGAGAAAGAACATGGACATGAATAATGTAAATATAGAAGAAATCGTGAAACAGGTTCTCTCCGGCATGACAGGAAATGCACCGGCAGCAGCTTCTGCACCGGCAGCATCAACTGGAATCCCGAAGACAGCCAGAGTAGCTGTATTAACTGAGAAAGAGCATTTTGACATCAAAGAATATCCAATCCCGCCAATCGGAGATGATGATATCCTGGTTAAAGTTGAAGGATGCGGCGTATGCGGTACAGATGCACACGAATTTAAGAGAGATCCGTTTAACCTGATCCCGGTAGCACTTGGACATGAAGGTACAGGTGAGATCGTGGCAATGGGTAAGAATGTTAAAGTTGACACAGCAGGAAAACCTGTAAAGGTTGGAGACAAAGTTGTTACCTGTATGATCTTCAAGGATGATCCTGATATTACAATGTTTGACCTGAACAAGAAGAACGTAGGCGGAGCTGATGTATACGGACTTCTTCCTGACGATGATGTACATCTCAACGGATGGTTCTCTGATTACATCTTCTTAAGAGGCGGAAACTTCGGAACTACATTCTTTAATGTAAGTGATCTGGATCTGGATTCCCGAATTCTCATTGAGCCATGTGCAGTGCTTGTACATGCAGTAGAGAGAGCAAAAACAACAGGAATTCTTCGTTTCAACAGCAGAGTAGTTGTTCAGGGCTGCGGACCGATCGGACTGATCTGCATTGCAGTACTCCGTACTATGGGGGTTGAACATATCTGCGCAGTAGACGGAAATGAGAAACGTCTTGAATTTGCCAAGAGAATGGGTGCAGACACAAGCGTTAACTTCATGAACTTTAAGGGAATCGAAGCACTGACAGAAGCTGTAAAAGAAGCTCAGGGCGGACATCTTGCAGATTTCGCATTCCAGTGCACAGGAAACCCGAAAGCTCATGCAAACATTTATAAATTTATCCGCAATGGTGGTGGTCTTTGTGAACTTGGCTTCTTCATCAATGGTGGAGATGCTACAATTAATCCGCACTTTGACCTTTGCTCCAAAGAGATCAATCTGGTTGGTTCCTGGGTATATACTCTGAGAGATTATGTAACAACCTTTGATTTCCTTAAGAGAGCAAAAGCAATTGGTCTTCCGATGTCTGAACTGATCACAGATAAGTTCCCGTTAGAGCAGATCAATGAAGCTCTTCAGACAAACCTGGCAATGACAGGACTTAAGATCGCAGTTGTAAACAAATAGTTATTGTTCACCGGTAATATCCCGCAAAGAGTATTGCTGTGAACGGAGTGAACAGTAGCAACAAATAATAAGCCTGGCAATAGAGGAGAAAAGAAATGGCAGAAGCTGTAGGAATTTTAGAGGTATTCGGGCTAGCGACAGCCTTTGTAGCAGGCGATGCCGGATGTAAGGCAGCAAATGTCCGCCTGGAGGTTTTTGATAAAAACAAACCAGCCAATGCTGACAGCCTGCCGGTACCGCTCCTTGTCTGCATTAAATTCAGAGGAAGTGTAACTGATGTTACAGCGGCTGTGGAAGCAGGCATGGAAGTTGCAAACAGAATGACTGGTGTGGTACAGCATTATGTGATCCCGAACCCGGAAGAGGGAACGGAAAAAATGCTGAAGATCAGCGCCCTGGATAAGGATTAGCAGTTGCATATCCATTGGGCATCAGTTAAAATATAATCAGATATTTATTTGTAGATTCAGGAGGAAGCAGAAATGGCACAGGAAGCATTAGGAATGGTAGAAACCAGAGGACTTACAGCAGCAATTGAAGCAGCTGATGCAATGACAAAAGCAGCTGAAGTAGCATTAGTAGGAACAGAGAAGATTGGATCCGGACTTGTAACAGTTATGGTACGCGGAGACGTAGGAGCTGTTAAGGCAGCAGTAGAAAGCGGAAGCGCGGCAGCATCCAGACTTGGCGAATTAGTTGCTACTCATGTAATTCCGAGACCTCATACAGACGTAGAGAAAATCCTTCCAAGCATCTGACCAGCAGATTGAGAAGTATAAAAAAGGAGTTCGCTCATGAGTAAATCATATGGATTTATAGAAATCACTGGTGTCGTTGCAGCAATCGATGCACTGGACATCATGTGCAAAACTGCAGACGTTGAGCTGGCGTCATGGGAACGTAAGCTGGGCGGACGACTGGTTACTATTATAGTTGAAGGCGATGTATCTGCCGTTACAGAAGCAGTAAATGCAGCAGCGACAGGTGCGATCAAGAAACCGGTAAGTTATGCAGTAATTGCACGTCCCCACGAAGAAATCGTCAGAATGGTGGAATTAAGTGCAAGTCGCTGGAAGAACAATCAGGGGGATGAATAATGGCTGAAGAGAAGAAACCGGAAGCAGATAAAAATGCCCCTAAAAAGGCAGCCGCTCCAAGAAGAACGAAAGCAAAAACTTCTTCAAAACCGGAAGTAAAAGCTCAGACGGCAGATACGGCGGCAGAAACAGCAAATAAAACAGAATCCCAGAAAGAACAGATAAAGGAAACAGTATCTCATAAGGAGGAAAAAGTTATGACACAGGAAGCATTAGGAATGGTAGAAACCAGAGGACTTACAGCAGCAATCGAAGCAGCAGACCAGATGTGCAAGGCTGCTAACGTAGCATTAGTAGGAACAGAGAAGATCGGATCCGGACTTGTAACAGTTATGGTACGCGGAGATGTAGGAGCTGTTAAATCAGCAGTAGAAAGCGGAAGCGCAGCAGCATCCAGACTTGGTGAATTAGTTGCTACACACGTAATCCCAAGACCACATACAGATGTAGAGAAAATCCTGCCTGTATTAAAATAGTAATCCATCGTAACTGTCCGGTATCTGCACAGCAGACTGCCGGATGGTTATAATCCGTCATATTTGACAGAAAGCAGGTGTATTCTTGGAATCTAATAATATTGAACTGATTACCAGAATGGTCATTCAGGCAATCAATCAGAATGAAAAAAAAGGCGATGGATTCATGGTTCCCATCGGGGTTTCCGCAAGACACATTCACCTGACACAGGAACATGTAGAAGCATTGTTCGGACCCGGATATCAGCTTACGAAGAAGAAAGAGCTGATGGGAGGTCAGTTTGCTTCTAATGAAACAGTTACCATTGTGGGACTGAAACTTCGTGCCATTGAGAATGTAAGAATCCTTGGACCGGTGCGTAAAGCTTCACAGGTTGAGGTATCTGCGACAGATGCCATTAAGCTTGGAATGAATGTTCCGGTTCGAGAATCCGGAGACGTTGCAGGAAGTGCACCAATCGCAATCGTAGGTCCAAAAGGAGCCGTTTATCTGAAAGAGGGATGTATCGTGGCAATGCGCCATATACATATGTCTCCGAAAGATGCACAGGCTGCAGGTGTGAAGGACGGCGATATCGTATCAGTAAAGGCAGATAATGAGAGAGGAACCATCTTCAATCAGGTCAAGATCCGTGTAGACGACAGCTTTACACTGGAAATGCATATTGATACAGATGAAGCAAATGCAGCAAAGATTGCTACAGGCACTACCGTAACAATAATTAAATAATATCGGGGGCCAAAGGTCAAAAAGCCGTTCGTGCCTGCACGATAAGGTTTTTGAACAGAAACCCTTAAGCGTTAATTGGGGGCAGAAGTATTTGCCCCCAATATTATTATCAGAAACAATTTGGAGGCTCATATGATCGTAGGCAAAGTTGTAGGAAGTGTGGTATCCACACGAAAGAGTGAGAAGCTGATTGGAAGTAAATTTATGATTATCGAGCCTGTGCATCATATGAAAGGCGACCTGAGCCAGCTGGTTGCGATCGATATGATCGGAGCCGGAGTTGGTGAATATGTATTGGTGGCACAGGGAAGCGCAGCAAGAATAGGCTGCGGCGTAGAAACAGCACCGGTAGATGCCGCAATTGTCGGTATTATTGATGACGGTGCAGGATTGGAGTAACGCCATGGAAATCAAAGAATTACAGGATATTATACAGCAGAATGGTGTGGTAGGTGCCGGCGGAGCCGGATTCCCTACTTATATGAAGCTTACAGACAAGGCTAATACCATTCTTATGAACTGTGCAGAGTGTGAACCATTACTGAAATTACACAGACAGTTATTGGAAAAACACGCATATGAAATTATGAAAACATTCCATATGATCCAGGAGACGGTTGGTGCTTCTGAAGCAATTATTGGAATTAAGAAGTCTTATGTACAGACAATTCATGCATTAAATCAGCATATTGAAGAATTTCCTGGCATGAGGCTGCATCTTCTGGACGAAGTTTATCCGATGGGAGATGAGGTTGTACTTATTTATGAGGCAACCGGAAGAGTAGTACGGCCGGGAGGACTGCCGATCGAGCAGGGAGTAGCTGTATTTAACGTTGAAACTGTATACAATGTATATCGTGCTGTGGAAGAGAAGCAGCCGGTTACAGACAAATATGTATCTGTTGTTGCAGAAGTAAGTGATCCTGTTACAGTGAGAGTTCCCCTGGGATGTACTCTGGAGGAAGTGGTAGCACAGGCAGGCAGCACAACAGTGAAGGATCCTGTCTATTTCGTAGGCGGCCCGATGATGGGGCGTATCGGAAATGGTTCAGATCCGGTGACAAAGACAACAAATGCGATTTTGGTCCTTCCAAAAGACCATCTTATTGTAGCGAAGAAGCAGCGGACTTCTTCCATAGATTTAAAACGTGCAGCATCTATCTGCTGCCAGTGCAATACCTGTACAGATTTATGTCCGAGACATAATCTGGGACATCCGATCGATCCGGCGAAATTTATGAGAGCTGCATCAAATAATGATTTCAGAGACCTGAATCCATATATAGATGCTTCCTTCTGCAGTTCCTGCGGTGTATGTGAGATGTACTCATGTCCGCAGAGTCTTGCACCGAGAAGTCTTCTCGCAGATATGAAGGGCGGTCTGAGAAAAGCAGGTATCCGTCCTCCGCAGGGTGTACAGCCGAAACCGGTACAGGAATCCAGAGAATACCGTAAGGTTCCGGAAGAACGTCTGATGGCGCGACTTGGTCTTACGAGATATGACAAGGATGCTCCTCTGAAAGAAGAACTTGTACAGGTTAAGAAAGTAAGGATATTATTGAGCCAGCACATCGGAGCACCTGCACAGGCAGTGGTCAAAGCCGGTGATGAGGTAACAAGAGGGCAGATGATCGCACAGCCGGCACAGGGCTTAAGCGTTGGTATTCATGCTTCTGTCAGCGGTAAAGTAACAGAAGTAACAGACCGTTACATTATTATTGCAGTAAAGTAGAAAGGACGTGCACAAAATGAGTAAAGCAATCGGAATGATTGAATTTAAAACCACATCTACAGGCGTTACTGCAGCAGATGCTATGGTAAAAACATCTGAGGTAGAGATCGTCGAGGCACAGACCGTATGTCCTGGTAAATATATTGCAATTATTACCGGTGACTTAAGTGCGGTAAAGGCCGCCGTTGATACGGCAGTAACTACATATGAGGATAAATGCATTGACAGCTTTGTGCTGGGCAATCCGCATGAATCCATTTTCCCGGCAATTTACGGAACTACTCAGGTAGAAGATATCAGTGCGCTGGGAATTCTTGAAACTTATGATGCAGCTTCCATTATCGAAGCAGCAGACCAGGCAGCTAAGACTGCGATCGTAGATCTGATAGAACTTCGTATTGCCAAAGGTATGTGCGGAAAATCATATATGATGATCACCGGTGAAGTTTCTGCGGTAGAGGCTTCCATTGACAGGGCAAAAGAACTTGTAGCTGCCAAGGGTATGTACCTGGATTCTTCCGTTATCGCACATCCTGACAGAAGAATGATCGACAGTATTTTATAATATCCGGGGTAAGAAGTTTCTGACCCTGACACTTATAAAAAATTTCTCGAAAAAAGGAGGCAAAGATATGCTTGCACTGGAGAGAAGAAATCTGATTCTCGAAAAATTACAGGCAGAAAAGCGAGTGGTGGTCAGCGAGCTGAGCCAGCTTTATGACGTCTCTGAAGAGACCATACGCCGTGATCTGGATAAACTTGAAAAGGAAGGACTTGCGATAAAAAGTTATGGCGGTGCTGTGATCAATGAGGATGTAAGCATTGATTTGCCTTTTAATGTACGTAAGAACCAGAATGTTACAGGAAAGCAGAAAATGGCTGAACTTGCAGCTTCCCTTGTGAAAGACGGAGATCATATTTTTCTGGATGCGAGTACTACGGCAGTTTTTGTGGCGAAAGCATTAAAGGAAAAAGAACGTCTTACCGTAATTACCAATTCCATGGAAATACTTCTGGAGTTAGCTGATGTATCCGGGTGGAACATTATCTCCACCGGAGGCGTAATGAAAGAAGGATATCTGGCTTTTCTTGGATCAAAGACAGACGAATCCATACGTTCTTATTATGTAGATAAGGTTATCTTTTCGTGTAAGGCGCTGGATCTGGAATGGGGGATTATGGAATCGCAGGAAGCTTTTGGCTCAACCAAGAGAGCGATGATCGGTTCCGGACGAAAGAGAATTCTGGTTGTTGACAGTTCTAAATTTGATCAGACAGCGTTTTCCGTAGCTGGAAGCATGAAAGAAGTAGATATTATAGTGACGGACAAAGAACCGACAGAACGTTGGAAGAAGCACTTTGAGAAATTTAATGTAAAATGCCTATATCCTGTCTGACAAAGAAAATAGGAGTATGATACAATGAATACTTTTGAGATGAAAACCGCGATCCATTTTGGGGATAACGCGTTAGACAGATTAAAAGAGATCCCGTATAAAAGGGTTCTCATTATAACAGATCCATTTGTGGTACAAAGTAAAATGATCAATCTGATCACGGCTCCTTTAAACAGTGCAGGTATTGAATACGATATTTTCCATGACGTTGTGCCGGATGCACCTGTGGACAAGATTGCAGAAGGGGTAAAGAAGTTCCTGGAATATCAGCCGGAAGCAGTTGTTGCAGTCGGTGGTGGTTCTGCGATTGATTCTTCCAAGGCAATCAGAGAATTTGCACTGAAGATCAACAATTACGGAAAAGTAGGTCTGATCGCAATTCCGACGACAAGTGGCACCGGATCAGAAGTTACTTCTTTTGCAGTAGTAAACGATACTGCAGCACATGTAAAATATCCGCTGATCTCAGAGAGCCTTACAGCAGATGAAGCAATTCTGGATGCAGAACTTGTAAGGAGTGTTCCGCCGGCCATCACAGCGGATACTGGTATGGACGTGTTTACACATGCGCTGGAATCATACGTAAGTACTGCACATAATGAATTCTCTTCTGCACTTGCGGAGAAAGCGATTGAAATTTGCGGGGTATTTCTGCTGAGAGCATATCTGGACGGCAGTGATATGCATGCGCGTAAAAAAATGCATGTAGCTTCCTGTCTGGCTGGTTTATCCTTTAATACAGCAGGTCTTGGAATCACTCACAGCATGGCTCATCAGCTGGGAGCAATGTTCCATATTCCGCATGGAAGGGCAAATGCTATGCTGCTTCCGCATATCGTAGAATTTAATTCTGATATCAATAAGCACAGTAAGAGCCAGAAAGAGTATCTTCCGGCTGTAAAGAGATACGCCAATGTTGCGCACATTCTCGGACTGAGCAATTATAATAAAGTAATGACGGTCCGTTCTCTGGTAAACTGGATTCAGTTTATGCAGAAAGAGATGAATATTCCGCTGACGATTCAGGAACTGGGAACAATTGCACCGGAAGAATATTTTGCAGCAATTGACAAGATGGCAGACGCAGCACTTGCAGATGCCTGCACAGTGAATAATCCGAGAGTTCCGACTAAAGAAGATATTATAAAGATTTATACGAAATTATGGTCATTCTGAAAATGAAGACAATAATTTCCGGCAGATGCTGACTGCTGCTGAAATCAGATACAGGAGATGGAGAAGAGATGAGTATTTATACAAAAAGAGGAGACAGAGGAATTACAGATATGGCTCATGCTGGTAATATTTCCAAGTCTGATGACCGTATCCGCCTTATGGGTGAGGCTGATGAACTGAATAGTCATATTGAACTTGTAAAAAGTATGCTCCGTCAGTCAGAAATACTTCAGCTTCTTGAACGTATTCAAAAGAATCTTGATCTGATCGCAGCGGGAGTCAGTAACCCATATGATCGTGACTGTAAAGTCAGTGAAAAGGAAACAGCAGTGTTGGAGGCGGAAACAGATAAACTGGAAGCACTGTGCGAAAAGCCTGTTCCGGAGAAGCTTACAGGAAAGAGCCGACTGGCTGCAGAGATAGATATTGCACGTACTGTTGCCAGAAGAACAGAGCGCTGCCTTGCACAGGTCAGCGTGAAGTTTGGCGCAGATACAGAGAGTAAGAGATTTCTTAACCGCCTTTCGGATTATCTGTATATTTTGGCGAGATATATAGAGTATTACTCTGATCTTTCAGTGGAACTGTCTGATGATCATGCGGGTGCATTGGCGAAAACGTCCGACAGTAATACAGATGTATTAAAAAAGACGACAGATATCAATGAAGCCGTCATCCAGGAGGTTCTTAAACGAATGGGAATTCAGAGCAGGATAACATTGGATACAGCGAAGAAACTGATCGAGAGACTGGAGCAGGAAGCTGTGCGCAGAGGGCAGCGTGCGGTAATCGCAGTCTGCAATCCGGAAGGAAATCCGGTTGCGGTCCATGTGATGGATGGAGCATTCCTTGTAAGCTTCGATGTGGCAATGAAGAAAGCCTATACTGCAGTGGCAGTGAAGATGTCTACAATGGAACTTTCGAAGATCGCACAGCCAGGAGGAACCTTTTATGGCGTTGACAAGCTGGATGGTGGAAAAATCGTTATTTTCGGCGGCGGTATTCCGCTGAAGTCCGGAAATACAATTATCGGTGGACTTGGAATCAGCGGCGGTACAGGAGAAGAAGACCATAGTCTGGCAGAGTATGGTCAGTCTGTGTTAAATGAAATATTGTAAGATGGATGACAACTATTTGGCAGTCCGCTGTTGAAGGCACCAGACAGTTGCGAAGGAGTATTAAAAAGATCAGAACAGTTTTGAAGAGAGCTGTTCTGGTCTTTTTGCGATGTACTGATTTATCTTCGCTTATATTTCCCGGGAGTCATGCCTTTGTATTTCTTAAAAGTACGTATAAAATAACTCAGATCATTAAATCCGTTCCTGTAAGCAATTTCTGTGATTGAGTCATCAGTAGCCGCCAGTTGTAAACAGGCTTCTTCAATTCTCTGTCTGTTCAGATAATCCACAGGAGTCTGATGGGTCATTTCCGAAAAGAACCTGCAGAAATATTTCGGTGACATAGAGACAGAAGCAGACAGTTCCTGAAGTGTGATAGGATTGGCATAATTTTTTTCGATAAATTCCAGAACCTGCTTCAACTGGAGAATACGTTTATAGTCTCTGCGCGTTCGGGTAGGATTTTCGATAAAGTAATGATTACTGAAAATCAAACCAAAAAAGTGGTAAAATTGTCCAAATACAGTCAGCTCATATCCGGTATCTTTTTCATACATGGCATCAAACAGAACAGAAATACAGTTCAGAATCTGTGGATGCTCATCTGAAAAATGTGGAAAAAGCATTGTTTCCTGATGCAGGATTTTCTGGATATATTCTCCGCATACAGGATTGTTTTTCAAAAAAGTGTTCATATCAAAAACAATACACTGATATACACAATCATGGGGAATTCCTGAATGAAGGATTCCACTATGTACAAAAATGATATCATTCTTAACTGCTGTAAAACTTTTTTCGTCTAAAGTGACGGTAAGAGAACCTTCCAGAATACGAATTATTTCATATTCCACATGCCAGTGATAAGACATGACATATCTGGGATGTGTATGATCGATGTGATGAAACTCAAATGGAAACTCATAAGTGCCTCTTGGACGGTCTTCATTATGGTTTAAATCATGCAAAAGAACTTTCCTCCTTACAAAATTTACAGAAATTTTATGATTAAAACAGAAAAAGTGAATATTGTACTGTTTTTTGCTATTATAACACAAGTAATTTTCTGAATGCAATTATATAATAGATATCAGTAACAAAGTTGAGTGGTCAGGCTGCTGTGAACGGAGTGAACAGTGGTTATCGGGCTACTTGGCACAACAGGTGTAGAGGTTATTATTTTTGTTATATTTGCAGTCAGAAGATGCTGCGAAAAGTGAAAATGTAATCTTGGGGGTTAGAGCGTGTCTGAAAAATCATTCCCGCAATCTGCACGCCCCACTTTGCGGGATATTTCACCCGAATTCAGTTGCCGTAGCCCGCTACGGCGCCCTCATCCGGGCAAAATATCCCACAAATTGTGACGCACATCTTGCAGAAAGCCTTTTTCAGACACGCTCTAGCAGGAAATGATCCTGCGGGAATATTACAATAATTTATCAGGAGGTATTTTATTATGGCAAAGAGCAGATTAATTGGCAGCTATCCGGTAATTGGTATCAGACCTACTATCGATGGTCGTAGAGGAGCACTGGATGTTCGTGGATCTCTGGAAGATCAGACAATGAATATGGCGAAATCAGCTGCTAAATTATTTGAAGAGAATTTAAGATATTCCAACGGTGAACCGGTTAAAGTTGTAATCGCTGATACAACCATCGGACGTGTTGGAGAGAGCGCTGCATGTGCAGATAAATTCCGTAAAGAAGGCGTAGATATCACTCTTACAGTTACACCATGCTGGTGCTACGGCGCTGAGACAATGGATATGGATCCACAGACGATCAAAGCTGTATGGGGATTCAACGGAACAGAAAGACCTGGTGCTGTATACCTTGCATCTGTACTTGCAACACATGCACAGAAAGGACTTCCGGCATTCGGTATCTATGGACATGATGTTCAGGAAGCTGATGACACATCTATTCCGGAAGATGTTAAAGAAAAACTGTTAAGATTCGGCCGCGCAGCAGTTGCAGCAGCATCCATGAGAGGAAAATCCTATCTGCAGATCGGTTCTGTAACAATGGGTATCGGCGGATCTATCATTGATTCCGATTTCATCGAATCTTATCTTGGAATGAGAGTTGAGTCTGTTGATGAGGTAGAGATCATCCGTCGTATGACAGAAGGTATCTATGATCACGCAGAATTTGAGAAAGCTCTGAAATGGGCAAAAGAAACCTGTAAGATCGGCTGGGACAAGAACCCTGAAGAACTTCAGTTCTCAGCTGAAAAGAAAGAAGAGCAGTTCGAGTTTGTTGTTAAGATGGCAGTTATCATCAAAGAACTGATGAACGGCTGTGACAACCTTGATCCTAAATTCTCTGAAGAAGCAATCGGACACAATGCTCTGGCAGCCGGTTTCCAGGGACAGAGACAGTGGACAGATTTCTATCCGAACGGTGACTTTGCAGAAGCTATGCTGAACACCTCCTTTGACTGGAACGGAGCACGTGAACCATACATCCTGGCTACAGAGAACGATGTTCTTAACGGACTTGGAATGCTGTTCATGAAACTTCTTACAAACAGAGCACAGATTTTCGCTGACGTTCGTACATACTGGAGCCCGGAGGCTGTTAAGAAAGCTACAGGATATGACCTTGAGGGCGTAGCAAAAGAAGCCGGCGGTTTCCTTCACCTGATCAACTCCGGTGCTGCCTGCCTTGATGCTAACGGAGAAGCAAAAGAAGCTGATGGAACAGCTGTTATGAAACAGTGGTGGGATATCACAGAAGAAGACCAGAAAGCAATCATGGAAAACACAGAATGGTGTATGGCTGACAACGGATATTTCCGTGGAGGCGGATACTCCAGCCGTTATGAAACACGTGCCCAGATGCCTGCAACAATGATCCGTCTGAACCTTGTAAAAGGACTTGGACCGGTTCTGCAGATCGCTGAAGGATGGACAGTAGCTCTTCCTGAAGAAGTATCTGACAAGCTGTGGAAACGTACAGACTATACATGGCCATGTACATGGTTTGCTCCAAGATGCGATGGCAAAGAAGGACCGTTCAAGACAGCTTATGATGTAATGAACAACTGGGGTGCAAACCATGGAGCAATCTCCTACGGACACATTGGTGCAGATCTTATCACAATGTGCTCTATGCTGAGAATTCCTGTATCCATGCACAATGTTCCTGAGAAAGATATCTATCGTCCGGCAGCATGGAATGCATTTGGAATGGATAAAGAAGGTGCAGATTTCAGAGCATGCAAGAATTATGGACCTCTTTACAAATAATAAATAAAACCGATATGTAAGAATGTATATCGGCCGCCCGGAGTTGGAGATGATCTGACTTTGGGCGGCTGTTTGTATCAGGGGGAATCAAAAAAAACAAACTGATATCTGTGTGTACAGATACCAGCCTGTTGTATATATATGTATGTGTGATGTGTGTATAATGTGTAAAAATGATATGTGGCATGAATATGCCAAAATCCCGAGACATACAAGTCAAAATTCCATTGCCGCAGGCAATCTGGAATGAATTTTGGCTACGTTACTGTGAACAGTAATGAAAAGATAAAGCAAAATCAGTTGTTGATTACAACACCTTTCTGAAGCATTATATTTGCATACAGAGCTTTTTCGCTTGTGGAAATAATGCAATATGCAGTTTTGGCTTCTTCATAGAAAGCGAAACGTTCAATATTTCCAACCGCTTTATCGCCGCGCTCGTCATATTTGGCAACGATTTCTTTATATGTATCCCAGATTGGTGTTTCTACATTATCGCCAGGCATAACTTCCATGAGATTTACAGGATGCTCTACATAAGTATCCAGTGGAAACAGTTTGAGGATCGCATCCAGGATTTCCGGTACACCATGTCCGTCACAGCGGATAGTGATGGCATTCTTTCCCATAGATTCAACAGGGAAGTTACCGTCTGCGATAACAAGACGATCGCTGTGTCCCATTTCACATAAAACTTTTAATAATTCCGGTGATAAAATTTCAGGAATTCCCTTTAACATAATTTGTATTCTCCTTTCAAAATTCTGAAAATCATTGTAAACAGTTTAATGAAAAAAATCAGATTATTCAAGGCAATATTTTACGCAAAAAGAGTAAATTTTTATAGTTTACAGCGGAGGAAACAGTAACACACAGAGTTGTATGAAATGCACAAAAATATATTGAAAAAATTGAAAAAATAGTATAAATATGCTATTATCATTATAGCGAATCAAGCGGATATTTGAAATTTACTTTGCTGTTTGCTCATAACCGAATAGCTGCCTGGCAGAGGACTTACCTGATTCGGTAAAATAAGTAAAAGGATGCAGTAGTTTTAAGCCAGAATTCCATTGCCGCAGGCAATCTGGAATGAATTTTGGCTAAGTTAGTGTGAACGGAGTGAACAGTAACATTTTTATTTGGGTTATCAGGCAGAGGGATGATGCCTGATCTTATGGGGGATAAAATTTAATATGTACAAAATATTATTGGTAGACGACGAAATCCTGGTCAGGGATGCAATCAGGGAGAACATTGACTGGAAAAGCCTGGACTGTGAGCTTGTGGGGGATTGTGAGAATGGCAGACAGGCAGTGGAATTTGTGCAGAGCCACAAGGTGGATGTTGTATTGACAGATATCTGTATGCCTTATATGGATGGTATGGAACTGAGCGAGTTTCTTCATGATAATTATCCGGATATTCTTATTGTTATATTCAGTGGTTTTGGGGAATTTGAATATGCGAAGAAAGCAATCCGTTATAATGTAAGTGAATATATGCTCAAACCTGTCACAGCAATGGAACTGACAAAAGTGCTCCGGAATATGAAAGAAAAGCTGGATTCCAGAAAAAAAGAACAGAAAAAAATGGAATCCCTGTCGCAGACTTCAAAGGATTATCACAAGAATGTGGATGTCATCCGGTCGAAAGCACTGGAGACTCTTGTAAATTGTA
Source organism: Blautia wexlerae DSM 19850 (assembly GCF_025148125.1). Lineage (NCBI taxonomy): Bacteria > Bacillati > Bacillota > Clostridia > Lachnospirales > Lachnospiraceae > Blautia > Blautia wexlerae. The sequence continues at coordinate 1,207,329 of NZ_CP102267.1, forward strand.
CAAGAGATGTACAGGTAAGTCTTCTGGAACTGAAAAAGCTGGGGATCAGCTTTGACTGTTCTAGCTACAGAGTAGCTGTTTTTGATATGGACACTTACTCAGAAATGTATCAGGTAGATATGCATAAACAGCAGGAAAGCGCACTGATGTCCTTTGTACTTTTTAATATAGGAAATGAAATTGTGGCCAGAGAGAACGCAGGTGTTGCTTATCAGGAAGGCAGTAACCGGGTATGCATTATATTTACAGGATGCAGATCCAGAGAATTCGGAGACAAAATACATAGTATCTGTCAGGAAATCCAGCAGAAAGTAAAAGAAGTGATTGGGATTGAAACTTCTATAGGAATCGGAAGCTGGGTGAGATCACCTCAGGAACTGGTCTATTCCTATAAGCTTGCTGAGAAAGCCATTGGCTATCGGTATCTGCTGGGAGGCAGCCTCCTTTTGGATATGGAAGAAAAGAAAACGGACAACAGTATTAATCTTATAAAATCTCTGGAAACACTGACAGAAGAGATAAAGGTCGGAAACAGGCAGAAAGTGACAGAAATCCTGGAGCAGATCGAGCATGAGATCAAAGGGGCACTGGTGGAGAAAAGCTATGCCTGCATTTATCTTCAGCAGGTGATACGTGCCATCGGAAATACCTGCCAGTCCCTGAGTGATGATCCGGAAAAGATCATTGCTCAGAGAGAGAAGCTTCTGAAAGAAGTTTCTCAGGCAAAAACCTTTGATAAAGCAGTGACATTGGTGAAGGAGTATGCTGAAGGAGTATTTGAATCACTTCAGGATCTGAATAGTTCCAGCGGCCAGAGGCAGGGAATGATGGCTATGGATTATATCCGGAAAAATTATATGGATCCGGATCTGAGTCTGAACAGTATCTGTTCTTATCTGAATATCAGTACCAGCTATTTCAGCACTATTTTTAAGGAGATGACAGGGGAAACGTTTATCGAATCACTTACCAGGATAAGAATGGAGAAGGCGAAGGAACTTCTGGAGAATACAACGCTGAAGAATTATGAGATTGCGGAAAAAGTAGGATTTTCAGATCCACACTATTTCGGAATTTCATTTAAGAAGATGACAGGAAAAACACCTACCGAATATGCAAGGGAGAAACGCCGATGAAGATTTCTTCAAAATTTAAGAGTATTCAGAGTTCTATTTTCTGTGCGGTGTCGATCCTGGTATTAAGTGCTGTGCTGGTTGTGACAGTGGTATCCCTGAGATATACGAATTCATCTATTTATGAAAATTCTGTCATGTATACACAGACGATCATCAAACAGCTGAATCAGAATATAGATTCGTATATCAGTTATATGGATAATATTGCGTCAGTGATTGCGCAAAGCGGTGATGCTTATAAATATCTGTACAGTGAAAAAGGATATGGAGCCACAAAGGATGAAAATTACAGTGAATACAGACAGCGTCTTGTGGAACAGTTTAAAACGATCCTGAAGGGCAGGGCGGATATCAGAAATATCGGGATTGTCAGAGAGGATAAGAACTCTCCATCTCTGTTTGACAATGGATTATCTGTGAGAAATACATATGTAGATCTTAATACACAGCCATGGTATGCAGATGCAGTCGGAAAATATGACCGGTATAATCTGACATCATCTCATGTGCAGAATGTGATAAAGGGAGAAAGACCATGGGTCATCACACTAAGCAGAGGAATCCGCAATTATACAGGAACAGAAGCAGAGGATGGAGTAGTTTTTCTGGATCTGAATTACAGTGCGATCAGTGAACTCTGTGCACAGAGCAGCATGGGAGATAAAGGATATGTTTTTATTCTTGATCAGAATGGAAATATCGTTTATCATCCACAACAGCAACAGTTATATAATGAACTGCAGACAGAGAACATTTCACTTGTTATGAATGCAAAATCAGATATTGTTACTGTCGGAAAGGGAGATGACGAGAAAATTTATGCACTGTCCCATTCTGATATCACAGGATGGACTATTGTGGGATGCATGAATATGTCTGAACTTTTACGAAACAGCAGACAGACAAGAAGTATTTATGTGCTGGTAGCAGTGGGGCTGATCATAGTTGCTCTTCTGATTTCCAGCCTGATTGCCAGAAATATTACGCTGCCGATCCAGAAGCTTCGTGATTCTATGAAAAGTGTGCAGAAAGGAAATTTTGATATTGAAGATATAGAGGTGATTTCCGACAATGAAATAGGAAGTCTTACCAGATCTTTTAATGTGATGACGCACAGGATACGGGAATTAATGGAGCAGAATGTAAAGGAGCAGGAGCAGAAGAGAAAAATAGAACTGAAAGCCCTGCAGTCGCAGATCAATCCACATTTTCTGTATAATACGCTGGATTCTATTATCTGGATGGCTGAAGGAAAGAAGAATGAGGAAGTGGTGATAATGACGGCTTCTCTGGCGCGACTGCTCAGACAGAGTATCAGCAATGAGGATGAGCTTGTAACAGTCGGACAGGAGATTGAATATGTCAGAAGTTACCTCACGATCCAGAAGATGCGCTACAAGGATAAGCTGGAATTTGAGATAAAGGCAGATCCATCCATTACACAGGTACCTATCATTCGTCTGGTATTGCAGCCGCTCGTGGAGAATGCAATTTATCATGGCTTAAAATATAAAGACAGTAAAGGACTGTTGACAGTACATGGATATATGAAAGGTGAGAATGCAGTAATCGATATTACGGACGATGGTGTGGGAATGGATGAGGAAACCCTGAAACATATTTATGATAAGCATAAGGTGAATTACCGTTCCAATGGAGTTGGGGTGTACAATGTGCAGCAGCGTCTGGTTTTATATTATGGAAAAGATTATGGCATTATCTATCACAGTGAAAAAGGAAAGGGAACCACAGCATCTGTTGTAATTCCCGGAATACAGGAGGAATCCCATGAAAAGTCATAAAAAAGAGATTATAACAGTTGCAATCCTTATGGCGGCAGCAGTGGTGATTTTTGCCGGAATCCTGAAACCGGAGGCGACACAGACGAAAAAATGCTCCCTCATTTATATTCCAAAGATCAGGGATAACACCAATGATTTCTGGACTTCGGTAATATCCGGCTGTAAGATGGCGGCAGAGGAATATGAATCTGACCTTGAAATCCTGGCTCCGGATAAAGAAGAGAATATAGAAGAACAGAATAAACTTCTGAAAAAGGCCATTGAGCAGAAACCGGATGCGATTCTGTTTTCTCCTTCCAGCATGGATGCATCAGATGAACTTCTGAAGGAAGCAAGAGAAAAAGGAATCCGTATTACCTATATTGATTCCTATACAAAAGAAAAACTGCAGGATCTCACAGTTGCCACAGATAATGTGAATGCGGGCAGGATGTTAGGAGAGTATGCCAGAAAATTAATCGATAAAGATTCAAAGATAGCCATTGTCAGCCATGTAAAAGGTGTTTCCACGGCTGTGGAGAGAGAACAGGGATTCAGGGAAGGTCTTGGTGACTATGCTGATAACATAGTAGATATTGTCTACTGTAACTCACTCTATGAGAAATCCTATGAACTGGCGCAGGAACTGATGAGGAAATATCCGGATCTGGAACTGATTGCAGGAATGAACGAATATTCTGCAGTTGGTGTGGGAAGAGCAGTCAGTGATGCAGGAGCGAAAGATAAGATCGCAGTAGTTGGTGTGGACTGTTCCCAGGAGGCCATCAATCTTATGGAAATGGGCGTTTATAAGGGAATTATTGTGCAGAAAGCATTCCGGATGGGGTATATCGGAGTGGAAGAAACCATTCATATGCTTAACGGGGATGCAGTAGAGAAGAATATTGATTCAGGATGCGAGCTGGTTACGCCGGAGAATATGTATAACAGTGATATTGAACGGCTGATCTTCCCGTTTAGCTGACTGACGCGTTGAAACGACTGCGTAATATAAGGATAAAAGAAGCAAAAAGGTTAAATATTTCTGGATGAAAAAAAGGAAATATTTAACCTTTTTTTGGAAGATATTTCATTACAATTATCCGACAGGTAAGGTAAGATATAGAAAACAAAGAGAGATACGAAATAACGTAAGGAGGGTGAAAAACTTGGAAAAGTTGAAACAAAATCCAATTGTGAAGAAACTCGGTCTGAACAGAATCCTGTTAGCATGTATTCTGGTTCTTATGTTCGTAGTCTTCAAAGTAGTTCTGGGAAGTAAGTTCCCTGTAGGTGACAGTATCAAATCTACTTTGAACTATGTATACTTCCTGGGCTTTCTGTCACTTGGAGTAACATTTGTAATTGCCACTGGAGGAATCGATTTCTCCATTGGACCGGTAATGTTCTGCTGTGCCCTGATCTCAGGTTACTGCATGACATCTTATCATGTACCTTGTGCAGCAGCAATGGTGATCTGTATCCTGATCGGATTTGCATTTGGCGTGTTTAACGGCTGGATGGTATCTTATATGTCAGTTCCGCCATTTATCATTTCCATGGCATCTATGAACATTGCAAAAGGTATTGCATCTGTATTTACAAAGACACAGTCCGTCAGCTGGCCGCTGGGAAGTGATCCTGTAAACGGATGGTTCAGAAATCTTATCTCCTATAAGGGATTCCCTGTAGGACTTGTGATTTTCCTGGCAGCAGCAGTGATCTGTGGAATTATTCTTTATAACACAAAACCGGGACGTTATATCCTTTGTCTTGGTTCTAACAGCGAAGCAGTAAGACTCAGCGGTGTTAATACAAAAAAATGGAGAATGCTTGCTTATGTGATCTGCGGTGTTCTTGTAGGAATCGGAGCAATTTTCTTTGTTGGCGCTTATACAACTGTTCAGCCTGGATACGGCGATCAGTACAACAATGAAGCGATTGCAGGCTGTGTAATGGGTGGTACATCCATGGTTGGCGGACTTGCTTCTATCGGCGGTACAGTCATCGGTGTATTTATCATTTCTCTTCTTCAGCAGGGTATCATGGCATTTGGTCTTGGTAAAGGTCAGCAGATGATCATCACAGGACTTATCGTAATTGTAGCAGTTTATGTCGACGTTTCTGCAAGACGCAGAAAGAACTGATCGGAAGGGAGGATGTAACAATGGGTGAAGTTATTTTGACTATGAAGGACATTGATAAGTCCTTTCCTGGAGTTCATGCTCTGGATCACGTTAATTTTGAAGTGAAACGCGGCGAAGTACATGCTCTTATGGGAGAAAACGGTGCCGGAAAGTCTACATTGATGAAAGTTCTTACCGGTATTTATCAGAAAGATTCAGGATCCATTACCTATAAAGGAAAGGAAACTGAATTCCATAACACAAGAGAAGCGCAGGATGCAGGTGTTGTAATCGTGCATCAGGAGCTGAACATGGTAGGTGATCTTACCGTAGCTCAGAATATTTTTATCGGACGTGAACCAAAGAAAGGGTTCAGCATTGATGATAAGAAAATGATCGAAGATTCCAAAAAACTCTTTCAGGAACTGAACATTGAAATCAATCCAAAAGAAAAGATGAACAATCTTACCGTCGGAAAACAGCAGATGTGTGAGATCGCAAAGGCTATTTCCCACAAAGCAGAGGTTATTATCTTTGATGAGCCGTCAGCAGCACTGACAGAGAAAGAGATTGCAGACTTATTCGAGATTATCCGTGATCTTCGTAAGAAAGGTCTTGGAATCGTTTATATTTCCCACCGTATGGATGAGATCAAAACGATCACTGACAGAGTAACAGTCATGCGAGATGGTGGTTATGTAGGAACGCTGATCACAGCAGACAGTACAAAAGAAGACATCATCAACATGATGGTTGGACGTGTCATTTATGAAGATCCTAAGGAACACAGCATGGTTGCACCGGATGCACCTGTTGTTCTTAAGGTAGAGAACCTGAATGCAGGTAAGATGGTTCAGAATGTAAGCTTTGAACTTCGCAAAGGTGAGATTCTTGGTTTCTCAGGACTGATGGGAGCCGGACGTACTGAGACAGCAAGAGCACTGTTTGGTGCTGACCCGAAACAGAGTGGAAAGATCTCTATAAGGGGAAAAGACGGACAGCTTCGCGAGGTAACTATCAACAGTCCTCAGGATGCAGTTAAATATGGTATTGGTTATCTGTCAGAGGACAGAAGAAGATATGGTTGTGTCGTACAGAAATCTGTAACAGAGAATACTACGCTGGCAACCATGGAAGAATTTACCAGTGGTATCTTCATTAATAAATCAAAAGAAAAAGAGGTTTCAGAGAAATACGTTAAAGAGCTGGCAACCAAAACTCCAAACTGCGAGCAGCTGGTAGTCAATCTTTCCGGTGGTAACCAGCAGAAGGTCGTTATCGCAAAATGGCTGACACGAGACAGTGAGATTCTTATTTTTGATGAGCCGACCAGAGGTATTGATGTTGGTGCCAAGAATGAAATTTACAAGTTAATGAACAGACTGGCTGCAGAAGGTAAATCTATTATCATGATTTCTTCTGAAATGACAGAAGTTCTCCGTATGAGTGACCGTATTATCGTTATGTGTGAAGGTAAGATTACAGGAAATATTGATATTTCCGAAGCTACACAGGAACACATTATGAATCATGCAACACGGAACATCAATTAAGGAGGAAAGTCATGACTAAGAAGAAAAAAAGTATTTTAAGTGATCAGAGATTTATTGTATTACTGGTTATTATTGTACTGTTTGCAATTTTCTCCTTTAAGAGCAGGGAGTTCAGACAGTATACCACAATCCTGAGTATGCTGGATTTCTCATATTATGATCTTCTGATGGCAATCGGTGTTACATTCCCTCTTATTACAGGAGGTGTAGACCTGTCAATCGGAACAGGTATGGTATGTTACGCATTGATCGCAGGATCTCTGGTAAGAAATAATAATCTTCCGGTTGTACTTGCAATGTTACTTTGCATTGTACTTGGAATTATTGTAGGAGCAGCAAATGGTGTGCTGATCGGTATTATGAACCTGCCGCCATTCCTTGCAACACTTTGTACCTGTATGATTACCCGAGGTGCAGGATCCCTGTGCAGTGCCACTCCCTGGCCGGGACTTACACAGGAGGGCGGATGGTTCCATTCAATCTTTAAGATTACAGTTGGAACAGGAAGAAGTGCTTCCCGTTATCCTATCGGTTTCTTATGGATGATCATTCTGGTCCTTGTAATGGAATATGTTCTGAATCATACAAAATTCGGTCGTTATACGATCGCGATCGGTTCCAATAAAGAAGCAGCAGCTCTTTCGGGAATCAACGTTAAATTCTATCATGTTATGGTATATGTAGTATGCGGACTCTTCACAGGTCTTGCAGCTATCGCATATGCGGCAGTTACACCAACTGTACAGCCTGGTACCGGTGCTGGACTTGAAATGGATGCCATCGGTGGAGTATTCGTAGGTGGTGTTGCAGCAACAGGTGGTTATGGATCAGTAATCGGTACTTTAGCCGGTATCTTCGTTATCATGCTTCTGAAAACCGGTCTTCCATATATCGGACTTCAGGCAAACTGGCAGCAGATCATTACAGGTGCAGTTCTTATCATTGCAGTACTGATCGATATCATGAAAGAAAAGAAAGCAGCAGCAAAATAATTTTCAAAACTGAATAAAGAAAAATGCATCTTACGACAGATGCAAAACAGCAGGATATGAAACAACGGAGGGCTTCCAGGGGATGTTCGGCGACAGTATTGTCATATGTGTATTTTGGGGAAGGCGGAACGAGAGAGGAAGCCTCCGGGGTATCATTTATAAAAAAACTATATTAAAAATGTATATTTAAAAGGAGGAAATTTTAAATGAAAGCAAAAAAAGTGATCGCATTAGTTATGTGTGCAGCAATGGTAGCAGGAATGTCCGCATCAAGCGTTATGGCAGCCGATATGCCGGAACAGTTCAAAGATCTGAAAGCTAATGAAGCTTATGATTTCCCGATGATGGTTAAATCTTTCCAGTCTACATACTGGGATGCAGCTCAGGAAGGTATGAAGAAAGCTGCTGATGAACTTGGTGTTACATACAAGGCACAGGGACCAAACAGTGAATCTGATATCGCTGACCAGGTTAACATGATCAACACAGCAATCGCTGCAAAGCCGGCAGGTTTAGGTCTTGCTGCATGCGATACTTCTTCCGTTCTTGATGCACTTCAGGAATGCGTTGACAAAGGAATCCCGGTAGTAACATTTGATACAGGTATCGCTGACGCTCCGGAAGGCTCTGTAGTATGTGAAGTTTGTACAGACAACGCACAGGCTGGTTCTGTTGCAGCTGAAAACATGTACAATGCGATCAAAGATGTTGTAGCTAATGCAGATGGACAGGTTATCATCGGTGAAGTTAACCAGGATGCTACAGCTCAGAATATTCAGCAGCGTGGCGGCGGATTTATTGACAAAATGATCGAACTGCTTCAGGCTGACGGAAAAACAGTTGCAGTTAAAGGTAACGAGTTCTATGTAAACGCAGCTAAAGGTGCAGATGCAAAAGAAGCAGACGCAGACGTTGTTATCCAGGTCGCTGTTCCTGCACAGACAACTGTAGAGCTTTGCTCAACAGAGGCTCAGGCAATCCTTTCTCAGGAAAACTGCATCGCTATCTTCGGTTCCAACCAGACAGCAGCAGAAGGTGTTCTTGCAGCTAATGCTAACCTGAACGTTCTTGGTTCTGACGCAGGAGCAGGCGATGTTATCGGTGTTGGTTTCGATGCTGGTTCTATCATTAAAGCCGCTGTACAGGATGGAACATTCATCGGTGCTGTTACACAGTCTCCTCTGATGATGGGTTACTATGCAATCTACGCTCTGACAGCAGCAGCTAACGGACAGGAACTTGAAGATGTTCCTACAGATGGATACTGGTATGATTCCACAAACATGGACAGCGAAGAAATCGCTCCTAACCTTTATGACTAATCGATAAGTAAATATCGAGAGGAAATGAATCCTTAGAATTAAGTATTAATTATTAATACAAATACAGACGCCGCACTGCCGTATGGCAAGTGCGGCGTTGTTGTTCAAACAATAAAACAATGATTGGAAATGATGATTTTATTAAGTTGTAAAGATACTTATTTCGACGATAGATTTCAAAATAGCAAATAAGGACACTTTTTCAGACAAACAAGGTTCTTATTTTGGGGGAGTAAGTTGAGATAAAATGAAATCATCAGATATGAAGAGCGTATAAATTCATATATTGAGGAGGTTTTGCAATGGCAGCATATTATTTAGCAGTAGATATCGGAGCATCCAGCGGACGTCATATCCTTGGACATATGGAAAACGGAAAAATGGTTCTGGAAGAAATTTATCGTTTTGAGAATGGAATGGTAAAGAAAGACGGAGAACTCTGCTGGGAATTTGACCGTCTTTTCAAAGAGGTAGTAAATGGTCTGAAGAAATGTAAAGAAATCGGCAAGATTCCGGTAAGTATGGGCGTGGACACATGGGGCGTTGACTTCGTACTTCTGGACAAAAATGACAATGTTCTTGGAAATACAGTAGGATATCGTGACCACCGTACAGAGGGAATGGATAAAGAAGTTTATAAGGCAATTTCCCTGAAAGATCTCTATGCAAGAACAGGTATCCAGAAAGCTGATTATAATACGATCTATCAGCTGATGGCAGTGAAAAAGAAACATCCGGAATATCTGGAACAGGCGGAGACACTTCTTCATGTGCCGGATTATTTCCATTTCCTTCTTACAGGACAGAAAACCTGTGAGTACACAGAAGCTACGACAGGACAGCTTGTAAGCCCGATTACTAAGGACTGGGATTATGAACTGATCGATATGCTCGGTTATCCGAGAAAAATGTTTCAGAAGCTGATCATGCCCGGAACAGGCATCGGACATTTGTCAGATAAGATCAGAGAAGAAGTGGGCTTTGATCTGGAAGTGGTTGCACCTGCAACACATGATACAGGATCCGCTGTACTGGCAGTTCCTGCAAATGACGATGATTTTATCTACATCAGCTCCGGAACATGGTCACTGATGGGAATTGAGAGAAAAGAAGCTGACTGCTCTGAGAAGAGCTGTGAGATGAACTTCACAAATGAAGGCGGTTATGCAGGCCGTTTCCGTTACCTGAAGAATATCATGGGACTCTGGATGATCCAGTCTGTGCGTCATGAAGTAAATGATGCATACAGCTTTGCAGAAATCTGCGCAATGGCAGAGGAAGCAAAGGATTTCCCGTCAAGAGTAGACGCAAATGATGAGTGTTTCCTTTCTCCTGACAATATGACAGAGGAAGTTAAGGATTACTGCCGCAGAACAGGACAGAAGGTTCCGGAAACTCTGGGAGAGATTGCAACAGTTATCTACACAAGTCTTGCGGAATGCTATGCAAAGACAGCAAAAGAGCTGGAAGAGATGACAGGCAGGACTTACAGCCGTATTCATATCGTGGGCGGCGGTTCCAACGCAGGATATCTCAATGAGCTGACTGCAAAGGCAACAAAGAAAGAAATCCATGCAGGTCCAGGAGAGGCAACTGCAATCGGAAATATCACAGCACAGATGCTGAAAGCAGAAGAGTTTAAAACCATTGAAGAGGCTCGTACTATCATTCATGAATCCTTTGGTGTAAAAGTTTATAAATAATAAAAGGGGAACAGGGCATTGGCTCTGTTCCTTTTGTGTTACGAGTCAACGGAAAGGGAATATGTTGACTATCATGGGGTTTCAAAGTATAATGATGGCTGGTGAATTGGGCGGAAATACAGGGTGATTCATCAGAGGTAAGTGATTGATTTTAATAGATAAAGGCAGGTTATATATGAATACAATTAGTGTGGAAGAGCTGGAGAAGATTGATTCTTCTAAGATTACGATCGTGGATGTGCGGCCGGCGGATCAGTACAGCAGGGGATCTTTTCCGGGGGCAGTGAATATTCCGCTGGATGAGTTTGAGGAAAGAATGGAGTCTGTGGACAGGGAGAAGATGGTGTATGTTCTCTGTCATACGGGGGACAGAAGCCGGGATTGTGTGGAGAAGCTGAGTGATGCAGGGTATGAGGCTGTGAATATTGAAGGTGGATATCGTGCGTATCTGAGACTTTCTCTGAGCCGTTTTATGGAGAATGATGCTAAGGAGCAGAAGGAACTGAAGACGAAAGAGATTGAGCACAGTATTATCAAGACGTTCAGAAAGACGGTCTGGAGACCGTTTACCAAGGCTTTGAATGAGTATCAGCTGATTCAGGAGGGAGATAAGATTGCTGTCTGTATTTCAGGTGGTAAGGACTCTATGTTGATGGCGAAGCTGCTTCAGGAGCTGAAGCGCCATGGGAAGATTCATTTTGAACTGGTGTTTCTGGTAATGAATCCGGGCTATAATGCGGATAACTGGAAGATTATTCAGGATAATGCAGAGCTTCTGGGAATTCCTCTTACGGTTTTTGAAAGTGATATTTTTGATACAGTGGCAGAAATTGAGAATAATCCCTGTTATCTTTGTGCGAGAATGAGACGTGGTTATCTGTATTCTCATGCCAAGGAGCTGGGATGTAATAAGATTGCGCTGGGACATCATTTTGATGATGTGATCGAGACAATCCTCATGGGTATGCTGTACAGTGGTAAGGTGGAGACTATGATGCCGAAGCTGCACAGTCAGAATTTTGAGGGAATGGAACTGATCCGTCCCATGTATCTGATCAAGGAATCTGCGATCAAGGCATGGAGAGATACTAATGGGTTGCACTTCATTCAGTGTGCATGCCGTTTCACCGAGAACTGTGTAAGCTGTGGGGGCGGACGTGGTTCCAAGCGTGATGAGATGAAAGAGCTGGTTGCACAGTTTAGAAATACAAGTAGTGTGATCGAGACGAATATCTTTAACAGTGTGCGGGATATTAATCTTCGTACTGTTATGGGATATCATAAAGATGGAGAATATTATAATTTCCTGGATGACTATGATCAGCGTGGAAATAAGGGCGTTGATAAGGAAAAAGAATGATAACAGCAAAATCTTCATTTGTGGAAGAGAAATACACTGCTCAGTATTATAGCGGGAACGGCTGTCTATATGTTTCTGGTGCAGGTGGTGTTCTAAAAGGAGGAATCCATGACTTTACAGGAGATTCTTGAAAGTGTAAAAAGTGGTTCGGTATCTGTAGAAGAGGCAGAGAGAATCCTTAAGAAAGAAAGTTATGAAGAAATGGGATATGCGAAGCTGGATACAAGCCGCAAGGCAAGAACCGGTTTCGCAGAAGTAATCTACTGCAGTAATAAGGCAGATGAACATCTTCTGAATATTTTTGAAAGATTATACAGAGAAGACGGTGAGGTATTCGGAACCAGAGCTTCCCAACATCAGTATGAACTGGTGAAGGAGAAGTTTCCGGAAGTGGAATATGATCCGATCTCGCGCATCTTAAAAGTTGAGAAGAAAGATAAGAAGCGTATTGGTAAGATTGCGGTGTGTTCAGCAGGAACTGCAGATATTCCGGTTGCTGAGGAAGCTGCACAGACAGCGGAATATTTTGGCACAAATGTTGAACGGATTTATGATGTGGGAGTCAGCGGAATGCATCGTTTATTCTCCAGACTGGAGACGATCCAGAGTGCGAACTGTGTAATTGCAGTTGCGGGAATGGAGGGAGCTCTTGCCAGTGTGATGGGCGGTCTGGTGAGCAGACCGGTGATCGCAGTACCGACTTCTGTGGGTTATGGTGCAAGTATGCATGGTCTTTCGGCACTTCTTACCATGATCAATTCCTGTGCGAACGGGATTGCTGTGGTGAATATCGATAACGGCTACGGTGCCGGCTATCTGGCAACACAGATCAACCGTCTGGCAGCAGGTACAGATGAGAAAGGAAATTGATTATGGGAAAAACATTATATCTGGAATGTTATTCAGGGATAAGTGGTGATATGACGGTTGCGGCTCTTCTTGATCTGGGAGCTGACCGCTCAGTGCTGGACAGGGTGCTGAAGAGTCTTAAGGTATCAGGATTTGAGACAAAGATCAGCAGAGTTGTAAAGTCCGGAATAGATGCATGTGATTTTGATGTTGTGCTGGATAAAGAGCATGAAAATCATGACCATGATATGGAATATCTGCATGGACATCATCATGAAGGTCATGAGCGCAATCACGCCCATGGCACAGGAACAGCGCAAGACCATCACCATCACGAACACCGTGGAATAAAAGAAATTACCTATATTATAGAGCATAGCGCAATGACTGAGAATGCAAAGAAGATCGCATTGCGTATATTTGAAATTCTTGCAGAGGCAGAGAGTAAAGCACACAATGTGCCTGTGGATCAGGTGCATTTTCATGAGGTGGGAGCAGTGGACTCTATTGTGGATATTGTGTCTGTGGCAGTCTGCCTGGATAATCTGGATGTTACAGAGGTGATCGTTCCTGTTCTCTGCGAGGGACGTGGAACTGTCCGTTGTCAGCATGGCATCCTGCCAATCCCGGTTCCGGCAGTTGCAAATATAGTAAGTGCCAATCATTTATATCTGAAAATGACAGAGGTAGAAGGTGAACTTGTAACGCCTACAGGTGCGGCGATAGTGGCAGCAGTGAAAACAAAGGATAAACTTCCGGAAACATTTGAAATCCAGAAGATTGGAATCGGTGCAGGTAAACGCCAGTATGAATGCCCGGGAATCCTAAGGGCAATGATTATCTCACAGAGCGCAGAAATAGATGAAGAAAAGGCTCAGACAGAAGAATTCAAAAACCCGGAAATCGGAAATAATCCGAAAGCTGAAAATCAGGAAACCAAAGATACGATTATCAAGATGGAAACAAACATTGATGACTGCAGTGGAGAAGTTCTGGGATTTGTCATGGAACGTCTGATGAAAGCCGGTGCCAGAGATGTGCATTATGTGCCTGTTTTTATGAAAAAGAACAGACCTGCATGGGTTCTGAATGTGATCTGTAAGGAAGAAGATATGGAAACGCTTCAGAATATTATTTTTGAAGAGACTACTACGATTGGAATTCGTTATAGCATAATGGAACGTACGATTCTTCCCAGAGAAACGAGAACCCTTCCGACTCCATGGGGAGAAGTTCAGGTAAAGGTATGCACTTTGAATGGAAAAGAGCAGCTTTATCCGGAATATGAGAGCGTTGCACAGTTGAGCAGAGAAAAAGAGATCCCGTTTACAGAAATTTACCGTTATATTGTTTTGGCAAATAAAGACAAAGAATAACTTTCATATATGAACCCTTTGGTTTCCCTGAGAGTACTCCACGCGAAATCAAAGGGTACTTTTGTCTTGAAGTAGAGTTGTAAGAGCTGTATACTGCATGTAGTATGAAAGGAGAAAAGAAATGTTTTGTATTGGCATTTGCGATGATGATGAAGGACTCTGCGGGGAACTGGAAAAAATGCTTTATGATTATGGAAAAGAGAATAAACTTCAGATGAATATTGATATCTGGTATCAGGGAGAAAGCCTGTGCCGGTTCTTGAGAGAAAACAAGAAGATTCTTGATGTGTTATTTCTGGATATAGAATTACTGACAACAAATGGAATTGAGGTGGGACGTTTTATAAGAGAAGAACAGGAAAACATGGAAACTGCAATTGTTTACATTTCAGCGAACAGCAGTTATGCGATGGATTTATTCCGTGTACAGCCTACAGATTTTCTGATCAAACCTTTAGACAAAATAAAAGTTGGGAATGTCATGAACAGGATTCAGAAAATTTCGGAAGTCAGAAAAGGTATTTTCGAGTACTTTGGCAGTGGATATTATTTCAAGGTGCTGTATAAAGATATTCTGTATTTCAGCAGTCGAATAAAAAAGTGCATCTGGTTTTAAAAGACGGACAGAAAGAATTTAATGGCAAACTGAAAGAAATAGCAAAGAAAATTCCGGGAAATTTCATTCAGATTCATCAGTCGTATCTGATTAATTTTGATTATATCGAAGAATGTTCTTATGAATCTGTGAAAATGAAAAACGGAGATACAATTCCAATCAGTCAGCCATATAGGAAATCAGTGAGAACGCAACTGGCGGAACGTGTGTGGAGGGAAAGAGAGTAAATGTTTGCGTTGATAACTACATTAAGCACGAATCTTTTGCGTACATATATAATCTATCGCTTTATGAGGTTGTTCTTTTGGACAGATATTGAGGAAAAGAAAAAAGAAAGAGCCTGTTATGTATTGTTTTTTGTTTTGACAGCAGGAGTGCATTTGATATTTTTTTCAAAAACAATGAGTATCATTGCAAACATAATAATGCTTTATGTGATTTCGGGATGTTATGAAAAAGCTCGAAGAAAACGGCTATTTGTGACGTTGCTGATTTATGGGGTTAATATAGGATGCGATTTTTTAGCAATTAACTTATTGACGAATTATTCTGCTACACAAAGTTACGAAGAAGGAATTTCGTATGGTACTGTTGTTTTGATTATGTTTAGTGAGATTGCAGCTGAGAAAATACTTATGAAAAATAAAGAAAAAAAGGATATGCCACATGAGAGTATTCTGATGTTTATTTCTTTTATCGGTATAGCTCAGGTAATTATTATTGATAAAGGTGTAAGAAACAGGATTTTATTAGTAGCATCCGGAATATGTATTCTAATGACAATTTTATTAGTCTTTTATCTTTATGATGTTTTGGTGAGTGCATATAGAAAACTGGAAGAACAATCTCTTATGGAAAAACAAATGCTCATTTATTCTCATCAGCTGGATGTGCTGATGCAATCGGAAGAGAAAGTAAAGGCTCTACGCCATGACATGAAAAATCATCTGGGAGAACTTGCACTTATGGCTGCAAATCAGAATAATGAAGAAATCCGGAAATATATACATGACATGGGGGAGTATATGCAGAACCAGTCTGAACTGATCAGTTGTGGGAACAAGAATCTTGACAGTCTGCTGAATTATCTTCTGGGACAGGCAAAAAAGAAACTGAATCATGTAGAGTATGAGGTACGGGTACCATCTGATTTGTGTATATCAGCATTTGATCTGAATGTGATTTTGGGAAACCTGACAGAGAATGCAATAGAAGCAGCAGAGCAGACAGAAGATAAATGGATGTCAGTGAATATATACTATGAAAAAGGTATGTTTTCCATGGAAATAAAAAACAGTTTTCAACATGAATTGGATGTAGAGAAAAATAAATTATTGTCAACGAAGGAAGAAAAAGGACATGGCATTGGTCTTGCAAATGTCAGGAAGATGGTAGAGAAATATCAGGGATTTATGGATGTTTCGAATACAAATCAGATTTTTACGGTAAGGGTAATGTTATACTTATAAATTATATAGAATCTATGAAAGATAGTGTAGTGGTAGGACTGCGCTGTCTTTTGTTTTGCAGAAAATTATTTAAGAGGGAAAAGACTGTGACAGAAAACCTTATAAAAAACTACAATATGTTCTGAAAAAACGAATTTCGCCAATTTATATATGAATTTCGCCATTTTAGAAAATTTTGCGATAAATATGTTATTATTCAAATACAAGGTAAGAAGAAATGAAATATATCCGAAGGGAGGATAACAAGAAACGAGAAAGGAATTGAAAAAAGTCATTGAAAGAATTGCATTTAAAGCTGCTGCTTCAAATGTAAATGAAACATGCTCCTGGCTTACATATCAGCCTAAAGTACCAGAAACTGCAAAAAAATTAAGAAAACATTGATATGGAAACACAAACTTTTTCAAAGGAAGAAAAAGAGGAAATTATTCGCTATGGACTTGACAGAATAAAAAGTATCTGCACTATGACATTTGTGACATTACTGATGGGATGTATCTTTCAGGTGTTTTTTCAAAGCATAATTTTTCTTGTATGCTTTATTGCTTTAAGGAAATATGCCGGTGGTTATCATGCAGATACACAAAATCGGTGCTATGTGATTTCAACAGCAATTATTGCAGTTGCATTATTGGCAATCCGCTATATGTCTGATGGTAGTGATAATGAGATTTTTATTCTTCTGCAAAATCTGAATTTTATTCTTCTGTATTTTCTTGTTCCAGTGGACAATAAGAATCATCGTCTGGAATATTGGGAAAAAGAAAAATATGGAAAAAAGCAAGAGTGAGAATAGGGTGTATGTATGTGCTATGTATCTTTTTGAATTTTACCGCGATAAGAAGCATAGCCATTACAGTTGGAGTAACAAATCTGACTGTTGGAGGATGTGTGATTATAGGAAAAATAAAAAATTTTGTATTAAACAGTCTGCAAATATAAAATCATAAACGGAAAGATGTATAAACGTTTATATAATTGTACAACAAAACAATGGATAGGAGACTGGATTTTAGTGTAAATATAGGAACAAGATTTGGGAATTATTTATATAATTTTGTTAAATCTTATAGATGATTAATAATAAAAAAACAGCTTCTGCTCGGAAAATATCCGGGAGAAACTGTTTGTGTAAGGAGATAAATATTATGGTAAAAAAATTGTTTTTTGTAATGTTGACAGGAATGATTTGTTTCAGTTCGTGTTTTTGTGAAACAGCTTTTGCGAAAACCAGCAAAGTAAGGGTTTACGATGCGGAAAAAGGAACCACAAGCTTCACATCTTTTACATATTCGGATAATAAAAAGGATGAGTCACTGGCTCCGTCGGAGGGAACAGGAGCGATTTCATCTGCTTCTCAGAAGGCAGTTATTTTTCATCAGGCAGATGGGTCTACGATAACAAGAAAAGCAGACAGTAATGGAAAAGTGACACTTCCTGCAATAAAGAACGAGACCGGATATACTTTTCTTGGATGGAGCACGAAGCCGGATCAGACTCAGAATCCGCAGTATCAGGCGGGACAGGTGATACAGGTAAGGAAGAAAACCCATTTATATGCAGTTATGTATAACTGGCAACAGGAGCCGGATATTCAGGTCAATAATCTGGCAGCTCAGCTGTCGGAGTATTCCGGAATTATTTTTGTGGGAGATTCCAGAACGTATTTTATGCAGAAAACTCTTCTTCAGGAATATGGAAAGGATGCAGTTGCAAAAGTATCATTTGTATGTAAGACAGGGGAGGGACTGAGCTGGTTTGAAACAGCAGGAGAGAGAGTAATGAGAAGTGAAATTGCCCGTCTGCAGTCAGATTCAGATAAGCCCGTAGCAGTTATTTTTAATCTTGGTGTGAATGATCTTTCGAGTCATAATTCCGGAAATGGGGTTGATTATAAAGGCGAGGCAAATGCATATCTTGCGCGTATGAACACTCTTGCAGAGGAACTTGAAAGTGACTGCAGATTGTTTTATATGTCTGTGAATCCGGTAAATACAGCAATGAAACCAACTCGAAAAGAAGCGCAGTTACGTTACTTTAATGACAGATTGCAGAGCAGGTTAAATAAGAGATTTCAATGGATAGATACCTATAAATATCTGATGAAGAATGGTTACAGTACATACAATGAGTTTAAGGGAAATATAGATGACGGCGTTCACTATTCTACACGTACCTATAAAAGAATTTATAAATATTGTATGAATGCGATCAGAAAATAAGAAAGAAGAATATGGATTTAATCGAATATGGATGCAAAATTTCAGATAAGTTTTTTCGTTCAAAAATAAAATTTGTTTCTTAAAATAAAACTATCCCGAACAAGCTACAAAGAATAAAAGTCTTGTACTTGCCGGGATAGTTTTATTTGGAGCTGACGATGTTGGAAATCATTGTTAAATGACAGCCTCTTTTGTTTTGAGTAAAAGGGACCCATAGGGCTCCTTGCTTTCTCCCTCTTTTCAGGGAATTCAAACGAACAGACATCGCTGAAACCATTAGAGCAAAAAATCCTCGAAGATTTTGAATATCAGAAATTTATTTACTGCAGCGATGCAGGTCTGGGATTCGAATTTATCAGGGAATATAACCATATGTGGGAACGGACCTATATTGTGACCACGTTTATTAAAAAGCTGAAAAAAGGAGAGAAGGAATGGGTTTTAAGCCCGCAGGGATTCAAAAGGGTATCTGATGATAAAACTGTTGATATCTCAAAACTGCCCGAGGACGACAAAGGACTTTATTACAAAGACGAGCCATATACCACTAAAAAGTTACAGCAGCGTTTGATCATTACTTATTCCCCTAAATATGCCCTTTACCAGAAATCCATTCGTAGCAAACAGATAGAACGTGCACAAGCGATGCTGGATTCCGGGAACACAAAAAAGAACCGCAGGAACCCAAACAATTCAGCCAGATTTATTGGAACAGCAGCAGTAACAAAAGAAAGTGAGACTGCCGATATCCGGCATTATCTTGATGAACATAAGATCTCTGAAGAAAGCCAGTATGATGGACTTTATGCAGTATGCACGAACCTGTCAGACGATGAAGTCAGCGATATTTTAAAAGTAAGTGAAGGAAGATGGCAGATCGAAGAATGTTTCCGGATCATGAAAACAGACTTTTCCGCAAGACCTGTTTATCTGCGGGATGAAAAACGGATCAAAGCACATTTTCTGATCTGTTTTCTGGCATTAATGATCTATCGTTTCTTTGGGAGAAAATTGAACTATAAATATACTTGTGAGGAATCATTAGATACATTAAAAGCAATGAATTTTGCAGAGATCCAGGAACAGGGATTTATACCTTTATAGAAACGGGAAGCTATTACTGATGATCTTCATGAAGCCTGGGGCTTTCGAACGGATTATCAATTTATAACGAAAAGCAGAATGAAAACAATCCAGAAAAAAGTAAAAGAAAAGAATAAATTACCATACTTCGTGATGATGAGAAAAATCGCCACAGCCCAGTAAATACAAGGGTTGCAGCGTTTTTTTCTTTTACAAACTGTCAAAGACGGGATTCTTCTATCTGCCACCGTCCTTCACTTACCTTCAAAATATTAGCAACATTATCATCAAGAAGATCGGTACATACTGCGTAAAGCCCATCATACAGAGTTTCTTCAGCAATTTTGTTTTCATCTAGGGAATATTTGATATCAGCCTCTTCTCCTTCTGGCGTAACTGCTGTCTTTTCAATAAAACATGCCGGATCATTAGGGTTTTTACGGCTCTTTTTTGTATTTTCTGAATCCAGCATTTTTTGTGCACGTTCCACTTGTTTATCACGGATTGTTCTTTGATAAGCTGTATATTTCGGTGAATAAGTAATGATCAGACGCTGGTGCAGCTTCTTCGTGGTATAAGGTTCATCTTTGTAATAAAGACCTTTGTCACTACTATCGAGCTTAGTGATATCAACAGGAGTGTCATCGGATACTTTTTTAAATCCCTGTGGATCTAATGCCCATTCTTTTTCTTCTTTTTTTAGTCTTTTAATGGACTGAGTTACGATATAAGCACGTTCCCCCATATGGTTGTATTCACGGATAGATTCGGAACCCAGGTCTGCATCACTGCAGTAAATAAATTTCTGGCATCCAAACTCTCCAAGTATCTTTTTTTCCAATGGTTTGAGGGATGTCTGTTCGTTTACATTTTCTGCAAAGGTAGAAAATGCAAGAGGGATGCCGTCGCCATCCATAAACATATCCATTTGAATGATCGGATTTGGTCTGTGTTCTTTGCTTTTTCCATACTTTTTGTTTCCATCTTCCTGCTTGATTTCAAAGTAGTAGAATTTAATGGCAAACTGAAAGAAATAGCAAAGAAAATTCCGGGAAATTTCATTCAGATTCATCAGTCGTATCTGATCAATTTTGATTATATCGAAGAATGTTCTTATGAATCTGTGAAAATGAAAAACGGAGATACAATTCCAATCAGCCAGTCATATCGGAAATCAGTGAGAAAGCAACTGGCGGAACGTGTGTGGAGGGACAGAGAGTAAATGTTTGCGTTGATAACTACATTAAGCACGAATCTTTTGCGTACATATATAATCTATCGCTTTATGAGGTTGTTCTTTTGGACAGATATTGAGGAAAAGAAAAAAGAAAGAGCCTGTTATGTATTGTTTTTTATTTTGACAGCAGGAGTGCATTTGATATTTTGTTCGCCAGGTATGAGTGTGATAACAAATATAGTGCTGATTTTTTTGATTACAGTGTGTTATGAAGGAGCATTGAAAAAGAAAATATTTGTGACACTACTTGTATATGGAACTAATATGGGATGTGATTTAGTAGCTGTTCATTTACTGACAGATTATTCAATAACAGGGAAAGTCGGTGAATGTGCTGCGTATATAACTGTACTATTATTGCTGATTTGCGATGTTATTTCAGAAAAAATCTTGATTAAGAATAAAGGAGAAGATAAAACTCCGCATGGGATGATACTGGCGGTTATTTCAGCACTTTGTCTGGCAGAATTGCTTATTGTTGAACAGGAACTAAAAAATCGTATCCTGCTGGTGTTATTTGGATGTTGTGTTTTGGCAGTTGTATTATTGATTTTCTATTTATATGATGTTCTGATAAGTGCGTATAAGAAACTGGAAGAACAATCTCTTATGGAAAAACAAATGCTCATTTATTCTCACCAGTTGGATGTGTTGATGCAATCGGAAGAGAAAGTAAAAGCTCTACGCCATGATATGAAAAATCATCTGGGAGAACTTGCACTTATGGCTGGAAATCAGAATAATGAAGAAATTCGGAAATATATACAGGACATGGGGGAGTATATGCAGAACCAGTCTGAACTGGTCAGCTGTGGGAATAAGAATCTTGACAGTCTGCTGAATTATCTTCTGGGACAGGCAAAAAAGAAGTTGAATCATGTAGAGTATGAGGTACGGGTACCATCTGATTTGTGTATATCAGCATTTGATCTAAATGTGATTTTGGGAAACCTGACAGAGAACGCAATAGAAGCAGCAGAACAGACGAAAGATAAATGGATGTCAGTGGATATATACTATGAAAAGGGCATGCTTTCCATGGAAATAAAAAACAGCTTTCAACATGAATTGGCTGTAGAGAAAAATAAATTATTGTCAACGAAGGAAGAAAAAGGACATGGCATTGGTCTTGCAAATGTCAGGAAGATGGTAGAGAAATATCAGGGATTTATGGATGTTTCGAATACAAATCAGATTTTTATTGTAAAGGTAATGCTGTACTTATAAATTATGTAGAATCTATAAAAGATAGTGTAGTGGAGGACTGCGCTGTCTTTTATTTTGCAGAAAATTAGTCAAGAGGGAAAATATTGTGACAGAAAACCTTATAAAAAACCACAATATGTTTTCGAAAAACGAATTTCGCCAATTTATATATGAATTTCGTCATTTTAGAAAATTTTGCAATAAATATGATATTATTCAAATACAAATGATGAAAAAAAAGATATAGAGCTATTGTAGCTTATATGATGAAGTGACTGGTATATTTTTTGCTTAATTATATAAAAAATATGGAGAAATATATTATTATGAAAAAAGTAAATAAATTTAAATTACTGGCAGCAGGGCTATTGATAGGAGTTGCTTTTTGGCTGTTAGGATCCGATTTCTTTACATTCATGATATGGTGGGAAATTTTATGGATTCTTGGATTGGTATTTATGCCGATAACGGCTCAGATATTCAAAGGTTTTGATGATAATGGATGGATGTATTCAAAGGTTATAGCAATAGTGATATGCGGATATGGAGTATGGATTTTGACTTCTATAAAAGTGGTTCACTTTACCACATTGAGTTCTGTCGTAATTACTACCTTATGTGGGGGGAGCAGTATTGCTTATGGAATATATGGAAAACAAAGAAAGATTTTTCCGTGGAAACATAAGGAACTTGTTTATTGGGAAGAAGTGATTTTCTTTGTTGTATTTCTTTTATGGACATATATGGCAGGATTTCATCCGGCAGCTCATGGAACTGAAAAATATATGGATTTTGGTTTTATGAAGTCTATGATGCATAGCACAACACTTCCGTCAGAAGATATGTGGTATGCTGGCAAAGCTTTTAACTACTATTATGGTGGTCAATATTTTGCGGTGTTTCTTACGAAACTTACAGGAACAAAGGTAGAGATTACATACAATCTTATGCGTACCATGATAGCTGCATTTGCGTTTGTATTGCCATTTAGTCTTGTGCGTCAGATGCTTAAGGATAAATTAGGTAAAAGGGGAAGAGCATGGATAACAGATTTTGGAGGTATTTTAGCAGGTTTATCTGTATCCATGAGTGGAAACCTTCATTATATTATATATGGAAAAATTTTTACATTACTGGGGATAAGAGAAGATTACTGGTTTCCAAGCACAACACGATTTATAGGATTTGATCCACCTGTGACAGGGGACGAGACAATTCATGAATTTCCTTCATATTCTTTTGTTCTTGGGGATTTACATGCGCATGTGATTAATGTGTTTTTTGTTTTGGCAGTATTGGGGATTTTATATGCATGGATAAAAAGAAATTCCGGTAAAAGCTGGAAACAGAAAGAGATATTTCTGCTGGGACTGTTCCTTGGAATTTTCCTGTTTTCAAATACATGGGATTTTATGATTTATTATGTTGTAATATGTGGAACACTGTTTTTTGGAAATTTGAAGAGATATCTTAATTCTACAGATATGAGAATCGGTATAAAATGGAGCGTTGTGCAATGGATAGAACTTCTGCTGACTGCTGTGTTGATTTCGTTACCATTCCATTTACAGTTTAAAAGCGTTATGGTACAGGGAATCGGAATAGTGAAAATTCATACGGCGTTTTATCAGTTTTGTGTATTATGGGCTTTTCCATTGCTTATATGTGGATTATTTGTCGTATCTACGCTGATAAAAAATAGAAATTTTACAAATAAAAAAACCAGGAATTTATTTTACAAAATTAATGTTTCTGATTTATACGGAGTTGTACTTTCTCTTTGTGCAATGGGACTAATATTGATTCCGGAAATCGTTTATGTAAGAGATATCTATGAAAAAACAGCACCAAGAGCAAATACTATGTTTAAGCTGACTTATCAGGCATATATACTTTTTGCACTTATGATGTCGTATATTTTGGTATTTTTTGTGGCAGACAGAATAAAAATTTTGCAAGAAACTAAATTGGATAATAGATATGAGAAAAAGGTAAGATTATCAAAAGTGCAGATAACCGTTGGGGGAATGGCAATAATACTTCTTATATCTACCTGTGGATATTTCATAAATGCTACAACAAATTGGTTTACAGGTTTTCCTCTGAAAAATAAATACCAAACTCTCAATGCAACTGCTTATCTAGAAAATGCCATTCCTGAAGATGCGGCAGCAATACGATGGCTGAATAAAAATATAACAGGTCAGCCAACTGTTCTTGAAGCTTGCGGCGACAGTTATAAAGACTATGACAACCGGGTTTCTGCTATGACAGGATTGCCGACGGTATTAGGATGGTATGTTCATGAATGGTTATGGCGAAATAATCTTGATGAAGAAAACAAAAGAAGAACAGACGTGGAAACTATTTATACTTCAACAGATAAAAAAGAAGTACAGGAACTGCTTGATAAATATGAGGTGAATTATATTTTTATTGGAAGCTGTGAATATCAAAAATATGAAGGGGTTAATGTAGCACTTTTAAGTTCATTGGGAGAAATAGTTTTTAAAGAGGAAAATACAATGATTGTGAAGCTGTAATAAAACAGATTTCAAAAAGAAAACAGTCACATATTTGAGTGAATATCTTAATTCATCAGATGTAAGTGACTGTTTCTTTTTATTGCTATTTTTGAGGTAACTGTTTTGGGCAGATGATTACAGCATACTTATACTGTCGCTATTATAACGGCTATATTTAGCTTCCTCATATCTGATCATGCAGATAAAAGCGGGTTCAATATCTTTTACTGTTTGTGCAACATTACAGAAATATTGGAGAGGAATTGTGGCAAAAAACCTTATAAAAAACACACTATGTTTTGAAAAAACGAATTTCGCCAATTTATATATGAATTTCGCTGTTTCATAAAATTTTGCGACGAATGTGTTATCATTTAAATATAAGTAAGAAGAACTGAAATGTATCTGAAGAAAGGAGAAGTATCAAATGAAACATAGCAGAAGCAAAAACGCAGTGTTATTGATGATTATCTTTATTTGTAGTATTTGTTTGAATAATGTGTGGGCTCGTGAAACAGGGACGATGGATCAACTGGAAAAAGAGAATCCGGATGATGTAGATAAAATGAATAAAGTATTATATTATTATAATACTTTATTTTTTGAAAACTATACGGAAGAAGAATTGAAACAGCAGGAGAAATTTCAGAAAAGTATTCATTTATTGAATGAATTATATTTTGAATATGGATCTTTAGAAAATATTCCGATTTTGCCTTTTGACCCGGAAAATATCAGGGAGGGTGATTCATTATTTACGGAAGTTGTTGCTGTGATAAATACAGAAAATAATGAGACATATTTTGTAACGGAAAATGATGATATGAAGTTGTTAAAAAAATGTTTGGAAAAATTACAATATTACAATGGAAACTCTGTTACAAAATCAAATGAAGAACTAACGGAAGCAATAAAGAACTTTCAGAAAGAAGAAGGATTAACAATTGATGGAATAGCTGGAAACGAGGTATGGAGGAAAATAGATATTTTGATGCTGAACAAAGTGATTGAAGATGATTGAAAAAGATAATCATATTATGTTGGAGGTGATTCCGATATTCCTGCATGGAATACGTATTAATTTTTAACGGAATTAAGTAAGTATGTTAGCCCACTTCTTCGGAGAAGTGTTTCTATGGGGAGGATAGAAAGCCCTACAGCGTAAGTATGGCTTCCATGGATACAATGGGTATGAGTATGTTCTCCCCATGAGTAGAATCTGCTAAAGAGAATAAAAACCTAAAATTTCGCGTACTGAAGGAGAATATCAAGAAAAATTTGGAACAATTGATGAAGGTGGAAATTTTGTTCCGGCAAAACCAGGTTCTTTTGGAGAATTGATAAGTTAAAAGAAAACAGTCACATAACTGAAAGAATATATTGATATTCATTGGATACATGTGACTGTTTCTTTTTATTTTTTATGAGGTGACATCTCGTTCAATTCTAACTGCTGTCTGGTAATTCCTGTAATTGAGGCAGATAAATCTGATTGATTTGGTTAAATTACAGAGCACTTACTCCGTCATCATCATAACGGTCATATTCAGCTCCCTCATATCCGATCATGCGGATCGTAGCCGGATTGATATCCTTTACTGTCTGCGCAACATCAGCAACCGGGATTGCTTTTCCTTTGCGAATAAACAGTGGAACTTCATTCAGGGCAACTTCTACATAGTGATGTCCTTTTTCAAGAATCTCCTGAGAAATTGTTCCGTCAGGCAGGAATTTTACGAACATCATTTCTTCTGGCAGATATACATAGCGGCCTTTTGCATTCTGTGTATAAACAGGTGCGATCATGATTTCGTTTCCGAGAAGAAGCTGATCTTCTACCTGAGTTGCGAATGCATCCTCTGTGTAGTCGAATGCCAATGGGCGGAACATCATGTCATCGTTTAATGCAGCTTTCATGTATTCACTGTACAGATATGGAACAAGGCGATATCTGACACCGATCACATGGCGGAAGTCTTCGATATTTTCAAACTGGTAAGCTTCCTGTTCTCTGGTTCCCAGAGCGGAGTGGTTTCTCATAAGAGGTGTGAATACACCAAGTGCCAGCCAGCGCAGTACCAGATCACGTGTGGTATCTGCACCGAAACCGCCCAGATCTGCACCTGTGTAAAGGAAACCGCACATATTCAGGGATGGAAGCATCTTTAAGTTCAGAAGGATGTGTGACCACCAGGATTTATTGTCTCCCATCCAGATTCCGCCGTATCTGTGCATTCCCACATAGGAGGAACGGGAGAACATCAGGAAACGTTTGCCAGGTGCGATTTTTTCAAATGCTTCACCTGCTGCACGGGTCATGTTATAGCCAAACAGGTTATGTACCTTGTCGTGGCGGATCTTCTGACCGTTTACATTGTGATAGAAGCGTTTGTAATCTTCCGGATTATTTGCAAGTCCTTTTACCTTTGCGCCGAGAACGAATCCAGATGTTTCTTCATTGTCCATGAAGTTGTTTTTGATGTATTCTTTTAATTCAGCAACGCCTTCCGGTGTGCAGAACATTGCAGGCTCGTTCATGTCATTCCAGAAACCGTCAATTCCTTTGGAAATCAGACGTTCGTATTTCTGTCCGAACCATGCTCTGGCATCTGCGTTCAGGACATCCGGGAAATGAGTCCAGCCCGGCCATACGGCGGAAACGAAATCACTGCCGTCTTCACGTTTGCAGAAGTAGTTCTTCTCAACGCCTTCTTCATAAACATCATAGCCAGCCTCTACCTTGACACCTGCATCGATGATCGGGACAAGGTGGATGCCTTTTTCTTTCATTTCATTGACATAGGCCTCAAAGTCAGGGAAGTTTTCCTGATTGACTGTGAAATCTTTGTAGTCTTCCATGTAATCGATATCCATGTATACCATATCGATTGGAATATTGTTTTCACGATATCCGTCAGCAGCTTTTCTGAAGTCATCAGCAGTTGTATATCCCCAGCGGCTCTGACCGAAACCAAATGCGAATTTAGGTGGGATATAGCTTCTTCCGATGATTTTACGGAACTGTTTTACGATATCGTAAGGGGTTTCACCCTCGATCACATACAGATAAAGATCTGCATCCTCACAGGTGATCTTTAACTGGGAAGAGAGTGTGTAACCGATATCAAACTTCAGTTTTCCGGGATAATCAACGAAGAGACCGAAAGTCTGTTTTCCGGAGATTACGATGAAGTTATGTGCTCCGTAGAGGGAGATTTTATCTTCTGTATGGTTTGGCTGGTCGGAACAGTTGCTTTCATAAACGTATCCACGTTTGTTGATTCCGCGGTTTGATTCGCCCAGACCATAGACAACATCGTTGTCATCCATGTCATAAGTAAAAGAGAAGCCGTTCTCTGTGGAGATAGTTCCGTATGCAGGAGTCCCCTCAGAAGCCGGGATAGAAGTTACGATGGCATCGGTTTCAAATGGGGTTCCGTAAGTATATTTCTGAATCATTTTGTCATGTCCTCCTTAGGTTGAAAAGTGTTAAATTAATGACTGAAACGCTTAAGTACTGTTAGAAAATACATAGGTGTTTTCCTTGATTTCATATTTACAATAATAGAGGTTTGGGTGAGGAAATGCTACTGAAATTATGACAAATTTATACGTTATTTTGACTTTTGCTCAAACTGTGAAGCAGTGATATGGGTATGGCAAGCAGTGGAGCGGCTGATCGTATCTGTTTGCGCTGTTAACTTATTGTGCTTTAATGCTTTATCTTAATAGAATTTTTCTGTACATACGGTGAAAAAAGTGCTAAACTGTTATTATTACACGAAAGAAAGGTTTATTTAACATGCTTCAGACAATTGAATCCATCAATAACGTCGTAAATAATTTTATCTGGGGTGTCCCGGCTATGATCTGTATTATCGGCGTAGGGCTTTACCTGAGCCTGCGGACCGGGTTTGTCCAGATCCGCAAATTCCCGTATGCGCTTAAAACCACACTGGGAAGAATTTTTAAGAAGAAAGAGGCTTCTGACGGTTCCATGACACCTTTCCAGGCAGTCTGTACTGCACTGGCAGGTACAGTAGGTACGGGAAATATCGCCGGTGTTGCCGGAGCTATCGCCATCGGTGGTCCGGGAGCTGTATTCTGGATGTGGGTTTCCGCGCTCCTTGGAATGTGCACGAAATTTACAGAGGTTACTCTGGCAGTACACTTCCGTGAGAGAAACAGACATGGAGATTATGTAGGCGGACCTATGTATTATATTAAGAACGGTCTGGGAAAGAATTGGAGATTTCTTGCAGTTCTTTATTCTGCATTCGGTGTACTGACTGTATTTGGAACAGGTAATGCTACTCAGGTAAATACCATTACAACAGCAATTGATACAGCTCTTATTAACTTCAATGTGATCTCAGAGTCTTCCACAGGCAGATTGAATCTGATCCTTGGAATTGTGATCACGCTGCTGGTTGGTATGGTACTGCTGGGTGGTATCAAGCGAATCGGAAGTGTTTCCGAGAAGCTGGTGCCCTTTATGGCATTGTTTTATATTGTACTTGCATTGGGCGTTGTGGTCTTAAATATCGGAAGAGTTCCGGCAGTTTTCCATGATATTGTTTATGGAGCCTTTAATCCGTCAGCAGTGACAGGCGGTGTGATCGGAAGCTTTTTCCTCAGTATGAAAAAGGGTGTTTCCAGAGGTATTTTCTCCAATGAAGCCGGACTTGGTACAGGGTCTATCGCTCATGCCTGTGCAGATACAAGCAAACCTGTAAAACAGGGTATGTTTGGTATCTTTGAGGTATTTGCAGATACAATCGTGATCTGTACTCTGACAGCACTTGTGATCCTTGTAAGCGGCGTGCCGGTAAATTACGGTGCAGCGGCAGGCGCAGAACTTACAATTTCCGGATTTACTGCTACATACGGAGGCTGGGTTTCTATCTTTACAGCAGTTGCCATGTGTTGCTTTGCGTTCTCAACGATTATCGGATGGGGACTTTACGGAGCACGCTGCATTGAATTCTTATTCTCTGCAAAAGTTATCCGCCCATTTATGATCGCCTATTCATTAGTGGCAATCCTTGGTGCAACTGTAGATCTGGGACTTCTCTGGAGCATTGCTGAGACATTCAACGGTCTTATGGCAATCCCCAACTTAATTGGTGTATTCCTGCTTTCAGGAACCGCCATTACACTTACAAAAGAGTATTTCGCACAGAAATGATAAAAACAGTCTGGAGAGTTTTCTTCAGGCTGTTTATTAGTTTACCTGATGCTTGATGTTATGTACTGTTTTTTATCCGTCATTTTTACTTTATCCACAACCACCCGGATTCGCTTTTTTGCGGCTTTTCCCTTATAATGTGTATATAGATTTCAACGATTTCAGGAGGGAAGTGAGTGGACATTGAACTTATTCTATTCACTTCCCTTTTGTATTTCATCAGGAGAAAGCAGGCATAGAATATTTTTACCATAAAAATGTGATGATCCAACTATGATCTGACAGAAAAATAACAGATTAAAATATAAATCAGCTGTTCTTTAAGTGAAAATGTTTTCAGTACTTCGTTCTTCCATACATCTTCAGGATAAACATCGCCCAGATAAGTATCCCGTCCACAGTACAGTCCATAAAGAAGCAGCCTTTTTCCCTCTCGGACAGCCTCCGGTTCCATGATTAGTCCCCAGCGAAGCTGATCCATCAGATGAAGATAAAGAGACACACATAAAACCAGATTGCTGTTTCTGTTTCGCGATAGAAGTATTCCTTCCAGCTCAGAAGCTTTCTTAAAACTAATATTGTATGCATGAAAAAGAATCTCATGCTCTGTATAAAAATCCCACAGAGTTCCCGGGGTGATTCCATATCTGCCAGTACGAACAAGAACCTGAAACTGTCTCGGACCACAGGCAGCTGTCTGTTTCATCAGGGCATGTTTTACTGCCATACGGACTGCCCTGCCAATCAGCTCTCCAAGCTTGGAATGTCCGGAGGCATCGGTAAGTGTCAGCTCTCCCTCCATAGCCGAGGCAATCACCATTCCGTCAGTACCAGAACCTGTCGCGATTTCTTCTGAATAACAGCTTCCAAGTAAGAGATGTGAAACGGCCGCTGCTTTTGCCTCCGAAGCAATCATCATTGAGCGGACCATGGCTGCCTCTGTAACATTCTGATTGATATAGATAAAAACATTGATCGTACCGGGTGGCAGCATCTCGTAAGCGCCGTTTCTTTCATAGTAAGAAGAAGGATCTCCCGGACACATTCCGTTTGAATCAATTCCCCCTGTAACAGCAGCAGTCACGGATAACTCCTGATAACAGATTTTCTCAACAGCACACAGTTCAGTCCATGCCGCTGTGCTGAGTGCGGTTGCTGTCTGCGGATCAATTCCCAGCTCTTTTGTATGAATGTTCAGGTCTTCCTCATAGGTGTTTCCAAGCATTTCACATTCATAGGCACCATTCATGCAGTTGATATTTAAAGCATGCGTGAGATGAGCAGTGATCCCGCCATTAAGAGGACTGGTGCTAAGAACCCTTGTTTTTCCCGGAAAAGAAAAAACAGTACATCCCTTCTTTTGAAAATAAGTAAAAGTATCATTCATAAACATTCCTCTTTTTTGTCTGTTCAATACAGATTTTGTTGTTATTAGGAAAAGTATTCTACTTTGAATCCTGACTGCTGGCAGTATCTGTCTACTTTAGAACCTTTATAACAGCGGATCGTAGCCGCTTTGTTGATGATCCATTCCCCGATAAATTCAGGATCATGGCGAATCTCCAGATACTGCAGGCGGTTACATCCATGAAAGATCCATTTTCCAAGGTATCTGACATTGGGCGGAATCACCACAGAGGTCAGATTACAGCACTTAAAAAAAGCACTCTCATCAAGAACTTCCAGCGAATCAGGCAGCTGCAGCGAATCCATTCCGCAGAAATAGAAAGCCTGCTTTCCGATAACCCTTAAATCCCCCCCCCGGAAAAGAAATACAACTCAGTTTCTTACATTTATAAAAAGCCCTGTCATCAATTTCTTCCAGAGAGGCAGGGAAAACAACTTCCGTAAGAGTAGCGCATTCTGAAAAGGCATTCGGACCGATAAATGTCAGTTTGCTGTTCGGGGCGAACTCCAGACTGTTCAGTTTCCGGCCATTGTTAAATGCGTTTTTTGGAATACTGGTAAGGCTGGCGGGAATTTTGACTTTTTTCAGAGAAATGCAGTCTGAAAATACCCCTATGCCAAGTTTTTGCAGATGTTCAGGAAGCTCTATTCTGCTTAACCGGGAACATCCCTGAAAGGCTTTGTTTCCAATCTGTTCCATTTCATAGGGAAATACCACAGAACGAATATCAGGTCTGTTAAAAAAGGTTTCTGCTGAGATAGCGCGGCAGTTTTGTGGAAGTTCCATATTCTTCTCAATATACTGTCCGCAGTTACGACGCGTAAGTGTCAGAGAATGTGACATAAAAAAATACTCCTTTGCTGATAGACAATGTTGTTTTCTCTGTATGGGAGTAGTATGGACTATGATAAAAATAACAAGGTACCGATAACTGCCGGTGTTCTATATTCCTTAAAAGGAACAGAGAAAACATATGTAAGGATGATACTTCTGTAAAAAAGAGAACACTAAAGAAGATCACCCTTCCATTTCCTATTGCGTGTAGTTAATGGCGGCAGTTTATAGCAGGTATTCTGACTCACGCAGTAACGCCATGTCTCTCCTTCTCGCATAACGATGCAATGGATATGAGATATGGCTGCACGTATACAGCAGCACGACTGTTCAGGATTCTGACCTGATTCCCTCTTAGCTGAAAGTCCGACATTTCTATACCGTGACTGACAGAACTAAAAACCGGTAATTGTCAATGAATGTTCGATTAAATCGTATTATACACTTTTTTGGAGAAAAGACAACAAATTTTTTGAGGGGGAGACAAAATCAGGGAGGGGACGCGCAGGGAAAGCGTTTCTTTTCTGTGCGCTGGTTATTGGATGTGTGGGGATTTGTATGATTTGCAGGTAATGTTTTTGGTTTTGAATAATTGCGCGTCGCATTCTCGTTACTTTAGTGATGAGTTAGACGCGCAAATTTTTTACTCAAAGAAAGAACACATGTTTACTTTTGGCACTATATGTGCTAAAATATAACCATAGGTAGTAGAAAAACTTAAATGAAAAACTAAATTCCGGTTTTGGACCAAATGCAAGAGTAAATTCCATATAGGTCGAAGTTACTTTTGCACACATATTTGCCATATTGTCTTTGATAATCATTACTCCGTATAATGTACTTGCAGCTGATTGCCTGCCTGTGCAGATTGGAGATAATTATGAAAAATAAAGGCAATCAGAAACATTTAACATTTGAACAGCGTGTTGATATCGAGAAAGGTCTTACTGAGAATAAAAGCTTCACTGAAATTGGACGGATTATTGGTAAAAATCCATCTACCATATCAAAGGAAGTACGTCTCCACGCACATACAAAAGAACGTCCGGATTCAGGTTACACTCACCCGCCATGTATTCATCGCAAGAACTGTAAGGTGACATGCTTGTGTGATAAGATGTGTGGCATTCATTGTAAGCTTTGCAGAAAACCATCCTTTCGCTGCACTGATATATGTCCCGCATATGAGACAGCTGAATGTGAGAAACTGAATAAACCTCCCTACGTATGTAATGGCTGTGGTAAAAAGACCCATTGTCTTATGCCCAGAAAGTTTTATTCATCCAAATATGCCCATGATGAGTACCGTAGCGTGCTGGTCGATTGCAGAGTCGGCATTAACCAGACTCCGGAAAGCATTCAATCCATGAATGATTTATTGGTTCCATTGATCAAGGAGAAGCATCAGTCCATCGGTCATATTTATGCTACTCATGCAGAAGAATTGGGTTGCTCCAGAAGAACACTTTACTCCTACATCAATGATTGTGTATTCGATGTCCGCAATGGTGACTTAAGACGTTCTGTACGTTATAAGAAACGCAAGAAACCTACACAGACCAGTGCAAAAGATCGTTCTTATCGTCAAGGTCATAACTACGAAAATTTCCAGAATTATATGAAAGATCATCCAGATATAAATGTTGTGGAAATGGACTGCGTGGAAGGAATGAAAGGCGAAAGCTGCGCCCTCTTGACCTTTACATTCCGCAACTGCAATCTTATGCTTATGTTCCTGTTGGAATATCAAGACCAGGAATGCGTGTTAGAGGTCTTTGTATGGCTTGAAACAGTGTTAGGACAGGATGCATTCAAAAAGCTTTTTCCGGTGATCCTCACGGATGGAGGTTCAGAATTCTCAGCTCGTGAAGAGATGGAGAAATTCTGTGACGGAAGTAAAAGCACGACGGTCTTTTACTGTGATCCATACAGCTTTTGGCAAAAAGGTGCCTGCGAAAAGAACCACGAGTATATCCGCTACATCCGTCCGAAAGGGAGTTCATTCGCTGATTTAAATGACGAGAAAGTCAGACTTATGATGAATCACATAAACAACGAAAAAAGAGACAGTCTTAATGGACATAGCCCATATGAACTCTCTCTTTTACTCTTGGACAACAAACTGCACAAAGCATTAGGATTAAAGGCAATCGCACCTGATGATGTTATGCTTAGTCCAAAACTTATAAAATAAAATAGTAAAGCACAGGCAGATTTCACTGCACCAGAATTTAGTCTTGCACATAAGGCATGTGGAATTTAGTCTCGCACACTATTTTCAGATGCCCGGTTAGTATGCATAAAAACATAAATCATGAGTGCTTACAGGTTTATTATAAGACAAAAAAATAGAATTGTTAAGGT
The DNA here is from genome assembly GCF_025148125.1 of Blautia wexlerae DSM 19850. Classification (NCBI taxonomy): domain Bacteria; kingdom Bacillati; phylum Bacillota; class Clostridia; order Lachnospirales; family Lachnospiraceae; genus Blautia; species Blautia wexlerae. The sequence continues at coordinate 1,241,679 of NZ_CP102267.1, forward strand.
GCATTACAGAATTTAATCCCGCATAGTTACTGAGATAATCCACAGCTGGAATTTAGTTTTTCATTTAAGTAGGTAGTAGAAAAAACAACAGAATCTGAGAAAAGAGTTATCAGGGAGAAATAAAAATGCAGATAATATCCAGTTATGGTGTGGAATTACGAAAACAGAATATCCCGATCCGCCAGACACTGGAAATCTACCGTTCTGCTGTCAGCTATCTGATTGGGATTTATGTGAAGGTATGGGAAGAATTAGCAGAAATCCCGGATGCAAAGAGGCGTTTTAATGCTGCAGAACATCTGGTACATACTACGAAGAAAAACCATGCCTGTTTTGATTTTGATATCCGGTTCCCAAAGATGCCTTCCTATCTGCGCAGATCTGCCATCCAGCATGCACTGGGGACAGTATCCTCTTATAAAACACGGCTGGATCTATGGGAAAAGACCGACGGAAAGAGCGGGAAACCAAAGCTTGTATATGAAAACCACGCCATGCCGGTCTTCTACCGTGATGTCATGTATCGTGAAGGCGCAGAAGGGAAAGACGAAGCATACCTGAAACTCTATGACGGTCATGACTGGAAATGGTCCTGTGTACGTCTGGATCATACGGATATGGAATATCTGAGAAAATGCTGGTCAGGGAAAAAGGCATCTGCCCCGACTCTGGAAAAGAGACACCAGAAGTATTTTTTGCGTTTTTCCTATAAAGAGGAAGTAACACTTACCAAAACACCTGTGAAAGAACAGATCATCTGCAGCGTGGACTTAGGGATCAATACCGATGCAGTCTGTACGATCATGCGGGCAGACGGAACTGTCCTGGGAAGAAGATTCATAGATCATCCCAGTGAAAAAGACCGGATGTACCGCACACTGGGACGGATCCGCAGATCCCAGAGGGAACATGGCTCTGCGCAGACACAGGGAAGATGGGCATATACGAAACGTCTGAACACAGAACTGGGTAAAAAGATTGCAGGTGCGATTGTAAGATATGCGGAAGAAAACCATGCAGATGTGATCGTGTTCGAGTATCTGGAGATGCAGGGGAAGATATCGGGAAAGAAAAAACAGAAACTGCACCTGTGGAGAAAAAGAGATATCCAGAAGTGTTGTGAACATCAGGCACACAGGAAAGGGATGCGGGTATCCAGGATCTGCGCATGGAATACCAGCAGATTGGCTTATGATGGTTCCGGGGCGGTAACACGTGACTGGGAAAATCACAGCCTCTGTACTTTCCAGACAGGAAAACGATATAATTGTGACCTGTCAGCATCCTATAATATAGGGGCGAGATATTTTATAAGGGAACTTTTAAAATCCCTTCCGGCAACGGAAAGGTCTTTACTGGAGGCAAAAGTCCCTCCTGTAAAGCGTAGAACCTCATGCGTCTATGCAGATCTGAGGAAACTCCATTCAGAAATGGAACGTTTAAAAGCAGCATAGATACAGGCAGATATACAGTGGACTACCTGTAATGTGGGAACCTGCCATATCTGGCATGGGAAATGCGCATAACTGCGTACCTAAGTTACAGGCGTATCCGCCGATATTCAGTCGGACGCCTAAAGCGTCTGGAAGCATGTGACTTCAGTCATGTGAGGTTCACAAGGAACTGACAGGATCTGGAAGGTCGGAATTATATACGGATCTGATAAAACTGATTGTAAAAATCTCGGACTATATCTTCCAGGATGAAGAGAAGATCCAGAAAGGGATAGGTGATGCTATGGGTGGAAAAGTTTTGGAACTGGAATCGGAAAGGTTAAGAGCGGAAGGGGAAGCACGTGGCAAGGCGATTGGCGAATCTATTGGAGAAGCGCGTGGCAAGGCAATTGGCGAATCTATTGGCAAAGCAATTGGCGAAGTCAGAGGAGAAGAACGCCTTAGTGTTTTGATTAATAAACTTATTCTTGATAAGAGAAATGATGAGATTCAGATCGTAGTGACAGATGCTAAAAAGCGCAGGCAGTATTATGATGAGTATGGACTTTAGAACCGAGGTGTGGAAGATCATTCCTTTGATTTGTATATTCCGCATTGTGGAGATTCTGTAAAAGAGTGTTTTCTCAGACGTATTCCGGGGATAATAAGGGAAGTAATTATTTGTAATCGGGATATTGACAAATTATGGACAAAATGTTAAGATGGTTTCGTAAAAAACGAATAGCGTTTAGCGCACATGTACAGCTCATTACTACGGTAATGATTGAAGAATCGTTGGGTGAGAATCCCAAACAGGGCTTTCGTCCCTTGTAGTATATTCAGTCTGCAATTCACTGTATTCTTGTAGAAGTATTCATAAGGGATACTTTAATATAAAGGATAGGAGTGGATTCTTGGTTTGTACATTGATATTCCCTGCCGAATCCGGCAGGGATTTTTTTTGCACTTTGATAACAGAATATCGGAAGTAACGTTATCTCTTTATCTTTAGCTTTTGGAAATCCGGTGAGATACCGGTACGGTTTCATCCCCACTGTAATAAGGACGAACACTGCGAAGCCATTGGAAATTATTTCTGAGAAGGGCAGTAAGTAGGTTAGAGTATGTCTGAAAAATACTCTGGAACTTTAAGTCAGGAGACGGGCTTTAGAGTGTGTGTGAAAATGAAGAATGGACATATGCAGGCAGAGCAGAGGTTTATTTTTTGCACCCTTTTTTAGGGAAAACAGATATCAACGCAGTCTGAATGATTGTGAAAAGATATATTTTGCAGAATAACCTGCAAAAGAACAAACTATATTTTAATTTCAAGGAGGAAACGAAATGAACATGAAAGTAAGAAAAAGCGTGATTGCATTCTTAATGGCAACAACAATGGTAGGAAGCACAGCAGTACCGGCTATGGCAGATACAGTAACTGCAAAAGTGTCTATAAAGACAACTGGTTTAACAGGAAAAAATAGTGCGTCACCAGACATTGTGCCAGAAAAAGTTGTTACAGTAACAAATTCCAACGGTTCTGTTACTGCACTAGATGTTCTGAAAGCAGTTTCGGGATCTGATACTGAAACAAAAGAGACTTTAAATGGTAAAACTTATCATTATCAAGGAGTTTTAAGTTGGTATGATAGTCAGTATGGAAATTATATTCCAGCTGTTAAAATGGAAAATCATGCTAATAGCGATTTAGGGAAAGTATTTGCAGATGATGGTACAGCAAATAAAACAGCAAACTCTCTTGCTAACGGAAGAGGAAAATATTTCAAATTATCAAATCTTAATACAACAGAAACAGAAAGCATGAAGGTTACAAAAAATTCAACCTGGAACAATATAGTACATAAAACAGATTGGCTTTCTGAGAAAGACTATAATAATTATTCAGGTTGGATGACTATTATTGATGGTAATACAGATAACTTAGGTGTTGATACTGTACTTTCCGACACTAAAGAACACACTGTATGCTTAGATTTTTCTATGATGATGGGATTAGATCTTGGATTTTCCAGTTATGTTCAGCAGGGAGATCAGTGGATTCAGGTTCCGGGTTGGAAATAAAGTAAATTTTAATAGCAAATAAAAAGATGAAGATACTAATGCTTTATAAAGTTTCACTTTATAAAGCATTAGTTCTTCGTCTTTTTCATATTATTTTAATTTTAGGGTGTAAATAGATATGAAGAAAAAGAAAAAAAAAAAAAATCTTATATCAGTTAATATTCTCAGCTTTTCTATTATTTAGTAATGCCTATCTTGTAAAAGCTAATTCAGATATATTATCACAAGATTCAACAGGGAAATACTGTATTAATACAGAACAAGATTATTATAATTTTATCGAAAATATACAAAATTATAATAATAAAACGGTTATACTATGTAATGACATTGACATTTCAGATGTTCCAGAAGCAACATCTAGTTTTGGCGGCATATTGAACGGAAAAGGACACACCATTACATATGCTTCAAAAGAAGCAAAAGAAAACATTGCTGTATTTCCTTTTCGTATAAATGACAATGGAATTGTAGAAAATATAAATGTACAAATTGATGAATCATATGCATATAATAGCGAAACAGATGAATTTCAAACTGTCTTTTCGCAATGTGATGGAATTGCAAAAGGAATAACAATTAAAGGAAACGTAACTTGTATTTATGACGATGAAGATGAAGATGTTTCAATAGGTGCAATCGAGGGAAATGGAACTTTAATGGATTCTTCCATAGCGATAACTTACGATTTGCAGAGTGAAAAAACAATCGAAGAAATAGCTGAGGATATTGTTGAGAATGATTTAGAATTTGAATTTTGTCAATTAGGAACAACTTATGCTGGAATAACTTACCAAAATTGTATAGGATATGGACAGTATTCGGAAGCAATAAAGTCATTAGCAGATGAACTGGAACCCAAAATAGAAGATAATACATGGGGAAATCTATGTGTTTCATTTACACGAAAAAGTTTTTCTAGTACGTCAGCAAGTGCAACCAATTGTTATTATGATAAAGAAAATATGCCAGACATTAAAATCAGGTCTGAATATATTGCAAATAGAGATAATAATAAAGAGTTTCCTAATTATGCTGATTTTGGCAAAACTACGTCTGAAATGAAAAACCAGGGAACTTATGAAGGGTTTGACTTTAATAAAAAATGGACTATTTCCCCAGAAGATAATAATGGCTATCCATATTATAATCTACAAACCGAAGAAATAACTCTTAAAGTTCAGGCTTCCACTGAACCTAAAGTATGGAGTACAAGCGTACCCAGAGATTATAATCGTTTTGTTGATTATGCTAAAAATTATCATTTCCCATATCAAGTAGATATTATAGATGGTGAAAAAAAGAATATTTACGATGACGGTAATAATAATGTTGTAAATGTGATAGGTGTAAAATTTACAGATTTAACTGATGAACAACAATCTATTATTGAAAAATATGGTATAGAAGTAGTTTTGCCATCTGATGATGTAAAGAAAGATATAAAATCTGCTACAATTGATACGAGTTTTTTAGGCGAACGTCCATTAAGCGTAGAATGGATTAATATGCCTATTTTGAAATTTAAAGATGGAAAAGAAGAACAAGCAGAAGAAGATGGGTATAGTTTCAAAGTTGAAGTAGTTGACGGTACTGGTGAAGTTGTAGACAATGGAGCTAAGGGAAACTCAAGTAATCCAAGTCATTGGCCATCTTACTATGAAAAAGCTAAAAAGGCTTGTAACATTATTATGAACTATTGCCAAAATAAAAATGCCTTTGGATCTAAAGAATCCCCATCCTATGAAAATACAGATATTTGGGCCATTTTTACAGCAGCTAGATGCGGCTATATTCCATATGGAGATACAAATTATTTTGACAAATGGTTTGCAAATACCAAAGAGTATTTGCAGTTACTTAAAAATCAGGGAACTGATGTTTCTCAATGGAAGACAACAGAACTTTCAAAATTAATTTTAGCTATTGAAGCTATTGGATATGATCCAAGGGACATTTCGTCTGTAGACCTTCTTTCGGCAGTTGGATCAAGAAAAAGCACAGAACTTACTTATACAACTGTATATGCTATTAATGCAATAAAAGCAGGTGGGTATACCGCTGACACTTTTAAAGATACAGAACTTAACCAATGGGCACATGATACAGCAAAAGCTTTGTCAAATGCCGAAGACAAAATTTTTGCAAATGCCGACAATACCATAGGATGGCAGCCACTTATTTTCTGGTACAAAAAGCCTGGTTACGATGATGTAACAGAAGCTGTAGACAAGGCATTACATAAGCTTCCAGCAATTGCACAACGTTCAACAGGTTCATTCTGTACACCAGGATTTGAAACAGGATGTATGTCTTATGGAAACAACGCATGGAATGATGCACAGGCAATGCTTTTTGCAGGAACGTTTGGTGTAAATGTTTTAGATTCTTCCAGTGGATATACTAAGAATGGAAACAATATTCTTGATGCATTCTTTGATCTGGTAGATGTAGATGATGTTCTTGACGGAAGTATTCATGGATTCACAAATTATGATGTTCCGCAGATTGCACGTGGTCTGGATGCATTTATCAGACAATATGAAAAAACATCCAGCTTCTGGGAATTTACAGACGTAACCGTTCCAACCAGATCCGTTAACGACATGATCCTTGCCCTTAACGATAACAGTTCGAAAGAAGACATCAAAGCAGCGAGAGAGGCTTACGATAAATTAGATGAAACTCACAAGGCAATCTTTAACAAGGATACACTCAGAAAGCTTCTTGCAGCAGAGACTGGTTCAGGTAATTCTATTGAAAAAGCTATGGCAGCCATTGATGCGATCCCAGCAGCGGATAAGCTGACAATGGATGACAAGGCGGCTGTAGAGAAAGCAAGAACTCTTTATAATTCACTGAATGATGAAGAGAAATCTGTAATTACAAATTACTCTAAGCTGACTGAAGCAGAGGCTAAGATCAGAGAACTCGAGAAACAGCAGGAGCAGAAAGATAAGGATAAGAAAGCGGCAGAGAAGGTTATCGCTGATATTGATGCGCTTCCTTCTTCTTCTGAACTGACTCTTGATCCGTATGTTCTGCAGCTTCTTGACCGCGTACAGGCAGAGTACAATGCTCTTACGGATGCGCAGAAGGCTCTGGTTACGAATTACAGTACGTTACAGTATCTGAGAAATCTGATCCCTGATCTGAAGGCTGCGGCTGCAGTTGTTGATAAGATCAAGGCGATCGGTGAGGTTACTTCCGATAATTATCTGAAGAAACAGGCTCTTGTAGTGGAAGCCAGAACGGCTTATGATGCCCTGACAGCAGATCAGAAGAAGCGTGTGACAAACTATGCAGAGCTTGAAAAAGCGGAGTTGTTTATCAGCAGACAGAGTACGGATGAGAAGGTTGCTTATGTGATCTCCTTTATCGATGAACTGAATATCACTACTTCATCTTCAGGTGCTCTTTCTGACGGACCTCTGAGACTGACAGAGAAGAATAACAATGTTCCGACAGAGAAAATCTGGAATGACTGGAAGGCTTATGTGGTAAATGCAAGAGCATTGTATGATACGCTTGATGACCAGCAGAAAGCCCAGGTTACAAATACAGCTTCTCTGGAGAAAGCAGAAGGTTATATTTACCAGCTGAAAGCCGATGCGCTCAAGGCAATGCTTAAAGCACTCCCGGATGCGCAGACAGTACGAGGATATGAGGCACCTCAGCCGACTACAGTTCCATCAGCACAGGAGGCAGCTTCTGTTGAAGAGGAACAGGCGGTACCGGCACAGTCTGAGGAATCTGATTTCTCAGATGGAAGTGCGGACGCATTCAGCAGTGATGAAGTTGAGGAGCAGGCAGCTGAGACAGTGGATATCCCTCAGGCAGAATCAGCTGAAGATACTGAAGATGTCCAGACAGATGTTGATTTCTCCTCTGATGAAGAAGTTCCGGCAGCAGGTGATACCTCTAAGCGTGAACTTACAGAAGCAGAGCTGAAACAGATTGCAGAAGCCAAGAATGCTTATGACAGATTAACAGAAACAGAAGAGAAGAAATTCAGAAGCGAGAACACCGCACTGGTTGAGAATATGGAGAAGCTTCTTGCCATGGCACTGACTTATGAGAAAGGCCAGAGTGCATATCAGCAGTTCTTCGCAGATGAAGCAGCACAGATTTATGCAACAGTAAAAGATCACCCGGTAGACAGAGATTCCTACGCAGATGTTAAGGCTTTCCTTGACCGTTATGCTAAGGATTATCAGGGACAGGAAGATGCCATGGCAGGCCTGAAAGTCAAAGTCGGCAGTCAGGAGATGACTTTTGCAGAGGTTATCGCAGCACTGACGGCACAGGCTGACAAGGCAGGTAAGGACATTTCAGATGCACAGCAGGCAGATGAGTGGATCAGCAATCTTCCGACTGCTGTTACCAAAGAGAACATTGCAAATGTAGAAGCAGAGCTTGCAGCACTTCAGAAGCTGATCGACGGCATGAGTGTGGAAGGCAAGTCCTATATGTGGAATGCGAAGCAGTTAGGGCTGATCAAGACGATCGTGGCAGATTACCACATTGAACTTGCGGGCAAACAGGGTGCATTTAAGGCAGATATGCCTGCAGATCTTCAGACAAAGGCAATCAACTATAAGACTGTCCAGATCAGCTGGAGCAGCGTGGATAACGCAGACGGATACATGGTATACCGCAGAACTGCAGACAGCGGATGGAAGAAGATCGCATCCCGGGTAACAGACATTTCCTATAAGGATCAGAAAGCAGTTACAGGAACAACCTATTATTATACTGTTAAGGCGTACTCTTACGCATGGGGCGAGATGACTGTAAGCAGCTATGACAAAGATGGTGTTGCAGGAAAAGCCAGACTTGGCAAAGTAAAGATTGCTACGGCAAATTCTGAAAGCTACAGTACGATCCGCGTAACATGGAATAAGGTTTCCGGTGCAAATGGATACAGAGTATACCGTTCCACTTCAAAGGATGGCAAGTATACAGCGATTGGTTCCACTGCAAAGAACAGCGCAGTTACATTCCTAGATAAGAAAGCAGTTACCGGTAAGACTTATTATTACAAAGTACGTGCTTACCGCAATGTAAGCGGAAAGAAAGTATACGGAAGCTATTCAGCAACAGAGAAAGCAAAGGCAGTACTTTCTGCTCCGACCCTGTCCGCAGGCTCAACTTCAAAGACAGCAGTGCTTGAATGGAGTAAGGTAAAGGGTGCCGATGGCTATCAGGTATATGCCAGCGATTCCCAAAATGGTACCTATACCCGCATAAAGATCACCAAAGGTACAGGTGCGACAGACGAGAGCCTCCTCACCGGAAAGACCCGTTACTATAAAGTACGTGCTTACAGAAAAGTAAACGGAAAAGCAGTTTATGGCTCTTTCTCAAAGATTAAAAAAGTAACTGTTAAATAATAAAATCAGTATGCAGTGTGTTATCAACACACTGCATACCCCAAAAGAAGGTAAGAGAATGAAAAAAGCATTTATAATTATAATTTTATGTATGATTTTGCAAATTTTTACAGTTACTGTATATGCAAATGATAGCAATGTAAATATTGTAAGCGCTGATAATTATGAATCACGGGAATTTAATCAATGGAAGCGCGCTAAGTATGATTTTTCATTTAATGTATCTACCGAAAAGAAAACTATAAAGGCATTATGTAGTGCTGTGTTAACTGCAACTGGAACAGCAATTGGATCTTGCGGAGGTGAAGGAGCAGCTATAGCAGGAAGTGCAATTGGAGCGGGAATTTCTTCTTATGCGAGTGATTGTATAGAGGAACATTACAGTAAATTCAAAAAAAAGGGATATGGTACTTCAATTACAGCTATGTATGGTTCAAAATTGCGCGTGATTATATCAATATATTCAGATTCAGCAAGAACAAAATTAGTTTCTGAATATAAAATGTCTACAGATTCCTATCCTGTATAATTTATATATATGAATAAAATAAAAATATTTTTGCTGACTATTTCATTAATGTTTTTGGCGAGCCTGGCAGCTATATTTATATCAAGAGAATTTATATTCCACAATAAAATTTCAGATTTGAGCTGCCTGTTAAACATATGGAAAGATACTTATGGATGGAATTTTCTGATAAATGTAATAATCGCTCTGATAATTGCTGCAAAATTTGGAAAGAATGATACAAAAAAATAAGGCAGATGTCCTTTCTACCTGCTATATGACAGGGGGAGAGTCATCTGTCATTTTGTAATTTCAGGAATTGCGGGTGCTATTTTACCCGGATGTAATTTTTTAGATTAAAAACGCGGAGGAAACAAATGAATAAACAATGGATGGCACTGCTTCTCAGTACAGGAATTGCTGTGACCGCATGTCCTGTACCCGCAGCCCAGATGCCACCGGCTGAGCAGATACACGGGGAGGCAGAAGAAACTTCTGTCCCTGTACAGCATGATGATTCTGACGACAGAGAAACTGCGAATGAATTCCAGTCTGACACCGAACCATCTCAGTCAGAGACAGACGATGGCGCGGCCGGAAATGAAGAAGAAAATAATGAAGCCGGTGAAGAAAAGCTGGATATACCAGCCATGATTTCCTGTATTCAGGAAGCAGCGGCGCTCGAAGAAATTGATCTGTCCTCAGAAACGGTCTCGAAGTTCTTTCTTGCCAGTGACACCTATGACAGTCTGACAGAAGAGGAGCAGGCAGAAATTGATGCCGGAGTCAAAGAGGCTCTTGAAACTGTCCGAAACCGTATTGCGGCACTGATTTCTTCTGACAGTGGAGTGACCGCCACGGGAAATCCCTGGTATGTGCAGACCCATGTGCAGGAGAACCCGGATCAGGAACAGACTATACAGGAGCTCTCCGAAGCATATCCGGGGACTCTTCCACAGCTTCTTTATGATATAAATATTTCCTATACGGATATCCGTACAGGAGAAAGCTATCAGCCAATGACGATGATCTCTCTGACATTTCCTGTCCCGGATGGATATGAGAGTCTGACGAAACCGAGGGTTCTTAGAAGTACCGGGGATTCGTTTATGGAACTGACCCCTCAGACGACAGAAGATAACCGATTCTATCTGGACAGTGCCAGAACTTTAAACCATCTGATCATTGCTGACTTTCCCGCAGGACTTCAGGGAATCTCTCTTAACAGTAAATCCGTTAAGATCAACCGGGGGCAGAAATACACCCTGAAGGTGGTTCCGATACCGGAATCGGTTACGGAAGAGTATACAGTGACATGGAAAAGCAGTGACACTTCTGTTGCGAAAGTAAGCAAAAAGGGAGTTGTCACAGCAGTAAAGAATGGCAAAGCTACGATTACCGCTTCTGTAACACAACACCCGGAAATGACGGCCTCCTGTAAGGTAACGGTCATGCAGGGAGCAAATGCCCTGAAGAAATCGGTCAGTCAGGTTATGGCAGAGACCAGCGCCTATATGCGTGCAACAGATACCAATCCTTCTGTTGGCAGCGAATGGTATGTGCTTGGGCTGGCAAGAGGCGGTTTAAGCCTGAAGGAGAAATATTTCTCTACCTATTATAATCACACGGCAAATTATATCGAGGAAAAGAAGGGAATCCTTACCAATACCTCCAAATATACAGAATATTCCAAGAGAATCCTGGTCCTGACCTCGGAGGGGAAGGATGCCCGCAATGTGGGGGGTTACAATCTGTTTCAATATATCTCTGATCTCAGCCTTGTGAAGGAACAGGGATTAAACGGCCCGATCTGGGCACTCCTTGCCCTTAACTGCCACCCGGAATATTCTTTCCCGGAGAACCCGTCTGCGAAGGAGCAGAATTCGGAATCTGCGCTGGTGAATTTCCTGCTGCAGAGTGAACTCCCGGGTGGCGGATGGACGCTGATGGGGAGTAATGCAGATTCTGATATCACCGGCATGACACTGCAGGCGCTGGCACCGTATTATCATAAATCAGGTTATGAGAATGTGACTGCTGCCATTGACAGAGGGCTGAATAAATTGTCGGAAATGCAGAACGACAGCGGTGGATATTCCACGATGGGTGTGGAGACAGAGGAGTCCTGTGCACAGATCATCACGGCTTTATGCAGCCTTGGGATTGACCCGGAGACGGATTCGCGTTTCATCAAGGGCGGCCACTGGACAATAGAGAATCTTCTTTCCTATCATATCGATGGAAGTGGATTTATGCATGTAAAGGCGGGTGCCGGAAATAACGGCGGGGCGGCAGCAGGCACTCTGGACGGGATGGCTACGGAGCAGGGATATTACGCACTGGTTGCCTACCAGCGCCTGAAGGATGGCAAGACGAGCCTTTATGATATGTCAGATGTGAGTATCAAAAAAGGTGGCAAGGGAGATGGTTCCGGTACCGGTCTGAAAGAACCCACGCCGATTCCTACCCCGACGCCGGTTCCTGCCACAACACCGTCAGGCGGCAATACGAAAACGCCGGGTGGATCCGGGAAATCTCTGGGTGGTAAGTCTTCCGGCAGCAAAAGCTCCACGGGTTCCGAAAGCTCAGGAAAGGATAGTGGCTCCGGTTCAAAGGATTCTAAAAACAGTAAATCAAAGAACAGTAAGTCATCAAAGGATAAGAATTCCGGCGGCTGGGATTTCGAAGCAGAGCCTTATACAGAGTCGGAAGAGACTTCACAGATGGATACCGGTGAGGATGGATATCAGGAAACTGCCGGGGAGAGTGGAACCGGAAGTCTGACCTCAAAGAAGAAAGAATATGGTATGATCTTTGGTTTTGCGGCAGGCGGTGCTCTGGCGGGAGGACTGGCAGGCAGCGGCATTAAGGCCGGAGTGAGGGCTCTTATTAAGAAGCGGAGGAAGAAGAAATGAGGATAAAGAAAAAGGGACTTGCCCTGTGGCTTGCACTGTTTCTGGGGGTAAGTTCGCTCTCAGGTTGTGGCGGCGGGGATGACGGCATGACACAGCTTTCCGAAAAAGGAGCTGAGATCTTAAACAGCACGGAGGAAGATTCTGATACAGATGTGGAACCTTTGAAGCAGAAAACAAAGCTTCCTGAGGACGGAATCATCACCCAGGCACAGATGGAAACGATCGCCGGAAAGGACGAAAAGTATTATTTTACCGGAAAAACGGACAGCGGGATCAGTTATAAATGGACTTACAATGGAAGCCAGATTCAGAATCCGGTGGAGCAAAAACTTCTGGTACAGTGCAGTGAAGATGGAACAGAAGAGGTAAAGAAGCTTGCCAATGATGCGCCTTATGCGTTGAAAGTCACACTGGAGAAGATGAATCTGGCAGCGCCTGCGAAGCTGACCCTGAATCTGAAAGAAAAATGGGACGCGGATAAGGTTCTTTACTGTCTGGAAGAAGATGGAAAGCTTTATCAGCTTGATACTGCAAAGATTACTACCAGAGAAACCGGAAAGAAAAAAACAGAGCGCACAACACTTACCTTTAACGTGACTAAGACAGGAGGAGATTTCTATCTGATCGGCGGTTCTACCACAGGTGAATCTACGGATGAATCCGATGACAAATCCAAGGGCACTGCTGATAATAAGGATACACAAAACGGTGAAAATTCCACTGGAAGTTCTGGCGGTCAGTCCAGCACAGATGGAAATACCAGTTCCGGACAGACAGACTCTTCCGGCGATGGAACAGGCAATACAGACACTTCCGGTGGCGATGACAGCTCAGATACAGCCATGACCTGTACTTTCTCTATCGAGTGTTCTACGATCCTGAATAACTGGGATGATCTGAAAGAGTCCAAGGCAGAATTTGTGCCTGCGGACGGCTGGATCCTGTATCCTTCGGAGGTGGAGTTCTATGAGGGGGAGACGGTATTTGATGTGCTGAAGCGTGTATGTAATCAGGCCGGTATTCAGATGGAGTCGGAGTGGACACCTATGTATAACAGTTATTATGTATCCGGTATCAATAACCTGTATGAGTTTGACTGTGGCAAGGATTCCGGATGGATGTACTGTGTCAACGGCTGGTATCCGAATTATGGCTGCTCGAAATATACGCTGGAGGACGGCGATACGGTAGAATGGCGTTATACCTGCAATCTTGGCAGGGATGTGGGGGATCAGTATTATGACTGATGCTTTTTCCAGGTGCCATCCTGTTTTAAATTTCTTTTATTTTGCCGTGGTGCTGGGGTTTACCATGTTTATCCAGCACCCGGTTTACCTGGCAGTCTCTTTTGTGGCTGCCACAGCTTACTCCATGTGGCTTAACGGAGTAAAGAAGGTTCTGAAAATCAATTTTCTTCTGACGCTACCGAGTCTCCTTATCGTGGCACTCTTAAACCCGATGTTTAACCATTACGGAGTCACACCGCTTCTTTATATAGAAAGCAGCGGAAACTGGGTTACGCTGGAGGCAATGGTATATGGAATCGTTCTGGGATGTGTACTTTTTATTATGATTTTGTGGTTCTCCTGCTATAACCAGATCATGACAAGTGATAAATTTATCTATCTTTTTGGCAGGATTATCCCTGCGATGTCTCTGATGCTGTCTATGGCGCTTCGGTTTGTGCCTCACTTTATGGCCCAGCTGAAGGTGATCCGCAATGGACAGAAATGCGTGGGGATGGATGTGAGCAATGGCAAATGGTTTAAGAAGATCCGTTATGCGTTAAATATGGTGTCCATTCTTGTCACATGGGCACTGGAAAATGCGATTGAGACGGCTGATTCCATGAAAAGCCGTGGCTATGGGTTAAGAGGACGTACGGCTTTTTCTATTTACCGTTTTAACAGAAGGGATAAACTACTGGGAACTATGCTTGTCGGGCTTTGTGTGATTTTCGGATATGGATGTTACCGGGGAGCTGCTTTTGCACAGTACAATCCCAGAATCCTGCTTGCCGGTTTTACTGTTTTCGGAAGGGTTCCGAAGCAGTCGTGCAGTCCGCTGCTGGCTGCTGTCACATTTGTCAGCTTTGGTGTGTTCTGTTTTCTGCCGCTGATTCTGGATCTGTGTGAGGAATCTGCCATGAAGAAAAGCAGAAGCCACGTACAGGGAGAGATGGCAGTGACCTACAGAAAGATTTATGAAGATATGGAAGGAGAAGCGAGATGAAGATAATAGAAGTGAGAGATTTTTCCTTCCGTTATGCGAATGGCAGCAGGGAGTCACTGTCTCATGTGTCACTGGATGTGGAGGAGGGTACCTTTAATGTGCTGTGCGGTAAGAGTGGCTGTGGCAAGAGTACGCTGCTTCGCCAGCTGAAGTCGGATCTGGCTCCTTTTGGCAGCAGTTCCGGGAAAATCTGTTATTATGGGCGGGATTTGAAGGAAGTCGGCCACCGGCAGCAGAGCCAGGAAATTGGCTATGTACTGCAAAATCCCGAAAATCAGATCGTGACAGATAAGGTGTGGCATGAGCTTGCATTTGGTCTGGAAAGTCTGGGGTATGATACGCCTACGATTCGTCTGAGAGTGGCAGAGATGGCAAGCTATTTCGGGATTCATCAGTGGTTTTATAAGAATGTCTCGGAGCTGTCCGGAGGGCAGAAGCAGCTTTTAAACCTGGCGGCGATCATGGCTATGCACCCGAAACTTCTGATTCTGGATGAGCCGACTTCTCAGCTTGATCCGATCGCGGCTTCTGATTTTCTGGAAACGGTGAGAAAGATTAACCGGGATATCGGCACTACCATAATTCTGACGGAGCACCGGCTGCAGGATGTCATTCCGTGGGCGGACAGGGTATATGTGATGGATAAGGGCAGTCTGCTCACGCAGGGGGCGCCACGGGAGATCGGTGAGTTCCTGAAGAGGGAACATCATGGAATGTTTCTGTCTATGCCGGTTCCCATGCAGATTTATGCAGAGGTAGAAAATAATCTGCCATGTCCGCTGACTGTAAAAGAGGGAAGGAACTGGATCACACAGGTGATGGCAGCAACTTCTGATACAGTTTCTGTTTGTGAAGAAAGTTATTTTTGTAAAAATAAACAAAAACTGCAAAAAAAGCTGAATACAGTCAGAGATAAACTGCTGTCTGGTTCCAAAAGCTCTATGCCACCGGCTATTGAGGTAAAGGATGTGTGGTTTCGTTATGAAAAAGACGGAAAGGATGTTGTGCAGGATCTGAACCTGGAAGTAAAGCAGGGAGAATTTTATGCGCTTGTCGGTGGAAACGGAACGGGGAAAAGTACGACTTTATCGCTGATCAGTCGTGTCCGTGCTCCCTACAGAGGCAAGATTCTCCTGAATGGGACTGATATCCGCAGGTATACGGATACCCAGCTTTACAGAGGGTATCTGGGTGTGCTGCCACAGAATCCCCAGAGCATGTTTATCAAGAAGACAGTCCGGGAGGATCTGTATTCTATCATCGGTGGGGCAAAGGAGAAGAAATCTTCCGAATACACTGCCAATATGAGGAAGGCAGAGGCAATCGAGGGAATCGTAAGTCTGACCAGACTGGAAGGACTGCTTGACCGTCATCCGTATGATTTAAGCGGTGGAGAACAGCAGCGTCTTGCACTGGCTAAGGTTCTGCTGTTGCAGCCGAGGCTTCTTCTGATGGATGAACCAACGAAGGGGCTGGATGCAGAATATAAACAGGAACTGGGAGACATTTTAAAGAAGCTCAAAGCTCACGGGATCACTATCTTTATGATCTCGCATGATGTGGAGTTTGTCGCAGAATATGCAGACAGGGTCGGCCTGTTCTTTCAGGGAAATGTGGTGACGTGTAAGAGTGCAAGGGATTTCTTTGCGGGAAACAGCTTTTATACGACTGCTGCCAATCGCATGGCAAGGCATTATTTTCCTGATGCTGTTACCGGAAAGGAGGTGGCTGCGTGCTTGAAGGCAAGGCTTTAGACCAGTTTATGGACCGTTTCTTCGGGGATTCCTGTGCACAGAGCCTGCCCGGGGAAGAGGAATCCGGACAGGAATTAGAGGAATATGAACTGAAAGAGGATGGAATCATTATCCAGCCGATCCATAAAGGAAAGATTGAGAAGCGTACCTGGATCGGTCTGATTATGTTTCTGGCTTTTGTTCCGCTGGTGCTTTTTATCCTGGTTCATAAGTTTCATGGTAAGCATGATGTAGTGATCAGTCTTTTAATACTTGCCTATGCCACGATCCCGTTCTTTATGGTATTTGAGGGCCGGCATCCACAGGCAAGAGAGATTATGGTCATTGCCGTAATGGCGGCTCTTGGGGTCGCAGGCAGGAGTGCTTTCTTTATGATCGGAAGCTTTAAGCCGATTGCGGCCATCGTGATCATTACCGGGGTTTCCTTAGGTGGTGAGGCGGGGTTTCTGTGTGCCTGTCTGATCATGATGATCTCAAATATGTTTTTCGGGCAGGGACCGTGGACACCCTGGCAGATGTTTTCCTATGGAATGATCGGATATCTGGCAGGAATCCTTTTTCAGAAAGGGATTCTCAAAGCCAGGAAGGTGGATCTGTGTATTTACGGATTCTTAAGTGTGTTTCTGATCTTCGGCGGGATCATGAATCCGGCATCTATTCTGATGGCATACGGATACATCACAAAGAAGAGCCTGATCGCGTTTTATATCTCAGGTGCACCGGTAGATCTGGTGCAGGCAACTTCTACGGTAATCTTCCTGTGGATCCTAAGCAGGCCTCTGCTGGAGAAACTGGAGAGAGTAAAAAGAAAATACGGGCTGCTGCAGCGGCCCGAAAATAAGGAGGAAAATGAATATGACAAAGAATAAGCTATGGCAGGCCATTAAGGGGCTGACTCTTGCAGCCGGAATGGCAGTGGGGATTTTTGCGCTGGGACAGACCGATGTTCTGGCAGATACCCTGACGCTGACTGTGGAGAAGAACACGATCGGCCAGGGTATGATCCTGGATCCTGTACAGGTGGAATTTGCGAAAGGAGAAACCTGTGCAGATGTTCTGCTCCGCGGGTTAAGTGAGAACGGGATTACGCCGCTTTATGACACAAATACAAGTTATGGTTTCTACTTAAGGGGAATTGCCAACTGTGACAGTGGAAGCCTGAATCCACCGGCATGTATCCAGAAGGTTCTCTCCGAGACTTCCACCTGGACCGGTGATGCCTATAAGCTTACTGATAACAAATATGCACCGGATCTGACAGAATTTTCCTACTGCTCCGCATCCGGATGGACGTATACTCTGGATAATGTATTTATGGGTGTCGGAATGGGTGCGAGTCATCCGTCAGACGGAAGTGTCCTGCGTGTTATGTTTGCCCTTTGCGGTGGTACGGACATTACAGGATGTGACCCGTATAATAATAACAGGCAGATTTTTGAGGCGGCAGATAAGAGCGAGCTTATCCGCATGATGGGAAAGGCAAATGCAGAGCGTTCCAGATGGTCCCAGGTCAGCGGATTCTCCGGTGCATATGCCGAAGCGGACAGTGCGCTGACTACGCTGGATGCGTCTGCAAACAGAGTTTATGAAGCGGTTCAGCTGCTTAAAAGTATTGAGTCAAAGCTTCCGGTAGCACCGAAGCTGATCAGCTTAAATGCTTCTGATCTGACTCTTACAAAGGGAGACAGCTATACACTGACTTATACGATTGTTCCGTCTGATGCGGTGGGAACTGTAAGCTGGACTTCTTCCAACAATTCTGTTGCAAGTGTAAACGGTGGTGTGGTAACAGCAGTGGGAGAAGGTTCTGCGGTGATTACTGCGAGAGTTTCCGGAAGTGTCTATGCGACCTGCAATATTTCCGTTTCTTCCAGACCGGTCAGTGTGACAGGGGTGAGTATTTCTCCGTCCAGCCTGAATCTCTCAACGAAAAGCGGTTCCAGGACACTGGATTACACGATCACGCCAAACGGCGCAAAACCGTCCTCTTTGTACTGGGAATCTTCCAACTCTTCTGTAGTAACCGTAGATGGCTCCGGCAAGGTAACTCCTGTGGGTGCCGGTTCTGCAGATATTACACTGACTACGGACAATGGAATGAAAGGCACCTGCCACGTGACTGTTACAGCACCGGCACAGAGCATTGCTTTGAGTGACAAAACGCTGACTCTGGCAATTGATCAGGGAACCTATACCCTGACCTGGACATTCAGTCCGAAGGGAAGCGGCGGGGAACTGGTATGGACCTCTGATAATGCAGGCGTTGCCAAAGTAGACCAGAAGGGTGTTATCACACCTGTTTCTGTAGGAGAAACCGATATCCGTGTAAAAACAGATCAGAATGTAACCGCAGTGTGCCATGTAGTTGTAAAGGGTACTGCGAAAGACCTCTTTGCAGCAGGAATGCCAGAGATCACAACCTGCAAGGCGGCAGGAAATACAGTTCTTCTTACTTGGAATAAATATGAAAATGCAGATTCTTATATTATTTTAAGACGTAAGATGGGTGAAAGCAAATTCGCAAAGATTGCTACGGTCAAAGACCTCTCCTATACAGATACAGCGTTTTCTCCGTCAACTCCTTATTATTACAGTGTACAGGCTGTTTCCACCAAATGGGGCGGTGCTATTAAAAGCAGTTATGACAAAAACTTCTCTGTAACAACCAATGGAATTGCACCGACACCAACTCCGGCACAGACAGTAAAACCGAAAACCCCGGCTGTCACAGTAACTGCCGGTAAGAAACAGGCTACACTGAAATGGAAAAAGGTAAGCGGTGCCAAAGGGTATGTAGTATACCGTGCCACATCCAAATCCGGTAAATATAAGGCAGTATCAACGATTAAAAAGGGAAGCACTGTTTCTTATATAAATAAGAAGCTTACGTCTAAGAAAACATACTATTACAAGGTGCGGGCATATCGTACCGAAAACGGTAAAAGAATATACAGCAGCTATTCTAAAGCAAAGAGCGCTAAGATCAAATAATATAAATTCACACAAGTCCAGTGTGTTAGAAAGCATATTGCTGTGAACAGAAACGATGTTAGAGCGTGTTTGAAAAATTAAAAATATAGGATTGTGCTATTTAAGAAAATATGTTATATAATACAATATATAGAGAGTTAATTCTCTATTCGCATGATGAGATGAGTGACGGTTCTGACTCATCGGTAAAATAAATATAACCGAGAGATGAGATGAGTGACGGTTCTGACTCATCGGTAAAATAAAATATGACCGAGCGAAGAGTATAACGAGAGGGAGTTCATTTTCCCTCTCGTTTATATGTATATAAGGAGAAGAAAATTGGAAATTGACTATGCTGTTTATAGCCTTTCAGATGAATTTTACGAGAAATATCCGAATCCGCCATATAAAGAACTTTTAAAGAAAAAGGAAAGAAGATATGCTTGTTTACTTATTC
Organism: Blautia wexlerae DSM 19850; assembly: GCF_025148125.1. Taxonomy (NCBI): domain Bacteria; kingdom Bacillati; phylum Bacillota; class Clostridia; order Lachnospirales; family Lachnospiraceae; genus Blautia; species Blautia wexlerae. Next base: position 1,261,426 of record NZ_CP102267.1, read on the forward strand.
AAAGTCATTATGGATATTTTATATGCATTCCATATAGAACAGAGATTTCCCATAAATATGCATATCACTTTCGCAAATCGTCTCGTTCGCAAAAACATAGATCAGGACTTGATTATACTAAAATTGCTATTATAAAAGATATTTCGTAACTATTCAGCAGTCTACTATCCCGCGAGGTGTTTTGGCATGAACATGCCAAAATCCCGCAAGCAGGATTCTTTCTTGTGGATTTTGACTCGTAACTGTGAAGGTACTGAACAGTTACAAAAGGAGAATAATACAATGGTTCCAATCGCACATATAGAAAATGATTTTCCAACTAAATTCGGTATTCCCAGGCAGAGTGGCCGTGTAGGGGCGCTTAAAGCGAGAATCGTATTCGAACCGGAATATCGCAATGTGGATGCCTGCCGTGGTCTGGAGGAGTTTAGTCATATCTGGCTGATCTGGGAGTTTTCGGAGGCAAAGAGGACAAAGTGGTCACCGACTGTCCGCCCGCCCAGACTTGGGGGAAATGTGAGAAAAGGAGTTTTTGCCACAAGATCTCCCTTCCGTCCCAATTCCATAGGATTATCCTGTGTGAAGCTTGAGAAAGTAGCTCTGGATGAGCCGGACAGCCCTGTACTTTATGTAGAAGGTGCAGATCTGATGAATGGAACACCGATTTTCGATATTAAACCATATATTCCTTATGCGGATTGCCATCCGGAAGCAACAGGAAGTTTTACCGAATATTCCAAAGATCATCATCTGAATGTAGAATTTCCCCAGGAGCTTCTGGAAAGAATACCCGAGGAAAGCAGAGAGGCTCTGATCGCAGTGCTTGCAGATGATCCCCGTCCTGCTTATCAGAATGATCCGGAACGGTCTTACGGAATGCCTTTTGGAGAGAAGGATATTCATTTTCGGGTGGATGGAGATATCCTTCGTGTTTATAATGTGACAGAATTTGTAAAAAAACAGCAGGAATCTTCGGCAGATTGTGGAAAATAACCATTTTCGGATATTTCTGTAAGAAAGGCTTGCAAAATTGGCGTTTATTCAATACAATATTAAACAGACTTTATGTTGGTAGAGTGACAAAGACTGATAGGAGATCGGTCTGAAAATATTTAGTGACATATGAGGAGCAGGAAAAATGAAGAAAATTGTTAAATTCGGAGGAAGTTCTCTGGCAAATGCAGAACAGTTTCAGAAAGTAGGGGAGATCATCAGAAGTGATGAGAGTAGACGTTATGTGGTTCCGTCCGCTCCCGGAAAGAGATTTGACGGAGATACAAAGGTTACAGATTTACTTTATAAATGTTATAATACTGCAGTTGAGGGGGAGGATTTCATACCGATCCTGCAGGAAATCAAGGGAAGATATTATGAGATTATCCGCGGACTGAACCTTGATCTTTCTCTGGAAGACGAATTTGTTCAGATCGAAGCTGATTTCAAGGCACAGGCAGGCACAGACTATGCAGCATCCAGAGGAGAATTTCTCAATGGTAAGGTGATGGCAGCATATCTGGGTTATGAATTTGTTGATGCAGCAGATGTGATCCGTTTTGATAAGAACGGAAATCTGGATGCCGAGAAGACAGACAGACTTCTGTCCAAAAAGCTGGCAAAATGTGAACATGCCGTTATCCCTGGATTTTATGGCGCTGGTGAAGATGGAAAAGTTAAAACTTTCTCCAGAGGAGGTTCTGATGTAACCGGTTCTCTTGTGGCAAAGGCTATTAAGGCAGACCTCTATGAAAACTGGACAGATGTTTCCGGTTTCCTGGTAACAGACCCACGTATTGTTAAAAATCCGGAAGTAATCGAGAGCATTACCTACAGAGAACTCAGAGAGCTTTCTTATATGGGTGCAACTGTTCTTCATGAAGATGCGATCTTCCCGGTTCGTAAAGAGGGAATTCCGATCAATATCAAAAACACAAACAGACCGGAAGACAAGGGTACTTTTATTGTTGAGAGCACATGCAAGAAACCGAAATTTACAATCACAGGTATTGCAGGTAAGAAGGGATTCTGTTCTATCAATATTGAGAAATCCATGATGAACAGTGAGGTTGGTTTCGGACGTAAGGTACTTCAGGTATTCGAAGATCAGGGAATCAGCTTTGAGCATGTTCCATCAGGAATCGATACAATGACTGTATATGTACATCAGGATGAATTCGAAGAGAAAGAGCAGCAGGTAATCGCAGGAATCCATCGCGCAGTACAGCCGGATTTCGTAGAAATGGAATCTGACCTTGCACTGATCGCTGTTGTAGGACGTGGTATGAAATCCACCAGAGGTACAGCAGGAAGAATCTTCTCAGCACTTGCCCATGCAAATGTAAATGTGAAGATGATTGACCAGGGTTCCAGTGAGCTGAATATCATTATCGGTGTGGAGAACAGAGATTTTGAGACTGCAGTAAAGGCTATTTATGATATCTTTGTAATTACTCAGATCTAATTGAGAATTGCAGGAGCTCCTTCACAGCGGAGCAATTTGTGGATATGATGTTTACCAATTATAGGATAAACAAAATAATGGACCGTCAGAAATCAGCATAGAGATTTCTGGCGGCTTTTTATATTATAGGAAATTACTCCGTAATGTTCCTATAACATAAAAAAGCCCTCCGGGCAGGATCGCACTGCGACGGAGAGGAATTATGTCGCTGAAGCGACCCGTTGCAGGCGGAGAATTCTGCAAGCAGGATTCTTTCTTAAATTCAGGAGTTTTTACATGATGATGAATTCTGTGTTATAATGAACGGACGATGTGGATAATTATTTGACAGCTATTGTTGCGTGAGGTGTTTTGATATGGATAAGCCGGTGGTTCGTATTTCCGTCAGAAATCTGGTGGAGTTTATATTAAGAAGCGGGGATCTTGACAACCGGGGAGGATCTTCTGACAGAGAAGCAATGCAGAAGGGCAGCAGACTGCACAGAAAAATACAGGGCAGGATGGGAAGCCATTACAGAGCGGAGGTTTCTCTTAAATATAAAACAGAATATGAAGATGTAAGTATCCAGGTAGAGGGCAGAGCTGACGGAATCTTCACAGAGGATGGACAGTGCTGGATCGATGAAATTAAGGGTGTTTATGCAGATGTCAGTCAGTTGGAAAAGCCTGTGGAGGTTCACCGTGCACAGGCAATGTGTTATGCCTGGATCTACGCACAGGAGCAAAAAACGGAGAAGATCGGAGTGCAGATGACATATGGGAATCTGGACACAGAGGAGCTTAAGTTTTTCAGAGAAGAATATACGCTGGAAGAACTCAGACTGTGGTACCAGAATTTTTTGGACAGGTATCATAAATGGATCGCATACCAGCTTGCATGGAAAAAAGAACGGAATGCGTCCATGAGTGATCTGGAGTTCCCTTTTGAATATCGTGAGGGACAGCGAAAAATCGTATCCGGTGTATATCACACTATATCCACAGAAAGACAGATTTTTGTCCAGGCACCTACAGGAGTAGGAAAGACCATGTCCACGATCTTTCCTGCAGTGAGAGCAGTTGGTGCAGGGCTGGGGGAAAATATTTTCTATCTTACAGCAAAGACCATTACCAGGACTGTGGCTGAAGAAGCTTTCTCCATATTAAAGGAGCATGGACTGAAATTTAAAGTGATTACCATTACCGCGAAGGAAAAGCTGTGCTTCTGTGATAAAACAGAATGCAATCCTGAGAACTGTCTGTGGGCGAGAGGACATCTGGACAGAGTGAATGATGCTGTTTTTGAACTGTGGACTACGCAGGACAGCTATGACAGGGATATTTTGCTGGAACATGCGAAGAAATGGCAGGTGTGTCCCTTTGAAATGTGCCTGGATCTGGCAGTCTGGGTGGACGCTGTGATCTGTGATTATAATTATGTATTTGATCCCAATGTTTATCTGAAAAGATTTTTCGGGGAGGGTACTTCCGGAGAATACATTTTTCTGATCGATGAAGCTCACAATCTGGTGGACAGAGGAAGGGAAATGTACAGTGCTCATGTGGACAGAGCGGACGTACTGGAGGCGAAGAAGCTGGCTGCTGATTACAGCAAAGGTCTGGTACGAGCACTGGAAAAAGTGAATCGACAGCTTCGAACTCTGGAAAAGGAGTGTACAGAATACAAAATCCTTCCAAATCCCGGAGCAGTTTCTCTGGGAATGCTTCAGGTGATGGGGGAGATGGATAAGCTCCTGGAGGAACTTCATGGAAAGGAACTTCCGGAGCAGCTGCTGGAATTTTACTTCTGTGTGAGAGATTTCCTGAACATTGATGAACTTCTGGATGAAAATTATGTGGTTTATACAGAAATGGGAGAAGGGGGAAAGGTGATTTTGCGGCTTTTCTGTGTAAATCCTGCAGCAAATATTCATAGATGTCTGGAAAAGGGAAAAAGTGCGGTGTTCTTTTCTGCGACTCTGCTTCCCATGGATTATTACCGTGCACTTTTAAGCACCAGAAAGGATGACTATGGGATTTATGTGACCTCTCCTTTCAGGCAGGAGAACAGGTGCATTCTCACAGGACGGGATGTGAGCAGCAGGTATACCAGAAGAGGATATGAGGAATATCACAGGATCGCATCTTACATTGCCAGAACTGTATGGACAAGAAAAGGAAATTATATGGTATTCTTTCCTTCTTATAAATTTATGGAAGATGTTCTGGAGGTGTATGAGAATGAGTTTTCAGCGGAATGGGTTCGTTGTATTTCGCAGACATCGGGAATGAATGAAAGGGAGAAAGAGGAATTTCTGGAGGAATTTTCTGCATCAGAGGGAACGCTAGTAGGATTTTGCGTGATGGGCGGGATTTTTTCAGAGGGGATTGATCTGATGGGAGAGAAGCTGATCGGAGCAATCATCATAGGGACTGGTCTTCCTCAGATTGGAACAGAAAGGGAGATCCTCAGGCAGTATTATGATAAAAAGGGTGTGAATGGATTTGATTATGCATACAGATATCCGGGGATGAATAAGGTGCTGCAGTCAGCCGGGCGTGTGATCAGAACCCAGGAGGACACAGGGATCATACTTCTGCTGGACGAGAGATTTGCAGGAAAAGATTACAGGAATCTGTTTCCTGCTGAGTGGTCTGACAGGGGAAACTGTACTTTAAATACTGTGGAAGAACAGCTGGGAAGCTTCTGGAACAGGATCAGAGAAAAGAACTGAACACTGATACTGAGATTCTGGTCTTTGCTGGAAAAAAGATAAAAATCTTGCTATCCTGAATAAAACAATATATACTTTGCTTACTGTGAATGGGATGTGAAAAGAAACCGTAAAAGGAGTTTTGCATGAGAAAAAATAGACAAACAGCGAAATATCATATTAAAAGTTATATCATAGCCGGAAGTCTGGCCGGAGCCATTTCCATGGCACTGGCTTTGCCGGTTCCTGTTATGGCTGCACAGCAGAGCCTTGCATCTGTCACCGGGCAGGCACAGATTCAGCCCATGGGAGACGGAAGTGGCAAATATATGATGAAGAGTGACGGATTTTACTGTCTGGATGTGAATGGCGCCGGAAGTACCCAGGCGGAGATCCATTATTTTCAGGATTATGAGATAGACGGAACTGTATTTGACGGATATTATTACCATGATGCAGATGGGAAATTCAAAGCCTGCAGTCCTCATATGGAGCATCTGAAAGGTGTTGCAGTGTTTGGGGATAAGACAGATGAGGAAGCTGATACACAGAATGCCCAGGAGGCAGAGAAATTTGACGGATATTACTTTGTGAACAATCTGGGGCGTCTGTCAGCAGCACCGCAGGTAAGGTATATTGACAATCTGGCAATAGACGGGATTACTCTGAATGGATATTATTATTTTGATGAAAATGGCAGACTGGTAACCGAGCCAGGTATCCATTCACTTGAGATGGACTGTTATGAGATGAATTTTGACGGAAGCTATTATTTTGGCGGTACAAATGGCGCCCTGCTTCAGGAAAGCACAGTGACGGATGATGGTTTTATTGTGGATGATACGGGAAAGATCGTGAATATGGATGATCTTGGGATGGATAATCTGAAGCCTCAGCTTGAGAAGATGCTGTCCGGATATCAGGGAACCTGGAGTGTTTATGTGAAAGACCTTAATGAAGAAAAGGAAATCCTGATCAATGATACTTCCCTTTATTCTGCAAGTCTGATCAAAGCCTTTGTAATGGCAAAGACATATGAGGACATGGAGCAGGTAAAGGCAGATGAGGCAAAGAAATTAAATACTGCAGATACAAAAACTGTAGATGTAAAATTAAATGACCTGCTGTGGAATATGATCACAGTCAGTGACAATGAATCCTGCAATGAACTGGTGAAGCTTCAGACAGATTCCCTTGATTTCAAAAAAGGTGCGGAGGATATTAACAAATATCTGGAAAAAGAGGGCTATACAGAGACAAGTGTGCAGCACACCCTCCATCCTGCGGCATCCGCACAGGAGAGTCTGGGTGGCAGAAACATGACTTCTGTAAAAGATTGCGGCACTCTGCTTGAAAAAATCTACAAGGGGGAATGTGTCAGCAAAGATGCATCAGAAGAAATGTTAAATCTTCTGTCAAATCAGGAAAACACTTGGAAAATCCCCCAGGGACTTCCGGATGGAATAAAATCTGCCAACAAGACCGGCGAGACAGACCAGGATCAGCACGATATCGCAATTGTCTATGGCGAAAAGACAACTTATATCCTATGTGTGATGTCTGAAAACTGCCCGGAGAGTACGGCGGTGACGAACATACAGAATATTTCAAAGATTGTATATAATTATTTGAACCTGTAGCCGCCAGACCTGCGCGGAATGATTGATTTTTACAGGAAAATCATGTATAATACCAACGAACTATGCCTATAGAAAAAAGTTTAACCGAATCAGGCTGTGAAACAACTATTCAATTATGAGCAGATATTCAAACGGATGATTTTATCCGCTTGATTCAGGAAAGTCAGGAGGAAGAATTTAAATGCGAGTTGATGCGGACGATTTTGCCCGACCTTGCAGCTGCGGCAGGGAACACCAGATTGCAGTGAAAGAGATTTTGATAGAAGCCGGAGCTGTAGAGAAGCTTGAAGAAGAGATGTCAGAGGGAATGCTCAGAGAGTACATATCCCCGCTGGTCATCTGCGATACCAATACCTATGCAGCAACAGAAGAACTTATGGAGGATATCTATGACAGGTGTCAGGTACTTGTTCTGGATGCAGAGGGACTTCAGGCAGACCGGCATGCAATAAAAATTGTGGAGAACAACATGGAAGAGGACATTGACCTGATCCTTGCAGTAGGAGCAGGCACGATCCATGATATCAGCCGTTATATTGCACATAATTACAAAGTACCTTTCATTTCAGTGCCTACCGCAGCAAGTGGAGATGGATTTGTAACAACAGTAGCAGCAATGACCCTGGATGGAGTAAAGAAGACTGTGCCTTCAGTAGCTCCGATCTGTGTATATGCAGATACAGATATTTTTTCAAAAGCACCACAGCGCCTGACTGCAGCCGGGATTTCAGACCTGATGGCGAAATACATCTGTCTTGCAGACTGGAAGATCGCGAACCTGGTCACCGGAGAGTATTTTTGCCGCGAAACTGTAAAGCTGGAAGAGAAAGCGTTAAAAACTGTGAAATCTTCGATTCAGGATATTACAGAGGGAGAGGAAGATGAATGCGAACAGCTTATGTATGCATTGATTCTTTCCGGACTTGCAATGCAGATGATTGGTAATTCAAGGCCTGCGTCCTGTGCAGAGCACCAGGTCACACATCTGTGGGATATGGAAGTGATCAATGGTCCGCTGGATGCACTCCACGGAGAGAAGGTTTCTGTAGCAGCACTTCTTGTACTGGAAGAATACAAGCGTATCGCTGCAGCCATCACACAGGGAAGATGTCACGCAAAACCCTATGAGAATGAGGACGATGAGCTTCTGAAAGAAACTTTTGGAAAAAAAGGACTTCTGGAAGAAATAAGAAAAGAAAACGAGCCGGAATTGTTAGAAACTATTTCACCCCAGCACCTGGAAAAATGCCTGAACGGGATAGAGGAGATTATTGATGAGCTTCCCAGTGAACAAACTATGTTCCATTTGCTGGAGAAAGCCGGATGCGCGAAAACCGTTTATGATATCGGACTCGATGAATCGGCTGTTTTGCCAAGCCTCAGACTTGCTCCTTATACAAGGAGACGGTTAAGCTTATTGAGAATCAGCAAGATGCTGGATATAAGAGGAGAATGATTATGCGTGTTGGAATGGGATATGATGTACACAGACTGACCGAAGATAGAGATCTGATTCTGGGTGGTGTGAAGATAGACTGGGAAAAAGGTCTCCTGGGACATTCAGATGCAGATGTACTGATCCATGCAGTTATGGATGCACTTCTGGGAGCTGCTGCACTGGGCGATATCGGAAAACATTTTCCGGATACAGACCCTGTATATAAAGGAATTTCCAGTATTCTGCTGCTGGAACATGTGACGAAGCTTTTGAGAGAGCACCATTATGAGATCGGAAATATAGATGCAACGATCATTGCACAGAAACCAAAGATGGCACCTCATATTCCACAGATGAGAGCCAATATGGCAAAAGCAATGGGAATCAATGAGTCTCAGCTGAACATTAAGGCTACTACAGAGGAAAAACTGGGATTTACGGGAAGAGAAGAAGGAATTGCATCTCAGGCGATCTGTCTTCTTAATGAAAGAAAAGAGAGTTAATGATAGAGAAAACTGGAGGAATAAAACATGAAACTTTTTAACACACTGACACGTAGAAAAGAAGAATTCGTACCTCTTGAAGAGGGAAAAGTTCGTATGTATGTCTGCGGTCCGACTGTATACAACCTGATTCATATCGGAAATGCACGTCCGATGATCATCTTCGATACCGTACGCCGATATATGGAATACAAAGGATATGAAGTAAACTATGTTTCCAATTTTACAGACGTAGATGACAAGATCATCAAGAAAGCAATCGAAGAGGGCGTAAGCGCACAGGAAATTTCCGAGCGATATATTGCAGAGTGTAAGAAAGATATGGATGGCATGAATGTAAAACCTGCCACAACCAATCCACAGGCAACACAGGAAATCGACGGAATGATCAGTATGATCCGGACTCTGGTTGATAAGGGATATGCTTATCCGGCAGCAGACGGTACTGTTTATTTCAGAGTTAAGAAGTTCAAAGAATATGGCAAACTTTCGCACAAGAACCTGGATGATCTGCAGTCCGGCTTCCGTTCTCTGCAGGTATCCGGTGAAGACCAGAAAGAAGATCCACTGGATTTTGTTCTCTGGAAACCGAAGAAAGAGGGAGAACCATCCTGGCCTTCACCATGGTGTGACGGACGTCCGGGATGGCATATTGAGTGTTCTGTTATGGCGAAAAAATATCTTGGTGATGAGATTGATATCCATGCAGGCGGAGAAGACCTGATCTTTCCTCACCATGAGAACGAGATTGCACAGAGTGAATGCTGCAACGACAAAATCTTTGCAAAATACTGGATGCACAATGCATTCTTAAATATTGATAATAGAAAAATGTCCAAGTCTCTTGGAAACTTCCGTACTGTTCGTGAAATCAGTGAACAGTATGACCTGCAGGTGCTTCGTTTCTTCATGCTGAACGCACATTACAGAAGTCCGCTGAATTTCAGCGCAGATCTGATGGAAGCTGCAAAGAATGCATTAGAGCGTATCACAGATGCAGCAGCAAACTTAAAGGACAGAAAAGCAGCAGCACAGACAGAAACTGCAACAGATGCAGAGAAAGAACTGCTTGCACAGGCACAGGAATTCGTAAAGAAATTTGAAGAAGCTATGGATGATGATTTCAACACAGCAGATGCACTGGCAGCAATTTTTGAACTGGTTAAATTTGCAAATACAAATGTATCAGAGGCAAGTTCCGCAGAATTTGCAGGAGCACTTCTTGACACAATGGTGAAATTATGCGATGTACTTGGTCTGAAGGCTGTGAAAACAGAAGAAATCCTTGATAAAGAAATCGAAGACCTGATCGCAGAGCGTCAGGAAGCAAGAAAAGCAAAGAATTTCGCAAGAGCAGATGAGATCAGAGATGAGCTTCTGGCTAAGGGAATCATCCTTAAGGATACCCGCGAGGGAGTAAAATGGAAGCGAGCTTGAATAATATGAGTGAGACAAACGGGCTTAATGAAGAGAGTTTAAGTAGTTTGAAAGGTTTGCTTAATCAGGTATTTCATTTGGAGGATAAAGACTTACGAACCTATTCTCCGCTGACATTGGCGTATATCGGAGATGGCGTCTATGAACTGGTGATCCGCACGATCCTTGTAAAAAAAGGCAACTGTCCGGTAAACCAGCTTCACAGAAAAGCCAGCAGTCTGGTTAAGGCAGGAACTCAGTCTTCCATGATGGAAGTGATTGAGCCCATGCTTACAGAGGAGGAACACAGCGTTTACAGAAGAGGAAGGAATGCTCATTCTCCTACAATGGCCAAACATGCAACTATGGCAGACTACCGCAGGGCAACAGGGTTTGAAGCTCTGATGGGCTATTTATATTTAAAAGATGATTTCAGCAGGATCATAGAACTGGTCCGTGCAGGGATCGGAGAGGATAAGATATGAGTGAACAGATAGAAGGACGCAATGCGGTTTTGGAAGCCTTTCGTTCCGGCAAATGTGTAGATAAGCTTTTTATCCTGGACGGATGCCAGGACGGACCGGTCCGCACTATTGCCAGAGAGGCAAGAAAAAAAGATACGATTATTAACTATGTGGCAAAAGAACGTCTGGATCAGTTAAGCGAGACAGGCGCACATCAGGGCGTGATCGCTCAGGTGGCAGCCTATGAATATGCAAGTGTAGAAGATATTCTTGCGAAGGCAAAGGAAAAAGGAGAAGATCCCTTTATCTTTATCCTGGATAATATTGAGGATCCTCATAATCTTGGTGCGATCATCCGTACAGCAAACCTTGCAGGTGCACATGGGGTGATTATTCCCAAGAGAAGAGCAGTTGGACTGACTTCCACAGTTGCCAAGACTTCAGCAGGTGCATTAAACTATACACCTGTTGCAAAGGTTACCAATCTGGGACATACCATCGATGAACTGAAAGAACAGGGCATGTGGTTTGTATGTGCAGATATGGGCGGTGAAACCATGTACAATCTTAACCTGACAGGTCCGATCGGCGTAGTGATCGGCAATGAAGGTGAAGGTGTAAGCAGACTGATCCGTGAGAAGTGTGATTTCGTGGCATCTATTCCTATGAAGGGTGACATTGATTCCCTCAATGCATCTGTGGCAGCCGGAGTACTTGGATATGAGATTGTACGTCAGAGACTGCAGAAGAAGTAAGTTTATCTCAGACTGCTTGAATTTTTGCAGCAGAAAATTATTCCACAATATTGTTATGCTATAAGAAGCCCTCTGGGCGAATGATAGAGATTTTCAGAAAAACGGAAGGGTTAAATTGATGAAACAGTATGACGGAATTAAAGATGAAGAATTAATTTCCCGTTTCAAAAACGGGGAATCAGAAATCCTCGACTATCTGATGGAAAAATACAAGAACATGGTCCGCAAGAAAGCAAGGACCATGTTCCTGATAGGCGGGGAGAACGATGACCTGATACAGGAAGGCATGATCGGACTGTTTAAGGCAGTCCGCGATTACCAGCCGGACAGGGATGCTGCATTCCAGACCTTTGCCAGTATATGTGTGGACAGACAGATCTACAACGCCATCCAGAGTTCCAACAGGCAGAAGCACCAGCCACTGAATTCCTATATTTCCCTCAGCGAACAGGATGGGGAAAATGAAGAACATCTTGGAGATAACTGGGGAGAGAACCCGGAGTCTATCATTATTGACCAGGAGAATGTCCAGGATCTGGAGCAGGAGATAACAGCAACGTTAAGTCCAATGGAGAACCAGGTTCTTGAATATTATCTGGCAGGAAACGGATACGGAGAGATTGCCCGGATCATGGGAAAAACACCCAAGTCCATAGATAATGCATTACAGCGTATCCGAATCAAGATCAGAGAGCAGTTGGAGCAATATCAAAAATAGAAAGATATCTGTATAAAACCCAAAAATAAAAATCAAAAAGTTAAAAATAGGGATTGACAATACAAACAAGTTCTGGTAGTATATTTAAATGTGAGCGGTAAATCCGACACAATGCTGATGTGGCTCAGAGGTAGAGCACTTCCTTGGTAAGGAAGGGGTCACGGGTTCAATTCCCGTCATCAGCTTTTTTTATTGCTTAAAAATAAAGGGTTTCTTGAACTTCAGTAACTCAAAAGTAATCAGAACAGAAGTTTTGATATACTTCTAAGAACTGTTTGTACTTCAAGAATGACAAGAGATATGTTATACTTACAGTGTTGTCCAACCGATACCCGGCAACGGGAGGAGGTGAAGTCTATATGGAGAATCTTGCTATTTCTTTTCTTGTCTCCTTTATGGCAAGCATAGCCGCCTATTATGTTTGCAAATGGTTAGACGGAGATAAGTAGGGCAACACTAACCTGGCAGTTTCTTGTCTACCATAAAAAATAAGAAGAAGCCCCCAGTATTCGCACTACTGAGGGCTTCATTCTTTTTGTCTACATGGACTTGCTATTTCTTTTCGCCTACTGGCATTATAGCATATGCAGATCAGGAAATCAATATGCAAGTGATTCTGAAACATTCTGAAACAAATAAAAAGTTACTGTTCACACACCACTGTCCCGCGAGGTGTTTTGGCATGAATATGCCAAAATCCCGAGACATACAAGCCAAAATTCCATTGCCGCAGGCAATCTGGAATGAATTTTGGCTACGTTACTGTGAACGGAGTGAACAGTAACGTCTGAGAAATATAAGGCCTGTCACTGTTGTGTAAACGGTTGACAGATGGAATTTCCAATGATAATATAAATTCATTCGACATAAAAAATATTCAGTTGTATTTTTTATATATAGATGTGTGAAAAAACAGTATAAAATACGACAACAGGAGGGAAAAAGATGGAGAACGAAACAGTTTCCAAAAATTTTATTGAGAATATCATTGATAAAGATTTAGCAGAGGGTGTTTATGACACCGTGCATACGCGTTTCCCGCCGGAACCGAATGGATATCTTCATATCGGTCATGCGAAATCTATTCTTTTAAACTATGGTCTTGCACAGGAATATAACGGCAAGTTCAACATGCGTTTTGATGATACAAACCCGACCAAAGAAAAGAGTGAGTTTGTAGAATCCATCAAGGCAGATATCAAATGGCTTGGTGCAGACTGGGAAGACAGACTGTTTTTTGCATCTGACTATTTCGGACAGATGTATGAAGCTGCTGTAAAGCTGATCCAGAAAGGCAAAGCCTATGTATGTGACCTGACAGCAGATCAGATCCGTGAATATCGTGGAACTCTTACAGAGCCGGGTAAAGAAAGTCCATACAGAAACAGAAGCGTAGAAGAGAACCTGCAGCTTTTTGAAGAGATGAAAGAAGGCAAATATGCAGACGGAGAGAAAGTGCTTCGTGCCAAGATCGATATGGCATCTCCGAACATGAATATGCGCGACCCGGTTATCTATCGTGTTGCTCATATGACTCACCACAGAACAGGTGATACATGGTGCATCTATCCAATGTATGATTTCGCCCATCCCATCGAGGATGCGATTGAGGGAATCACACATTCCATCTGTACTCTGGAGTTTGAGGATCACAGACCACTGTATGACTGGGTTGTAAAAGAATTGGAATACCCACAGCCACCGAAGCAGATTGAGTTTGCAAAACTGTATCTGACAAATGTAGTTACAGGTAAACGTTATATCAAGAAATTGGTAGAGGAAGGCATCGTAGACGGATGGGATGATCCGCGTCTGGTTTCCATCGCAGCACTGCGCCGCCGTGGATTTACACCGGAATCTATCAAAATGTTTGTAGAACTCTGCGGTGTATCCAAAGCAAACAGCTCTGTTGACTATGCAATGCTTGAATACTGCATCCGTGAGGATCTGAAACTGAAACGTCCACGTCTGATGGCTGTTCTTGATCCGATCAAGCTTGTGATCGATAATTATCCGGAAGGCGAAGTAGAATATCTGGAAGCTCCGAATAATATGGAGAATGAAAAACTGGGAACCCGTAAAATACCGTTTGGCAGAGAAATCTATATTGAGAGAGAAGACTTCATGGTAGATCCGCCTAAGAAATATAAGAGAATGTTCCCGGGTACAGAGGTTCGTCTTATGAACGCATATTTTGTAACCTGTACAGGATATGAAGCTGATGAAGATGGAACTGTACGTGTTGTACACTGTACTTATGATCCTGCAACAAAGGGTGGCAATGCGCCGGATGGCAGAAAAGTAAAAGGAACCATTCACTGGGTAGAAGCAAGTCAGGCAGGAAAAGCAGAAATACGTCTCTATGAGAATATCGTAGACGAGGAGAAGGGTGTATACAACAAAGAAGATGGTTCTCTGAATGTAAATCCGAACTCTCTGACAAAAGTTACTGCATATGTAGAACCAGCACTTATGGAAGCAAAAGGCTATGACAGCTTCCAGTTCGTAAGAACAGGATTTTTCTGTGCAGATATCCATGATTCTAAAAAGGGTGCACCGGTATTCAACCGTATCGTGTCTCTGAAGAGCTCATTTAAACTTCCGAAAGCATAATGAGACTGAAATAGTAATATAATCAGAATAAAAAGGGAATGTTGCTTTTACGATTGTATAATCGTGAAGTAACATTCCTTTTTGGTTACGTTACTGTGAACGGTAACGTTTATTCTTCAGATTCAGATGCAGCGTCCATAGTCTCTTCAAAATTCTCGGGTTCATCGGCATCTTCTTCCTCTTCTGCATCTTTAATCTCAACTTCAGCAGCTTTATCGGAAGACTTCTCAGAATCGTCTGTATCAGCAGCTTCTTCAGCTTCTTCGCTTTCGGTGTCATCTGTTGCAGACTGCTCGCCTGTATGTTCCCAGGACTGGAAATCTTCGGCAGGTTCCTGATCTTCCTTAGCAGTTTCCTTTTCATCAGTCAGATCGAAATCATCAAAGTCATCTTCAAAATCAAAATCCTCTTTACAGGATCCTTTTTTGGCAATAAGGGCAGCTACAGCACCGGCAGCTGCTGCTGTAAGGGCACCTATTGCAACATATCCCCAGTATTTATTAATTTTAGCCATGATAATCATAAACTCCTTTCTGATATTCTCCTATTTTTGAAAGCGAGTCAGGATAAAAATATCTTTTACTCCTGACATTATTTTATTCAGCTATAGGTTATTGTTATTTTAATACTTTTCAGATAAAAAGAAAAGCGAAATTTTTATGGAAAGAGTTAATGAAAGCAGTTGCATACCCAAAAGATACAAGGTATACTATGACAGGAAAGAAGAGGTTATTATGAGAAAAATTATTTTGGCGTCTGCTTCACCCAGACGAAAAGAACTGTTGGAACGGGCTGGCGTGGATTTTGAAGTACTGCCTGCATCAGGCGATGAGAACCGTATCTCAGACAATCCGGGAGAGGCAGTAAAACAGCTAGCTTCGGATAAAGCAGCTTCTGTTATCCGCACTATGAAAGATAGTGCCGACGGAACAATTGTGATCGGATCTGACACAGTGGTAGTGTTTGAGAATGTGATCCTTGGCAAACCTCATGATACAGAGGATGCAGTGAATACATTAAAGAAACTTCAGGCTGATACTCATCAGGTATATACAGGCGTTTCTGTATGGGAAAAGAAAGAAAAAGTCTGGACAGAACATACTTTTTATGAAAGTACAGATGTGACTTTTTATCCGGTTTCAGATGAGGAGATCAGAGAGTATGTTGCTACAGGAGAGCCTATGGATAAGGCCGGAAGCTATGGCATCCAGGGACTTTTCGGAATTTATGTAAAGGGGATCTGCGGAGATTACAATAATGTGGTAGGACTCCCGGTGGCCAGATTATTTTATGAAATGAAGAAATCAGGAATTGATTTAAGAGGATGACAAAAGATGATTAAAGCATGTATATTTGATTTGGATGGAACACTGGCTGATACGCTGGATTCCATGGCTTATGTGACTAATATTATTATGGAAAAATTCGGGTTGAAAACACTTCCGGTGGATAATTTCAGATATTACAGCGGAGAAGGGGCAAATATGCTGATCCGCCGCGCACTTAAGGATGCGGGGGATCCGGAACTTGCGCATTATGATGAGGGACAGAAGCTTTACCGGGAAATGTTTGAAGCAGATCCGATGTATAAAGTAGTTCCCTATAAGGGAATGCCGGAAACCTTAAAGAAATTGAAGGAACATGGAATGAAGCTGGCAGTTTGTTCAAATAAACCTCATCCTGCAGCTGTGAAAGTAATTGCGCAGCTTTTTGACGGGGAATTTGATATGGTAGTCGGTCAGAGTGAAGCAATCCGCAGGAAACCGGCACCTGATGGTCCGCTTATGGTTGCGGAGAAATTTGGTGTAAAACCGGAAGAATGTATGTATGTGGGAGATACAAGTACAGATATGAAGACCGGTAAAGCAGCAGGAATGTATACAGTAGGTGCGCTATGGGGCTTTCGTGACCGAAAAGAACTGAATGAGAATGGAGCAGATCTTGTCGCTGAGAAACCGACAGATCTGGTAAAGATTTGCGAGGAACATGGAAATGATTAAGCTGGTTGCAAGTGATCTGGATGGGACGTTACTTTTACATAAGGCACAGTCTCTGCCTGAAGAAATTTTTTCGCTGATCAGGCAGTTAGAGGAACTGGGGATTATGTTTGTGGCAGCCAGTGGAAGACAATATCCGAATATGACAAAGCTGTTTGCGCCTGTTGCTTCAGAGATTTCCTATATTTCGGAGAATGGTGCACTGGCAGTGGATCATGGAGAGGTACTGTATCAGGATTCTTTTGACAGAAAGCTGGCAGGGGAGATTATTTCTGCAATCCTGGAAAAGAAGGATGCCGAGTTTACCTGTTCTGCAAAGGATTACCACTATCTGATGCCGAAGACAAAGAGATTTCATGACCATATGTTATATGAAGTAAAAAATGAATGCAGATTTGTAAACAGCATGGAAGAGATGACGGCTCCTATCATGAAGCTGGCTGTGTTTGAACCGGCCGGCCTTACAGAAGAATCTGTGAAATACTGGATGGACAGATTTGGAAAAGAATGTGTTGTTGTCACTTCGGGAAATGAGTGGATTGATTTTATTCCTTTTGGAACAAACAAGGCAAAAGGAATCAGAGAATATCAGAAAAGATATCATATTTCGCCGGAAGAATGTATTGCGTTCGGAGACGAATATAATGATATAGAGATGCTTAAAGCGGTAAAATATGGCTTTGCCATGGAGCATTCCAAGGAGGGGGTACGGGCAGCTACGTCCTATATGACAAAACAGGTTGAACCGGTCCTTGAGAAGCTGATCCGGGCAAAGGGAAAGATTGAGGAGGTTATTTAAATTGTTTACAGAAGAATGTATTAATACGTTTCTTGAAAATCAGGAGCAGCTTTTTCCACAGGCGGTAGCAGAATCATATGAAGCAGCGGAAGCATTCCTTGAGGATTGCATGGCGCAGGTTGTGGATTCTATTGAAGAAGTGAGAGAATATCTGGAAGAGTCAGGCGCTGATGTGGAAGGAATGTCAGATGAAGAACTGGAAGATGCAAGTGAAGTATTTGCTCTGCCGGATGGAAAATATCTGATAGTAGAAGGATAAAAACTGTTCGGTCAAATTATGGATATCACGTGATATATCGGAGAAATAACTGTAAAACACAGTTCGGTCCCTGAATATTGGAGAAAATTGAACTCTGATACTCAGGGGCTGAAGTTGTTTTAAGGGAGAAAATACAGATTACATTTCCGGAAAATGTGATGCTATAATGCTTTTATACAGAGAAAAAACGATGTTGTGGTCTGTGATGGGAATGAAAAGGGCAGACAGACACAGAAGCATCACAGAACTGTAATTATTCAGTACCTTCAGAGCGGCTGCTGAATAATTACAAATTTTATTATAAATGAAAAGGAGGACTACAGATGGAGAGAAAGAGATTTCTTGCAGTTGTAATGACTGTGATGATGGTTATTTCAATGATTCCATCCATGGTTTTTGCGGCAGCTCCGTCAGGAGAATTGGGCGGTAAGCTTAAGATTAAGGGACTTGCAGCTGTAGGCGTAGCGTTGAGTGCAGATTATGCAAAGGTTACACCGGAAGAGGTTACGGATGAAGATTTCACTTTTTCCTGGTCAAGACAGACCGGGGAGAAGGAGTTAACACAGGTAGGTACTGAGAAGACCTATACGATTACTCAGGATGATCTGGGATGCAGACTGGTGCTTGATCTGACCCCTGTAGATGGAAGCGGACTGACAGGTACTCTTACTGCAAAGACGTTAGAGGTAGCTGCAACTGAAGAAGAGGCGAAAGCAGAGGATACACAGCAGGCAGAAACGGCAGATGGAACAGAGAATGCACAGTTGGAAGAAACAGCAGATAATGCAGAAGGCAGTCAGGATTCTGAAAATCAGGACACAGATAGAACAGAAGATGTACAGCAGGATGCAGGAAATGAACAGGAAGATGGATCTCAGAACACAGAAGGTCAGCCGGAGGAAACAACAGAAGGTACTGATGATTCCCAGATGAAAATTTATACAGAAGATCAGCTGCAGGTGGATGAGAACGGAAATGTGCAGACAGATGGATCAGAGAAAGATGGACAGGCAGCAGGTGAAGATGATAAAGATAAAAAGACTTACGAAGCGACTGCCACTGTAGAGGACAGCGAAGATCAGATTTGTGATTTTGGAACAGTAAAGAGTGATCTTGAGGATGTGGAAGCACAGTATGTGCAGATTACGAACACCGGAAATGAGAGCTTGAATTTTCAGGAGATCAGTCCGGAACATTTTATGGTTCAGGATATTACAGAACCGCTGAGTGCAGGTGAATCTGTAAGCGTATGGATACAGCCGAGGGAAGGGCTGGAACCGGGTGAATATGATGATATGATCACATACCGGACGGAAGAAGGTATTGAGGTTTCTTTTGAAGCGAAGATTGCAGTTGAAGGTGAGGATGATTCATCAGATGACGAAGATCTGAAGCCTTCGGATGAGCCTTCTGCAGAACCGACAGAGACGCCGGATGACAGCGAGGCTCCATCGGCAGGTGACAATGCAGATGCATCTCTTGAGGCACAGTCTCTTGAGGTAAATACAGGAAGTCTTAATTTCAGCGATATCGAAGAAAATTATACACAGGCCAATGAGAAACTGTCCGTAACCGTAACAAATACAGGGGATGGAACTGTCACTTTAAAGATACCGAAATCAGATTATTTTGAGGTGATGAACGAAGATGGAAGTGAAGCTGTATCAGGAATACAGATTGCAAAAGGTGATTCTCTTATGTTCATGGTACAGCCAAAAACCGGTCTGACGAAGGGTGATTACAGTGATACCCTGATATTTGAAAGTGAAGAGGATTCGGAAGTAGCAGTGCAGGTAACTGCGGAAGTATCTGTAAAAGAGGCAGAACAGGAACAGATCACAGCAGTTCAGGCAGATCCGGAATCTTTCAGTTATGATGATCTGAAGGAAGGTTATGATACTCCTGAAGCGACGACCATTACACTTACCAATACAGGAAATACAACTGTTTCGCTGATGCAGCCATATGCAGAGTATTTTGATATTGGGGAACTTTCGGCATCAGTGCTGGAGCCGGGAGATTCTGCTGCATTTACAGCAGTACCGGTGACCGGTCTGAAAGTCGGCAATTATCTGGACAGTATTCAGATAGCCCAGACCAGTTCGGAAGGACAGGAAGATGTATTAACAACGATCAAAGCTTCTGCGACTGTTTCGGAAGTGAAAAAGATTTATAAATTATCCGTAACACCGGAAGAACTGAATTTTGGAAAAGCAAAAGAAGGATATAGTGAGGCACCGGAAGCGCAGAAAGTTACAGTGACGAATAAGGGGAATACAAATGTAACTTTAAATGCACCGTCAGGTAAAAACTTTAAAATCGGGAAACTTTCAGCCACAGAGCTTGCACCGGGGGAGAGCTGTACATTTAAAATCCGCCCGAAGGAGGGTTTAAAGGCCGGCTCCTATACAGAGTCAGTTGTGATTGATAATGAACAGCAGATCAGTGCAGAAGTAAAAGTTCAGTTTACGGTTAAAGCTGCCCGCAAGGCGAAAATTGCAGATCCGGCAGATAATAAGATTACAGGAATCAGTTCAGATGGATACACAACACAGTCAAAGATTACATTTACAGCAGTCGGAGCGGGTATGGACAATGAAAGTCCGGGAAAGGGAGATGTCCGCTATGTACCGTATAACTGGAAAGTGATCAATACAAATAGCTGGAGCAGTGCACCTTATACTGCTGCATTTGGAATTACGAAGGCCGGAACCTACACATTGACAGTTACATTTGACCGTCAGAAGTATAATGGAAGTGAATGGAAGAATACAGGGGAGCAGGATACTAAACAGGTGAATTTCAGTATTACGCAGGCGCAGACTGTAACTGCAACTCCGACTCCACAGCCGAATGGAGCAACTGCGAAAACAGCGGTAAAGACAGGAGATACGACTAATATCACACCGTTTGTGATTATTCTGGCGATTGCAGCAGGATGTATTGTGGGAGTTGTGGTATACAAAAGACGAAAGAAATAAGAGTTATCTGAAGAAAAAAATACAGGGGAATATGTAAAATATAAAATTATTAGCACTCATTTTTAGTGAGTGCTAATTTTTTCTTGACTTTTGGAATAAATGGTATTACTATATCTTTCAGAGAAGCAACTTACAGGAGTCAAAAGCTATTTCAAAGGATAAACAGGAGAGGATAGTTTTGACTCCGGAGGCAGAGCAGATAAGAATGCAGTATATTGACAGATAAAGTTGCGGCAAATGATTAAAAACAAAAAGGAGTGTGGACAGCATGGCTGTAAAACATGGAAATTTATCAATTAACAGTGAAAATATTTTCCCAATCATCAAGAAATGGTTATATTCCGATCATGATATTTTTGTAAGAGAGCTGGTCTCCAACGGATGCGATGCGATCACTAAACTGAAAAAACTGGAAGTAATGGGAGAATATACTTTTCCGGAAGGATACAAACCGGAGATTCAGGTAATTGTTAATCCTGATGAGAAAACTCTGAAATTCATCGATAATGGTATTGGCATGACTGCTGATGAAGTAGAGAAATACATTACCCAGATTGCTTTTTCAGGTGCAACTCAGTTTCTTGAGAAATATAAAGACAAAACTACAGATGATCAGATGATTGGTCATTTTGGACTTGGATTTTATTCTGCATTTATGGTAGCGGATGAAGTGCATATTGATACACTTTCCTATACAGAAGGTGCACAGCCTGTACACTGGTCCTGCGATGGCGGAACAGAATATGATATCCAGGAAGGTAACAAGAATACGATTGGTACAGAAATCACCCTGTTCCTGAATGAAGACTGCCTGGAATTTGCAAATGAGTACCGTATGCGTGAGATTCTTGAGAAATACTGTTCCTTCATGCCGGTTCATATTTACCTTTCCAAAGCAAATGCACCTCAGGAATATGAGACAATTGATGAATCTGAGTTAAGAGACGATGATGTAGTTGTTGAACATATTCATGAGGAAGCAAAGACAGAAGAAAAAGAAAATGATAAAGGTGAAAAGGAAGTTGTTGAAATTTCTCCTGCAAAGGATAAAGTAAAGATCAATAAACGTCCGGTTTCCATCAGTGATATTAATCCGCTCTGGATGAAGCATCCAAATGAATGTACAGATGATGAATACAAGGAATTCTACCGCAAGGTGTTTATGGATTATAAGGAACCGTTATTCTGGATACATCTGAATATGGATTATCCGTTTAATTTAAAAGGTATCCTGTACTTCCCGAAGATCAATACAGAGTATGATTCCATTGAAGGAACAATCAAACTTTATAACAATCAGGTATTTATCGCAGATAATATCAAGGAAGTAATTCCTGAATTCCTGCTTCTTCTGAAAGGTGTGATTGATTGTCCGGATCTTCCATTGAACGTGTCACGAAGCGCATTGCAGAATGACGGATTTGTACAGAAGATTTCTGAATACATTTCCAAAAAAGTGGCAGATAAGCTTACCGGAATGTGCAAGACTGACAGAGAATCTTATGAGAAATACTGGGATGATATCAGCCCGTTTATTAAATATGGCTGTATTAAAGATGCTAAGTTTGCAGAGAAAATGGGAGATTATGTACTCTTTAAGAATCTTGATGGCAAATATCTCACATTAAAGGACTGCATTGAAGAGAATAAAAAAGAAACAGAAGAAACTGAGGCTCAGACAGAAGAAAAGAAAGAAGATGCAGCAGAGTCTGAAAACAAAGACAATGCGGAAGCGAAAGAACCTGAGAAGACAGTAATTTTCTATGTAACTGATGAAGTTCAGCAGAGTCAGTATATCAATATGTTTAAGGAAGCAGGAAAAGATGCCGTTATCCTGAAGCATAATATTGACAGTGCATTTATTTCCAGTCTTGAGCAGAAACATCAGGAAGTACAGTTTAAGCGTATTGATGCTGATCTGACCGAAGAAATGAAGGGTGAGGGTACTGCCGATGAAGCAACTGTCAAAGCACTGACAGAACTTTTCCGCAAGAGCCTTAATAAAGATAAACTGGAAGTACATGTTGAGAATCTGAAAAATGAAAATGTATCAGCAATGATGACTCTTTCCGAAGAGAGCCGCCGTATGCAGGATATGATGAAGATGTATAATATGTATGGAATGGATCCGAATATGTTTGGCGGACAGGAAACACTGGTTCTGAATGCGAATCATCCATTGGTTAAATATCTGGCAGAGAATCAGGAATCTGACAAGGCTCCGCTTATCTGTGAACAGTTGTATGACCTTGCGATGATGAGCCATAAACAGCTTTCACCGGACGAAATGACCAGATTTGTTCAGAGAAGCAATGAAATTTTGCTGATGGTTGCAAAATAAGATAGAAAGCAGGCAATTTGCCGGCAGATCAATGAGAGGACAGATACGCCTGTCAGAATAGCAGAATATCAAATAAGGAGCGGAGAATAACTTTTGCTCCTTATTTTTGTGGAAAACAATTACATTGGTATTGACAAATGTCTTATGAATTCCTATTATTAAGTTGCCGATATTTTAATGAATATGCCGAATCCGCATAAAATATAACGGGTTACAGAGAATAGTGACTGCAATGGTGCTTCCGGGCAGCCAATATCGTGACTTTCATTTACTTATAGAGAAATGTGTGTAAATAAATGAGATATCCAAATCTGTAAAAACACAGATTATGGAAGTTACAGGAGGAACGATGTATGAGTGCAGTTTATGGAGTTATTAGAAAATTGGGTGCAACATCAAAGTATAAAGGATATTATTATGTTGTGGATGCAGTAGAAATGGCACAGAAAATTTATGAGCGACCGGTAAAAGTCACCAAAGATATTTATCCGGTCATTGCAAGAAAATATAAATCAACGCCGTCTAATGTAGAACACAACATAAGAACACTGGTAAACTTATGTTGGATGAATCATAAGGATACACTGGAAGAAATGGCAGGGTGTACAATGGCAGATAAACCGACGAACAGTGAGTTTATAGATATTCTGGTCTATTATCTGCGTTATTCGGATAAAGACTGATAACAGAATCTACTCATAATTTCTCACAGGGAATGTGATGACTGGAGAGAAAAACAGTCATGGAATCATCCCAGAGATGTTCCAGACGTTTATCCGGACTGAATGAAGTATAAGAAACACCTGTTGTACATAAAAGGGACTGGTTCTTGTACCGGATATTCAGATAAAAGCTTTGCACAGGAATATCTGCAATATGCTGTTCATTTTTTAACAACGACTGTGTCTGATCATGAGAAAGTTCAAATACAATCCTGAAATTCAAAGGTGTGCGTCTGCCGCGTATGATAGAAAAACAATAAGGTTTTACATCATGCCAGAGGGAATATTCTGTGGAATTCTCCTCAAAAGCAGCCTTTGTGTCAGTATCAAAGAAATCGTAATGAAGTTTTCCGTTTATGGTAAAAGTGTTGAAGGTTGTCACAGATGCCTCGACAAGAGAAAAACGGTCAAATACCTCACCGATCAGGAGTTTATTCATAAAATCTTTTACATCAGTAATTTTTAAAGCAAGCATACAACACCTCTCTGATAACATGATTTACAGCTGTTCAGAATTAAAAAAGACTTCTGGATTGCTGCATATTTCTGAACATATTTTGTGGATCAGGCAGCGCTTCCTGCACTTTGCGGGAAGCGTCTTTTTATTATAAAGCACTTTTGAAAAAAAGAACAGTGTTTTTATTAAAAAGTCTTTTCAAACGTAAAGCGGTGTGATAAGATATATCTGGTATTGAATACTACATATAATGGAAAAGAGGACGATATAATTGAGATATAAGATTATCATAGATAGTTGTGGAGAACTTTTGGACGAATGGAAGAAAGATGAATGTTTTGAATCCATTCCACTGACTCTGATGGTAGGAGCTGAACAGATCATAGATGATGAAACATTTGATCAGGCAGAGTTTATTGATAAAGTGGCAGCCTGCCCGGAATGTCCGAAATCAGCCTGCCCGTCACCTGAGAGATATATGAGAGCATATGACTGCGAGGCTGAGCATATTTATGCAGTGACTTTGTCTTCTGAGCTGAGTGGTTCCTATAACAGTGCGTTGCTTGGCAGAGATCTTATTATGGAAGACCATCCGGATAAAAAAATACATGTGTTTAATTCACGTTCCGCATCCATCGGGGAAAGCCTGATCGGAATGAAGATACAGGAATGCGAAGAAGCAGGGATGAGTTTTGAAGAAGTTGTTTCAACTGTGGAACATTATATTGAAGGACAGCATACATTTTTTATACTTGAGAATCTTGATACTTTGAGAAAGAACGGCCGTCTGAGCAAAGTGAAAGCGTTAGTGGCCAGTGCATTGAAAATCAAACCGGTCATGGGTTCTACGGATGATGGAAATATCTGCCAGCTGGATCAGGCAAGAGGTATGAATCGTGCTCTGATCAAGCTTGTAGAGCAGGTAATCGAGAAAACCCCGGACAGTGCAGAGAAGGTTCTTGCCATCAGTCACTGCAATTGTCCGGCAAGAGCACAGGTGCTCAAAGAGGCTTTTGAAGAGAGAATGAAACTTGCAAAGATCGTAGTCCTTGATACAGCGGGTGTAAGTTCTATGTATGCAAATGACGGCGGAGTGATCGTTGCAGTATAAACTAATTGTTTTCTTTTGCAGTAAAGTGTGCTATAATCAGAAAATACGAAATATTGATGCAAAGGAGATCTATCATGAGCCAGAAGAAAGTCGATGCTTATAAGGCCAGAAAAGGACTGCATAACAAAACAGACAGAAAAGAAAAAGTACTTTTTGGACTGGAAATGTTTGCCTGGGCATTCATTTGTGTTGTGATTGTTGCATGGATTGGTTATTCTGCATATGTAAAAGTGACAGGAGCCAAAGAGAATGTGGTTCAGAATACAGTAATGGATACTACTGCACTTGACAATTACATTTCGAATCTGTCAACAGATGCATCCGATGATACAGACAGCACTGATGCAGATACAGCGGAGGAAGAAGATACAACAGCTTCCACTGATACAGACAGTGAAGATGCTGATGCAGCAGACGCAACCGCAGATGATTCTGAAACGGAAACCGCAGATAAATCTGAAGAAGCAGATGATACAAATGTAGCAGACGATAAAGCTGCAGAAACAGCAGATTCAACAACGGATGCAGACAGCGCAGATGCTAAATAGAAATTGAATCTCTGATGGATTCACAGAAGAAAAGCAATAAAAAATCCCCGGATGATCCGGGGATTTTTTTGAGGTTTAATCCGTATAGAAAAGTGCGGAATTCAATCCTCTCGCGTTAACAAAAATTATAAATTATAATTTTGTAACGTTTGCAGCCTGCATACCACGAGCGCCTTCTGTTAAGTCGTATGTTACAGCCTGTCCTTCTTCAAGGGATTTGAATCCTTCACCATTGATAGCGGAGAAATGTACAAATACGTCTGCACCGTCTTCACCAGTGATAAATCCGTAACCTTTTTCTGCGTTGAACCATTTTACAGTTCCCTTGTTCATGTTGTTACCTCCATAAAAAATAAAAAAATTATATAGTTTCTGGCAAATAAAAAAATCACCAGATTTTACAGATTATATACTGTTATATAATCTCTAAAAACCAGTGACTATACATTAAATAATCCAGATATGAACTGATTATATCTCCCGCATTTTGAATTGTCAAGCAAAAAAGACTGCACATCAGTAAAAAAAGGCTTTATAAAAGAAGAAGTTTCGTGTATTATGTATATCAGAAAGTTATTGTCAAACGACAACGAAGGGAGAGAATTGCATGGGTATTCTGATTCAGGGAGGACGTATCGTAGATGCGGCTACTGACACTGATAAAAAAGGCGATATTTATCTGGAAGATGGCGTGATCACCGAGATCGGTGAGAAACTTAAAATAAAAGATAAAAGCGACAAAGTAATAGATGCGAAGGGATGTCTGGTAATGCCGGGACTGATCGATCTTCACGTTCATTTCAGAGATCCGGGACAGACACAGAAAGAGGATATAGAGACAGGTTCCCGGGCTGCTGCAAGAGGTGGTGTGACAACGGTTGTTGCAATGCCGAATACAACACCGGTAATTGACAGTCCGGATCGTGTAAATTATGTGCATAATAAGGCAAAACAGCTTGCCGGCATTCATGTGCTCCAGGCAGGTGCCATTACGCAGGGGGAGAAGGGACAGGAACTTTCTGATATCGAAGGAATGGTAAAAGCGGGAATCCCGGCATTATCTGAAGACGGCAAATCTGTTATGAATACCAGACTTTGCAAAGAAGCTATGGAAGTGGCAGAGAAATTCAATGTTCCGATTTTTGCTCACTGTGAGGATATTGATCTGCGCGGTGATGGATGTATGAATGAGGATGAGAATGCGCGGAGACTTGGTCTGCCAGGTATCTGCAATGCAGTTGAGGATGTGATCGCAGCGAGAGATATTCTTCTTGCCAGAGAGACAGGGGCAAGACTGCATCTGTGCCATTGTTCCACAGAAGGTGTTGCGAAGATGATGGAGATTGTGAAGGAAGAGGGATTGGACAATATCACAGCAGAGGTTTGCCCGCATCATTTTATCCTCACTTCCGATGATATTAAATGTGATGATCCAAACTATAAGATGAACCCTCCTCTTCGTACGAAGAAAGATGTAGATGCACTGATCCGAGGACTGAAGGATGGTTCCTTTAAAGTGATCAGTACAGATCATGCACCTCATGCAGTGCCGGAGAAGACAGGCTCTATCCGGAATGCGGCTTTTGGCATTGTGGGAATTGAGACAAGCTTTGCATTGTCTTATACTGCACTTGTAGAAACTGGAATTCTTACAATCTCACAGCTTATTGAGAAAATGAGCTGGAACCCAGCACAGATTCTGGGAAGTGACAGAGGTACACTTCAGAAGGGACATCCGGCAGACATTGTCATTGCAGACATTGATCACGAATATAAAATAGATAAAAATGAATTTGCTTCCAAAGGACGCAACACACCATTTGACGGATGGAAAGTAAAGGGAAAAATTCTCTATACAATCTGTGATGGAAAAGTTGTATACCAGAATGCATAAAAATACCATATCAATATTCAGGAGGAAAGACTCATGATCAACAAACTTATTGAAAACATTAAAAAAACAAACGCTCCTATCGTAGTAGGACTGGATCCGATGCTCAACTATATCCCGCAGCATATTCAGAAGAAAGCTTTTTCTGAACTGGGGGAAACATTAGAGGGAGCAGCAGAAGCTATCTGGCAGTATAATAAAGGAATCGTTGATGCGATCAGCGATCTGATCCCTGCAGTGAAACCACAGATCGCAATGTATGAGCAGTTTGGTATTCCGGGCTTAATGGCATATAAGAACACCATTGATTATTGCAAAGAAAAAGGTCTGGTAGTTATTGGAGATATCAAACGAGGTGACATTGGTTCCACATCTGCTGCATATGCAGTCGGACATCTGGGTAAAGTTCAGGTGGGAAGTAACAGAATCGCAGGTTTTGACGAAGATTTTGCGACAATCAATCCATATATGGGATCTGACAGTGTCAACCCGTTTATCGATGTATGTAAAGAAGAGAACAAAGGGCTTTTTGTACTCGTAAAAACATCCAATCCGTCCAGCGGAGAGTTTCAGGACAGAATCATTGACGGACGTCCGCTTTATGAGTGGGTTGGAGAGAAGGTTGCCCAGTGGGGAGAATCACATATGGGAAATGAATACAGCTATGTAGGTGCTGTAGTAGGTGCAACCTATCCGGAAATGGGAAAAACTCTCCGTAAGATCATGCCGAAAACCTTCATCCTGGTACCGGGATATGGTGCACAGGGCGGAAAAGGTGCCGATCTTGTTCATTTCTTTAATGAAGACGGACTTGGTGCGATCGTCAATTCCTCCAGAGGAATCATTGCAGCTTACAAACAGGAAAAATATGCTTCCTTTGGTGAATTAAATTATGCAGATGCATCCCGCCAGGCGGTAAAAGATATGATTGAAGACATCAGTACTGCTTTAAACAATCGCTAGGAGGCATGAAATGAGCGAAAAGACAAGAGAAATCTGCACTGTTGTAAGTCAGGAGAGCATTGGTGCAGGCATTTACAGTATGTGGATCCAGACTGACAGAATTGCAGCAGATGCGAAACCAGGACAGTTTGTATCTCTTTATACAAATGATAAATCCAAAATTCTTCCCAGACCGATCAGTCTTTGTGAGATTGACAAAGAAAATGGCCGTCTTCATCTGGTTTACAGAGTGACCGGACAGGGAACCGGAACCGATGAATTTTCACAGATGAAAGCCGGAGATACCATTCCGGTACTGGGACCTCTGGGAAATGGTTTTCCTGTAGAGAAGGCTGAGGGGAAAAAAGTTTTCCTTATGGGTGGTGGAATCGGTGTTCCTCCGATCCTGGAACTTGCAAAGCAGATGAAATGTGAGAAAAAACAGATCATTGCAGGATACAGGGACTGTCATACGTTCCTCAGAGAGGAATTTGAGGCGGCGGGAACACTTTATATTGCCACAGAGGATGGCAGTGTGGGAACAAAGGGCAATGTTATGGATGCTATCAGAGAGAATGCTCTGGAAGCGGACGTGATCTATGCCTGCGGACCAACTCCGATGCTTCGTGCAATCAAGAAATATGCCGAAGAAAATGGGATTGAATGTTATATTTCCCTGGAGGAACGTATGGCATGCGGAATCGGTGCCTGCCTTGCCTGTGTGTGCAAATCCAGAGAAAAAGATGCACATAGCAATGTGAATAATAAGAGAATCTGCAAGGATGGCCCGGTATTTCTTTCTACGGAGGTGGAAATCTGATGGATATGAGTGTAAATATTGCCGGCGTAGAGTGGAAAAATCCGGTAACAGTGGCATCCGGAACCTTTGGTTCAGGAGCAGAATTTGCTGATTATGTAGATATTAATAAGCTGGGAGCAGTGACAACCAAGGGCGTAGCCAATGTCCCGTGGGTCGGAAATCCGACTCCGCGTGTGGCTGAAGTTTACGGAGGCATGATGAATGCGATTGGTCTGCAGAATCCTGGTATCGATCTTTTCTGTGAGAGGGATATTCCTTTTTTGAAACAGTATGATACAAAGATCATTGTAAATGTATGCGGTCATGCGCCGGAAGAATATCTGGCAGTGGTGGAACGTTTGGCAGATCAGCCAATTGATATGATGGAGATTAATATTTCCTGCCCGAATGTAAATGCAGGATTCCTTGCATTTGGTCAGGATGCACATCATGTAGAGGAACTTACCGCTCAGATCAAAAAGATTGCAAAACAGCCTGTGATCATGAAGTTAACACCGAATGTCACAGATATCACAGAGATTGCAAAAGGTGCGGAAGCAGGCGGTGCAGATGCGGTATCCCTGATCAATACACTGACAGGAATGAAGATTGATATCAACAGGAAGACTTTTGCGCTTGCAAATAAAACCGGTGGTGTTTCCGGACCGATCGTGAAACCGATTGCTGTCCGTATGGTTTATCAGGTTGCACAGGCAGTCAATATCCCGATCATCGGAATGGGCGGAATTTCCTGCGCAGAGGATGCAATTGAGTTTATTCTTGCAGGAGCCAGCGCAGTATCTGTGGGTACGGCAAATTTCCACAATCCGGCAGTGACACTGGACGTGATCGATGGAATTGAAGCGTATATGAAGAAGAATGGATTCAATTCCGTAAAAGAGATGGTTGGTATTGTAAAATAAAACAGATACAGGAGGCATAACATAAGATGGAACAGTATAAACAGGAATTTATTGAATTTATGGTAGACAGTGAAGTTCTGAAATTCGGAGAATTTACCCTTAAAAGCGGAAGAAAGTCCCCGTTTTTTATGAATGCAGGCGGATATGTGACAGGTTCTCAGTTAAAGAAACTGGGTGAGTACTACGCACATGCTATTCATGATAAATATGGCGATGATTTCGATGTGCTTTTTGGACCTGCATATAAGGGAATCCCGTTAAGTGTTGTAACTGCAATTGCATTCAGCGAATTATATGGAAAAGAAATCCGCTACTGTTCAGACCGTAAGGAAGAAAAAGACCATGGTGCAGATAAGGGAAGCTTCCTCGGAAGTAAATTAAAAGACGGCGATCGTGTAGTGATGATCGAAGATGTAACAACATCCGGTAAATCCATGGAAGAGACAGTACCGAAGGTAAAAGGTGCGGCTGATGTGGAAATCGTCGGTCTTATGGTTTCTCTGGACCGCATGGAAGTCGGAAAAGGCGGCGTGAAGTGTGCCCTTGACGAAGTCCATGACCTTTATGGGTTTGAAACAAATGCGATTGTTACAATGAAAGAGGTCATTGAACATCTTTATAATAAAGAATATAAAGGAAAAGTAATCATTGACGATACATTGAAAGCCGCAATCGACGCATATTATGAGCAGTACGGTGCAAAATAAGCAAATACAGGTAACAGCGATTTATAAATAAGATATCATGATCTGCGAAAGCAGATCATGATACTGATGAGGACGATTATGAACGAAAAAATTTATAAAACCATGTCTTCCACAGGAGCCTGCAGTCTGACAGTCGGGATCATTGTACTGGCAACGGGAATCGTAACAGGGATCATGATGATCGTAAACGGTGCAAGACTGCTGAAAAAGAAATCAGAGATATTGATATAAAAGGCTTCAGAAACAGGAGAAAACATTGAAAAAAGAAACGAAGCATATCATACGGACACTGGGAACCATTTTGTTTATCCTGTATGTTCTGGCACTGATTTATTTTCTGTTCTTTTCAGAAGAATACGGAAGAGCAGCAATGGAAGAAAGACAGTACAGATATAATCTGATACCGTTTGTTGAGATAAGGCGTTTCTGGGTATACAGGAAACAGCTTGGACTTATGGCGGTAGTTACAAATCTTTTTGGAAATGTAATTGGTTTTCTTCCATTTGGATTTATACTGCCGGTTATTCTGGACAAAATGAGAAGCGGATGGCTGATCGTACTGGCAGGATTTGGGCTTAGTGTTACGGTAGAGGTCATCCAGCTTATTACAAAGGTTGGGTGCTTTGACGTAGATGATATGATATTGAATACAGCAGGGGCGGCTCTGGGATATCTGCTTTTTTTTATCTGCGATCACCTGAGGAGAAAAATTTATGGCAAAAAGATATAGATATGCGTTTGCAAAGAAAAGAGAGGCACAGCAGGGAAAACTGTCAGCAGTGCTGGCGGCTGTTTCACTGGTTTTATTTGTGACTGCAGTTTTGCTGGCATTTTTTTTGCAGGGACAATACGGATATATTGTAGGCGGGATCAGTCTTTGCGCAATGCTTCTGTCTGTATATGGATTTGCGATGGGACTGAAAAGCTTTTCAGAAGAAAACCGGACACACAAAGCAGGTATGATCGGCTCTATTGCAAACGGAATCATAATGATCGGATGGCTGGGAATCTTTCTGATGGGAATTTCCGGCTGATTAACAGGGAAGTCTGATAGAAAAAGGAGAAATATAGTTTGGACGAATGGGTTATGGAACGGTATGAACTGGCGAAAGAAAGAATCGCTCAGATACCGGACGAGAAAATGGCAGAAGAACCGTACTGCGATTTTTTTACAAAAGAAGCAATGTTTTTACAGCAGGTGATTCATGTGATGGACCATGGAATTGCGGGGAAAAATCTTGAAGAACTTCAGGAACAGAATCATGAATTATATCAGGATATTCTGCCCGAAAATTATGAAAATTCTTATGGAAATCCTGCATATGCACAGAAAATGCTGGGAGAATACGGAAAAGTATTTACCTTTCTTTATACAGAACTTTATGGCACGATTGCTTATGCGTTTGAAAAAAAAGCATGGGATCTTACGGTTGTACTTGAATTGTTTCTGGAAATCTATTCTGCATTTACGCAGGAAGAAATTCCTGCTGAGAAACAGGTGAAAGAAATTCTCGTTTCCTACGTGAATGACTACTGCCAGGATATGGTGGAAAATCGGATCAGAGAGGCGATTGATCCTGAGAATAATTTTGTGGTTGAAATGATCATGGATTCGGATCTGAGCGATCTGAGTTATCTGTATCAGTCCGGCGAATATGTATCGGAAAATGAACTGAAAACAGCAGAATTTATGAATTCACTTTCCCAGAGGGAAATTGATGAGATGGCACGTACTTATACAGAAGGCTATCGGATGGGATTCATCACAGGAAGAAAAGATATTACAAAGAAGAAAACGGTTAATATACGTTATCATCTTGGCTTTGAGCGTATGGTAAAAGCGGCTGTTCTTCAGTTCCGGGAGATGGGGCTGCAGACGGTTATTTACCGCCATGCACTTCATGCGGTGAACAGACGGAATCAGTTCAGAAATGGATTTACAGGAGGAATTGCAAATCCGCAGTTTGATTATGACCACAGACAGGACAGTGCGCTGTTTCTGGATCCGGATTTTGTAAAGCGTAAACTTCGTGCCATGCAGACTTCTTATGATGAATATGCAGATCTGGCAGATGTACATGGCGGACCGGCTGTGATCGAGACATTTGGAGAGAAGCCGTTTTCACCGGTAAGTAAACCGGAAAGCTGGGCGTTTACAGAAGCACAGCAGAAGCTTCAGCTGGAACTGGACAATGAATCCGGTCAAATCACAAATCGTTATATCAAAGGTGAGGAAAGAAGTTTTACGATCATTGCTTATCCGATACCTGAGATCGGGGAGGATTTTCCGGAAATTTTCCGCGAGATCGTAAAGATCAATACATTGGATTATAAGAAATATCAGAAGATCCAGCAGACGATCATAGATACTCTTGATACCTGTGAATGGGTGGAAATCAAGGGAAAGGGAGAGAATGAGACAGATCTGCTCATTCATCTTCATACATTAACAGATGCGAAAACACAGACAAATTTTGAGAACTGTGTGGCAGATGTAAATATTCCTCTGGGTGAAGTATTTACTTCACCGGTGCTTGCAGGAACAGGCGGAATGCTTCATGTTTCAAAAGTATATCTTAACGGACTGCAGTTTTGTGACCTGAAGCTTGTGTTTGACTGCGGACAGGTGATCGATTACAGCTGTTCTAATTTTGAGACAGAGGAAGAGAACCGTAAATATATTGAAGATAATATTCTGTTCCATCATCCGAAACTTGCAATGGGAGAATTTGCGATCGGAACTAATACAACAGCTTATGTGGCAGCACAGAAATATAATATCGCAGACAAACTTCCGATTCTGATCGCGGAGAAAATGGGACCGCATTTTGCAGTTGGTGATACCTGTTACAGCTGGTCAGAAGATACTCCGGTCTATAATCCGGATGGTAAAGAGATCATCGCAAGGGACAATGAGATTTCCGAGATGCGAAAAGAAGACGTCAGCCTTGCTTATTATGGATGTCACACAGATATTACGATTCCATATGACGAACTGGGAAGCATCCGTACGATTGATGATGAGGGGGATATGATCTCTATTATTGAAGATGGAAGATTTGTCCTTCCGGGTACGGAAGCTCTGAACGAGCCGTTTGGGGAATAAAGGCATTTTCCTGTTAAGTTCGGAATACAAAAAAATTTATTAGTTCGTTAAAATATTTCTTTGCATTAATTTTATTGACAGAAAAAGGGAATCTTAGTAGAATCTACGGTTAGAGAGGGTTTTGATAAAATCTTTTCTGACCGTACTTTTTTTATCAATAAAATAAAAACAAAGTCCCGGACAGATAAAATCTGGTCTGTCTGAGAATACTTGAGAAGAAAAGGAGAATAATCATGGCAAAAGTAGGAATTGTGATGGGCAGCGACTCAGATATGCCGATCATGAGCAAAGCAGCAGACATTCTGGAGAAACTGGGAATTGATTACGAGATAAAGATCATTTCCGCACACAGGGAACCGGATGTCTTTTTTGAATATGCAAAAACAGCAGAGGAAAAAGGCTTTAAAGTAATCATCGCAGGTGCAGGAATGGCAGCTCATCTGCCGGGAATGTGCGCAGCAATCTTCCCGATGCCGGTTATCGGAATTCCTATGCACACTACTTCTCTGGGAGGAAGAGATTCCCTTTATTCTATCGTACAGATGCCGTCAGGAATCCCGGTTGCAACAGTCGCTATCAACGGAGGCGCAAACGCAGGACTTCTGGCAGCTAAGATACTTGCAACATCAGATGAGGAACTTCTTGCAAAATTAAAAGCTTACAGCCAGGAATTAAAAGAACAGGTGGAAGCAAAAGACGCAAGATTACAGGAAGTCGGATATAAAAATTACTAAGATAAAATGAGGATAACTCAGGTTCATAAACAGGATCAGGGGTAAAAACGGAGGATTATCATGGATTACAAGACCGCTGGAGTAGATATTGAAGCAGGATACAAATCAGTAGAGCTGATGAAAGAGCATGTAAAGAGAACCATGCGTGAAGAAGTGCTGGGAGGACTGGGAGGATTTTCCGGTGCCTTTTCTCTTGCTAAGATCAAAGAAATGGAAGAACCGGTATTATTATCAGGTACAGACGGATGTGGAACTAAAGTAAAACTTGCTATGGTCATGGACAAGCATGACACCATTGGCATTGATGCAGTTGCCATGTGTGTCAATGATATTGCATGTGCAGGCGGAGAACCATTATTCTTCCTTGATTATATTGCATGTGGTAAGAATTATCCGGAAAAGATCGCAGCTATCGTAGGCGGCGTTGCAGAAGGCTGTGTGCAGTCAGATGCAGCTCTGATCGGCGGTGAGACAGCAGAGCATCCGGGACTGATGCCGGAAGACGAATATGACCTGGCTGGTTTCGCAGTAGGTGTCTGCGATAAAAAAGAGATGATCACAGGTGAAGAACTGAAAGCAGGAGATGTTCTGATCGGTATGGCATCCACAGGGGTTCACAGTAACGGATTTTCTCTTGTCCGTAAAGTTTTTGATATGACAAAGGAATCTCTTGATACTTATTATGAAGAACTTGGAACAACACTTGGTGAAGCACTTCTGGCACCAACCAGAATCTATGTAAAAGCATTAAAGAGCATTAAAAATGCCGGAGTTCGTGTGCACGCATGCAGTCATATCACAGGCGGCGGTTTTTATGAAAATATTCCGAGAATGCTTAAAGAGGGAACACGTGCAGTTGTGGAAAAGAACAGCTATCCGGTACTTCCAATCTTCAAACTTCTTGCTGAAAAAGGCAATATTGACGAACAGATGATGTACAATACTTATAACATGGGACTTGGAATGATCCTTGCTGTAGATGCGGCAGATGTGGACAAAACAATGGAAGCAATCAAAGCAGCAGGTGACACTCCGTACGTAGTAGGACGTATCGAAGATGGTGAAAAGGGAGTGACTTTATGTTAAAAGTCGGTGTACTGGTTTCAGGAGGCGGCACGAATCTGCAGGCTATCCTGGATGCCATTGACTGTGGAAAGATTACAAATGCAGAAGTTTCTCTGGTTATCAGCAATAATCCGAAGGCTTATGCGCTGGAGAGAGCAAAGAATCACAACATAGAAGCTGTATGTATTTCCCCAAAACAGTTTGAGAACAGAGAAGAATTTCACAGGGCACTTCTTGCGAAGCTGAAAGAAAGTGGTGTAGAGCTTATCGTTCTGGCGGGATTTCTTGTGGCTATTCCTCCAATGATCGTGGAAGCGTATCCAAATAAGATCATCAATATCCACCCGTCACTGATTCCGTCTTTCTGTGGAGTGGGCTATTATGGATTGCATGTACATGAGAAAGCTCTGGAAAGAGGCGTACGTGTGACAGGTGCGACCGTACATTTTGTTGACACAGGTACAGATACAGGTCCGATCATTCTTCAGAAGGCCGTAAAGATTAAATCTGATGATACCCCGGAAGTTCTTCAGAGACGTGTTATGGAGAAAGCGGAGTGGAAGATTCTTCCGAAAGCTATCAATCTTATTGCCAATGACAAAGTGAAAGTGGTGGATGGAAGAGTAGAAACAGAGGAATTTGATACAGAAGAGTAGATAAAGGAGCAAAAATAAAATGAAAGTCTTGATCGTAGGCAGCGGTGGAAGAGAACATGCCATTGCATGGAGTGTTTCAAAGAGTCCGAAAGTGGATAAAATTTATTGTGCACCTGGAAATGCAGGGATTGCAGAACTTGCAGAATGTGTAGATATCGGTGCTATGGAGTTTGAGAAACTTGCTGATTTTGCTCAGGAGAAAGCAATTGATCTTACCATTATCGGTATGGATGATCCTCTGGTTGGCGGTGTGGTAGATGTATTTGAAGCACGTGGTCTGAAAGTCTTTGGCCCGAGAAAGAATGCAGCTATCCTTGAAGGCTCCAAAGCGTTCTCAAAAGATCTGATGAAAAAATACAATATTCCCACAGCGGCATATGAGAATTTTGATGATCCTGAGAAAGCACTGGAATATCTCCGCACGGAAGCCAGATTTCCAATTGTTCTGAAAGCAGATGGTCTTGCACTCGGCAAGGGAGTGCTGATCTGCAAGGATTTGAAAGAGGCAGAAGACGGCGTAAAAGAGATCATGGAAGATAAGAAATTCGGAAATGCCGGAAATACTATGGTCATTGAAGAATTTATGACAGGACGTGAAGTCTCTGTGTTATCATTTGTAGATGGAAAAACTATCCGTACAATGACATCCGCACAGGATCACAAACGTGCTCAGGACGGTGATCAGGGATTGAATACTGGCGGAATGGGAACTTTCTCCCCAAGTCCGTTCTATACAGAAGAAGTAGATGAATTCTGCAGGAAATATGTATATCAGCCGACAGTGGACGCAATGGCTGCAGAAGGACGCCCGTTTAAGGGAATCATTTTCTTTGGTCTTATGCTTACCGCAGATGGCCCGAAGGTATTGGAATATAATGCACGCTTCGGAGATCCGGAAGCACAGGTAGTCCTGCCACGTATGAAGAATGATATCATTGAAGTAATGGAAGCTTGCGTAAATGGAACACTGGACCAGGTAGACCTTCAGTTCGAGGATAATGCAGCAGTGTGCGTAGTACTTGCAAGTGATGGATATCCTGTAAAATATGAAAAAGGTATCCCAATGTACGGCTTTGAAAATTTCAAAGGCAAAGACGGATATTACTGCTTCCACGCAGGAACCAAACTGAAAGACGGTCAGATTGTTACCAATGGTGGTCGTGTTCTGGGAATTACTGCGACAGGCAAAGATTTAAAAGAAGCAAGAAAGAATGCATATGAAGCTACAGAGTGGATTACATTCGCAAATAAATATATGCGCCATGATATTGGAAAAGCAATTGATGAAGCATAAAAAATATTGATGTTTAAAAATAAACAGGAGACAAAGCTGGGATAAAAGTCCCATTCTTGTCTCCTGTTTTATGGTTGGCAGATACTTTTTCTGTCCAAAATGATCTCGATGTAATATTTTTTGAAAGAACGATAGAATCCACATAAATTATTTTGCATAAATAATACGAGCGATTTCCTTTACTTTTCATGCAATCTGTTATAAAATAGAAAAGTGCTGTAAAGCAAAGTTACAGATTGAGATGAATTGTAACGTAGCAGAAACAGCAAGGAGAAAGTTACTGTTCAGCATATGCACAGTAATGGGAGAAATATTATGAACAGGAAAAGTCAGAAAGAGATTCAGGTGACGACACATATGGTGCGCCAGTTTCTGCAGGAGAATGAAGATACCGGTTATCGGGATTTTCACAGCAATCTTCTGCCGGGTGTGGATAATGTTATGGGAATCAGACTTCCGGTGTTGCGAAAATTTGCAAAGCAGCTTTCTGGTATGGACTGGCAGGAATGGTTTGAACAGGCGGATGACCAGTGGTATGAAGAAACGATGCTTCGCGGATTGGTGAGCGCTTATGCAAAGATGGAATGCAAAGAACGCTTAACATATGTGGCAAAATTTGTGCCGGACATTAATAACTGGGCAGTATGCGATTGCTTTTGCAGTACATTAAAAGATGCAGATAAATACCAGACAGAATACTGGGATTTTATTGAAACGTATTTTACTTCGAATAAAGAATACGAAGCAAGATTTGCGGCAGTCATGCTTCTGGGACATTTTGTGAAGCGTGAATATTTGAAAGAGAGTATCAGACGTCTGGAGAGTATCACTCAGCAGGGATATTATGCAAAGATGGCAGTGGCGTGGGCAGTATCTGTATATTTTGCGGCATTTCCGGATGAGATGCTGACATACTTGCAGGACGGTCACAAACTGGATGAATTTACATATAAGAAATCACTACAGAAGATCACAGAGTCTTATCGTGTTGATAAGGAAATGAAAAAGATCATAAAAGAAATGAGACAGAGAGGATAAAATAATGGGAATCAGCAAAGAAGAAGCAATCAAGGAATTACAGAACAGAGAGACAGTATTTGTTGCATACTCACAGGCTACCAAACTGCCATATGTGAAATGTGACGAAGAGACTTATAATGACCAGGCATGGATTTTTTCCACAGAAGAAGGAATCAAAGAATTCGGCAAAAAAATGCTGGAAGAAAAGGTTCTTCTTATGGGTATGAAATTTACCAAGAAGGATTATCCCAGATTATATGGAACTTTCTATGCAATTGGCGTAAATACAGTTGTATGGGTAGATGGTGAAGATAAAATTGAGATTGATCTTCCGGATGTTGCAAAACAGGCAGATATGAGCAAGATTGAGCCGGCTAAGAGACCGCTTCTGAATCCTACACTGGAGCTTTCCGGCATTTACTTTATGCAGGAACTCCGCCGTCCGGTAGAGAAGGATCAGCATGGAAATCTTCGTGAGCTTGAGGAAGAACTGATCGTAAACCTGAAGAAATCCGAATATCTGGTTGCTATGAATGTAGATCCTGAAGATCCTAAGAAGATCAATATTCCGTATCTCAAAAATAAAAAAGAAGAAATTCTCCAGCCTGTATTTACAGACGTTATGGAACTTGAGAAGTTTACAAAAGGTCAGAAG
This sequence comes from Blautia wexlerae DSM 19850, assembly GCF_025148125.1. Taxonomy (NCBI): domain Bacteria; kingdom Bacillati; phylum Bacillota; class Clostridia; order Lachnospirales; family Lachnospiraceae; genus Blautia; species Blautia wexlerae. Next base: position 1,301,131 of record NZ_CP102267.1, read on the forward strand.
CTGCGTATTGCGAAAGTACCGTTTGCAAAACTTCCGGAGCTGTTAATCGATAAGGCAATGGCTTATGCAGTTAATCCATTAGGCTTTAACCTTGTTCTGAACAGAGAACAGCTCAATAAGATCATTGGCTTAAAATAATCAAGTCATGTAGATGAAATTCAGTTGACAGAAAGAAGATAAAGGGTGTGCATGCTGTGTGAGAACATGGCAGTACACCCCTTTTTGTTTTGAAAAATAATACAGCAATACGTCTTTCTGTTGCAAAAAATGCTGGTTTGTGCTAGGATATGTGTAACACAAAAAGGAGAAGAAAACGTATGATGATAGAAATAGATTTCAGCAGTGATGAAGCCATTTACATCCAGCTGACCAATCAGATCATCATGGGGATTGCTACGTCAAGACTGCAGGAGGGAGATACACTGCCATCAGTGAGACAGCTTGCAGATACAGTTGGGATAAATATGCATACAGTAAATAAAGCATATTCACTGTTGCGACAGGAGGGATTTGTCACTATCGACCGCAGACGTGGTGCAGTGATTTCTATTGATGTAAATAAACGGAAAGCATTGGAAGAACTGAAACAGAATCTCATGGTGGCGCTTGCGAAAGGATGTTGCAAGAGCGTAAGCAGAGAGGAAGTACATCAGCTTATTGATGAGATTTTTGACGAATATGATGAAAACAGATAGGAGAGGACATGGAGAGACAATTTACCAGACAGGCAGAGAATGCCCTCAAATTGGCAAAGACAACTGCGAAAACCTGTGGACATGGATATATCGGAACAGAACATCTTCTTGCAGGTCTTTTGAAAGAACCTGAAGGCACTGCGGGAAAAGTGCTGCAGGAATTTAACGTAGAAGAAGAAAAACTCAGGGAACTTATCAGCAGCCTGGTTACACCGGTTCAGGGCAATACTGCGGTAGCAGAAACAAAAGATCCCCAGTACAGCCCGAGAGCAAGAAGGATCATTGAACAGGCGGAGGAAGATGCTGAGAGTATGGAATGTCTTTGCGGAACAGAGCACCTGTTGCTTTCGCTTCTGAAAGAGACAGACTGCGTAGCGACCAGACTGCTTTTTACAATGGGAGTAAATATCCAGAAGTTGTTTGCGGCTATCCTGACAGCTATGGGATTTGACAATGATACCATTGCAGAGGAATTTCAGTACGCAAGGAATGCGGGAAACAAAAAAGTGACCAGTACCCCTACGCTGGATCAGTACAGTCGTGACCTGACACAGCTTGCAGCAGAGGGAAAACTGGATCCTGTGATAGGGCGTGATAAAGAAATTACCAGACTGATTCAGATTCTGAGCAGACGTACGAAGAATAATCCGTGTCTGACAGGGGAACCCGGAGTAGGTAAGACTGCCATTGTAGAGGGACTTGCACAGCGCATCGTTATGGGAATGGTTCCGGATACAGTGAAGGATAAGCGTCTTGTTGTGTTAGATCTTTCCGGCATGGTTGCGGGAAGCAAATACAGAGGTGAATTTGAGGAACGCATTAAGAATGTGATCCAGGAAGTAAAAGAACATCAGGGAATTCTGCTGTTCATTGATGAAATCCATACCATCATCGGAGCAGGTGGAGCGGAGGGAGCACTGGATGCTTCTAATATCCTGAAACCTTCTCTTTCCAGAGGTGAGATTCAGCTTATCGGCGCGACTACTCTGGAGGAATACCGTAAATATATTGAAAAAGACGCAGCACTGGAACGAAGATTCCAGCCGGTGACAGTGGAAGAACCATCTTCAGAGGAGACTGTTGAGATCCTTAAAGGTCTGCGTCCATATTATGAGAAACATCATGGGGTAAAGATTGAAGATGAGGCACTTGAGGCAGCAGTAAAAATGTCACAAAGATATATCAATGACCGTTTCCTTCCGGATAAGGCAATTGATATTATTGATGAAGCAGCATCAAAGGTTCAGCTTGCGGGTTATCAGTCAGCACCTGAAATGGAACAATATGAACTGGAACTGAATGAACTTCGTGAGGAGAAAGAACAGGCAGTTAAGACTGCAGATATTGAACGCGCAAAAAAAGCACAGGTACGCCAAAATGAAGTGGAAGCCGAAATGGAGAAAATCCGCATTAAGACTGAACGTAGAAATAAGAGGAAGAAACTTGTTGTAGATGAAGCTGCTGTTGCAGAGACGATTTCTGACTGGACAAAGATTCCTCTTCAGAAACTGACAGAGGGAGAAACCAAACGTCTTGCTCGTCTGGAGAAAGAACTTCATAAACGTGTGATCGGACAGAATGAGGCAGTGAAAGCTGTTGCGCAGGCAGTGAAACGGGGAAGAGTAGGACTTAAAGATCCGAACCGTCCCATTGGTTCTTTTCTTTTTCTTGGACCTACAGGTGTTGGTAAGACAGAACTTTCCAAGGCTCTGGCAGAAGCTGTCTTTGGAAGTGAACAGGCGATGATTCGTGTAGATATGTCCGAATATATGGAGAAACACAGTGTCTCCAAGCTGATCGGTTCTCCTCCGGGATATGTAGGATATGAAGAAGGCGGCCAGCTCAGTGAGAAGGTCCGCAGAAATCCGTACAGTGTATTGCTTTTTGATGAGATTGAGAAGGCACATCCGGATGTGTTTAATATACTTTTACAGGTGCTGGATGACGGTCATATTACAGATGCACAGGGAAGAAAAGTCGACTTCAAACAGACGATTATTATTATGACTTCCAACGCAGGGGCACAGGCGATCATGGAGCCGAAACGTCTGGGATTCATGTCTGATAATGATGAGAAGAAAGACTATGAACGAATGAAAGGCGGTGTGATGGAAGAAGTGCGCCGGATTTTCAAACCGGAGTTCCTGAACCGAATTGACGATATCATGGTGTTCCATGTGCTGAATAAAGAAGATATCCGGAAAATTGTGACATTGCTTCTTAAAACAATGGAGAAACGATGTGCAGAACAGATGGAAATTCATCTTACAGTGACAAATGCTGTGAAAGATTTTATTGCAGAAAAAGGTTCTGATAATAAATATGGTGCCAGACCGCTGCGTCGTGCAATTCAGAGTAAGATAGAAGATGCGCTTGCAAACGAGATTCTGGAAGGCAGAGTAAAACGTGGAGATAGTGTACAGGTGAAACTTCATAAAAACGAGATTGCATTTGAAGTGAAAAAACAGTAGAAATCTCTGAGCAGACAGATATTTACAATTAAAGCAGAGGACCCACATGATTCACAGAAATTGTGAAATTAGTATAAAAAAATCAGTGAGATACTGGTCAAAAAAGTGAATGTATTATATAATAAGCACATAAAATGTCGGAAAAGTACAGAGATAGTGAAAAACTGTACGGCATCGGCAGATGAACCGGTGGAGCGGCAAACAAAAGAGTCTTAGGAGGACATAGGAAATGGCAGTAGTAAAAGAATTAATCCGTACAGAAGAGAATGGGGCAATCAGCTTTGGTGACTATGAGCTTGCACAGAAGTCTAAATTATCAGACTATCAGCATCAGGGCGATATGTATAAAGTAAAAACTTTTAAGGAGATTACCAAGCTCGAGAGAAACGGAATGTTCGTTTACGAATCAGTTCCGGGAACAGCAGTATTTAATCTTACACAGAGTGAAGCTCAAATGGATTTCCATGTAGAGGGACCGGAAGATGCACAGATCACAGTGGAGATGGAGCCGGATACAGAATATGAAGTATTTATTGAGCAGGCAAGCACAGGTAAGATGAAAACAAACCTGGGCGGTAAACTTTCCTTTAGCGTGGAACTTGGCAATGCTGCAAGAGTAGAAGTAAAGATTGTAAAATGCTGAAAAATAAAAAGACGGTATATTTTTGTCAGGAGTGCGGATATGAATCCGCAAAATGGATGGGGCAGTGCCCGGGATGCAAGTCCTGGAACACCTTTGTGGAAGAGACAGTTTCCACAAAGAAGCCATCCTCTTCTGGAGCAATGAAATCATCAGAAAAAAGGCAGGAACCGGTGATCCTTAAAGACATCAGCCTGTCAGAAGATGAACGGCAGACAACTCAGATTGGTGAACTTGACAGGGTGCTGGGCGGCGGTATCGTCCCCGGCTCCCTTGTTTTAGTGGGAGGAGATCCGGGAATCGGAAAATCAACGCTGCTTTTACAGGTGTGCAGGAATCTGGCAGAGAAGCAGGTTTCGGTTCTTTATATTTCAGGCGAGGAATCTCTGAGACAAATTAAGCTGAGAGCTAATCGTATCGGGCAGTTTACGGATAAGATGCAGCTTTTATGTGAGACGAACCTGGAAGTGATACGTGAGGTGATCGAGCGCAGAAAACCGGATGTGGTTGTAATCGACTCCATTCAGACTATGTTTCACGAAGATGTAAGTTCGGCACCGGGAAGTGTCTCTCAGGTGAGAGAATCTACCAATATCCTTATGCAGATCGCAAAGGGGATGGGGGTGTCCATTTTTATTGTAGGTCATGTGACGAAAGAAGGAAATGTGGCAGGTCCGAGAGTGCTGGAGCATATGGTAGATACCGTGCTCTATTTTGAAGGAGATCGCCACGCATCTTACCGTATTTTGCGTGCAGTAAAGAACCGTTTTGGATCTACGAATGAGATTGGTGTTTTTGAAATGTGTAATACAGGTCTTGAGGAGGTGAAGAATCCGTCGGAATATATGCTGAATGGCAGACCGGAGGATGCGTCGGGTTCTGTTGTGGCGTGTTCTATGGAAGGAACCCGGCCGATTCTGGTTGAAATTCAGGCACTTGTGTGCCAGAGTAATTTCGGGATTCCGAGGCGGACAGCGGTGGGAACTGATTTTAACAGAGTGAATCTCCTTATGGCTGTGCTTGAGAAGAAAGTCGGACTCCGTCTGGCTGCATCGGATGCTTATGTCAATATTGCAGGGGGAATGAAGATGACAGAGCCGGCAATTGACCTTGGGATCTGTCTGGCGATTGTTTCCAGTGCGAAGGATATTGTGATTCCTGATAATGTGATGGTGTTTGGCGAGGTTGGCCTGAGTGGTGAAATCCGCGCAGTGAATATGGCAGGCCAGCGTGTGCAGGAGGCGAAAAAACTGGGATTTGGAACAGTTGTGCTGCCAGAAGTGTGTAGGGCTTCTGTTGGAAAAGTGGAAGGAATCAACTTGGTTTATGTGTCGCAGATTCGTGATGCGATTGGTTATATTATGAAAAAATAGATTGTCAGACTACTGGCTTATATATGGTTTGAATAAGTCGATCAGACTGTCGTCAAAGATATTTTTGCCTGAGAAAGTCTGCTGATAGAGAGAAAGAGGAAAGGATCAAAAGTTATGGCGAGTGGAATTGATACAGTGATATTTGATATGGATGGAGTGATTTTTGATTCGGAGATTCTTGTGCTTCAAGCGTGGAAAGAAGTGGCAGAACGTCATGGAATCGCAGGAGTTGAGGCGGCATGTCATGAGTGTCTGGGAACAAATAGTGTTGTAAGTAAAGGGGTTTTTCTGAAGCATTATGGTGAAGATTTTCCATATGAGGAATATAAAGCGGAGATGGCAGAGGTGTTTTTCAGTCATGCTTCCGGAGGTAAACTGGCAAAGAAGCAGGGGGTTGAGGAGCTTTTGAAATATCTGAAGATGAGGGGATTTAAGATTGGGCTTGCCAGTTCTACCCGGGAGGCACTGGTGCGTTCGGAGATTTCAGATGGCGGGCTGCTGGGATATTTTGATCAGATTATCGGGGGAGATATGGTGGAACGGAGTAAGCCGGAACCGGATATTTTTCTGGAGGCTTGCAGACGACTGGGAACCAGACCGGAGAATTGTTATGTGATTGAGGATTCTCATAATGGAATCAGGGCGGCTTATGCAGCAGGGATGCATCCGATCATGGTGCCGGATCTGATGGAGGTGACGGAGGAGATGAAGTCCCTCGCAGAAGAGATTCTGGGATCGCTTTGCGCAGTGCAGGAATTTTTGCAGGGGTCAGGCATATAAATTCATTTGTTTTTATGAGTGTCAGTGATTGAATAAAAAAGAAATCTGTTTTTACTGGTGTTTATTTCAAAACTTTTCCAGGAAAACAGATTCCTTTTTTGTTATATTAAGTTTTTGCTTATGAGAGAACTCCTGTTGACTGTAAAAACAGGATAAACATCATAACCGGCGCAACATAGCGGATCATGATTCGATAAAGTTTTTTTCTGCGGAATCTGCTGCCGTTTCGTTCCATTTCATCAATGACATAATCAGGTGTCATAACCCATCCGATCAGGATGGTGGAAAGTAATGCGATAAATGGCATCATAACACTGTTGCTGATGTAATCCATAATATCAAGCAGCTGTCCTGTAGAGCCATTGGGCAGTTCCACTTCTACATAGAAAATGCTGTATCCCAAAGCAATGA